>JAKQFQ010000188.1 GCA_029558315.1 Bacillota bacterium
TATGTCCCGCCATTCTTTCAAGGTTGCGACAAGACCTGTCCACTATACATAGGAATCCCTTGGTTGCTTCATAAAATCGCCCTTAATTTTAAGCATTTCAATTTCACATTCTGGTGGATGAAAATATTCATTTCCGGACCACTTTTTAGTACCCCACGGTTCGAAGGTAGATGCCTTACACAATACAAGAAATCTCTCTTTTTTGAATAAAAGGATAAAACTATGGATTTACCCAGTTACTAAATCCTGTAGGCAGGCATTTCTTGGGGATTTCTCCATCTCCCACATTTCCACAAACCATTTTAACTCCCCCTAACACAGTATCTTGACAATATTTTTCTTTATTATTAACAATATTATACCCACAGAATACATATCCGGAACCATCTTCTGGATAACACCAAGTTATGACAATATCACCTGCCGGAGGACAATCTCCTGAGCTAAAAGCAGGAGTATTTCCGACTGTCGGTTTAAGAGACTCACTCGTCGATCCTGATTTATGACACATGTTATCTGATCCAAGAGTATACCCATCCTCACAGTAATATGTATAAGTGGTCTTTGTACATGATTGCCTAGAAGAATCCCATCTATACCCATCGGGACAACATTTATCTGATGTTGCTTGATACCATCCTGGTTTACATGAAGTTTTAGATATAAATTCATTCCAATCACTAAGGAAATTCTCCATATCAGCCTTAAACCATGCAGTCGTCTTTCTAGCTTGTGGCTCAATAGCATCAATATTTATCTGAAGCATATTTACAAGATCTTCTGAGGATACTTCTGCAAAATTTCCCATACCATAATTGGACATAGAAAAAGTAAGATTAGCCATAAACTCTGTTGATTCATAACCTGTCGCTAAAATTTCTTTCCATTCATCTATCTCCTCCTGTTTTGCTTCATATGCATTCATTCTGTCATACTCCCTATATTTGAATATTGTAAATGGATTATCCCCTGTCAATTCATACAAAACCGTATTCCTATCTGATCTGGAATACATTTTTGCACTACCAGATGTTGTATAAACTTTAACAGCATAGATATTCTTACTATATTCTTCTGACTCTCTATTATATTCCTCCATCTTCTTTTCTATCTCTTCTGATCTCCGGATATATTCCTCTTGAGTAATGTAAGGGTCGTTAACATAATCAGAATCAAACTCAAACTTTCCTCGCTCTTCATATTTTGCCATCATTTCATCGTTATCAATTTCAACTTGGATATATGCCTCTGTATCATTAAGTTCGATCAACCTGTCCCCTGCCTGTACTGTAAATACATGTCCATCTTCCTGAGGCTTTACACGGTAATATACTTCTCCTTCCATTTGTACAATCCTTGTCTCTTTGTCATAGAAATTGAATTGAACTTTGGTATCACTGTATATACTTGCCATAGATACATCAGGTAAGACAGCATAGGCCTTAAGACCTACCCTTGCACCTGGAAGACCTTCATCGCTCCATTCTGTAGCATATGATCCCCAGACAATAAGATTGACTGTGGAATGGTTAG
>JAKQFQ010000199.1 GCA_029558315.1 Bacillota bacterium
GAAACCAGCGTGAGCTTCATACGCACATCTTCGGGTGATATCAACATCATGTCTGTCACAAGAAGAATGGCATCCCAGGAAGAAGTCATTGAGGTTTGTGAAACACTCGCAAGATCGAAGAAGATTATCAAAAAGGCCTCATCTTTCTAAAAACAACTTAGGGTTAGCTATGGAAAAAGATATTTACCAGAATGACAAGTACGCAGCATTTGATCTGAATCAAATGTTTATACAATCGTTTATCGAGAGTATAAGAGGAATAGCATCTTATCCAATGATATTATTGATTAATAATAGTATGAGGCTGTGGAGTGCTCTATCAATATCAAAAGATTGGGTCTTTTATCATTTAACGAAAGATACGTATCTGGATATAGAAAGTCGAGATTGATTCAAGAATGGATGGCGGTAACTAAGCCCTATTTATTTGTGAGGGAAGTTATTCCCATAAACCCAATAGGTTCATTCTGGTCATTATATGTGGTCGTAAGTGTCATCCTTCCTTTGACTTTTCTGCCATCCTTATGAATACAATTAATGTGCATTACCCTTTTCCAGTTCTTGGCCTTCTTTCTGAAAGACTTCTGCCCGTTTCTTAGTGCATTATCAATTCTGTCTGCTGATGTGCTTTCAAACAGCTCTTCACCTCTTATCCGCATAGCCTCCTCAATAGAGTAACCTAACAAGGGCTTAACAGAGGGGCTCCAATAGGTAAATCTCGCGTGCTCGTTCGTAAGGAACATGATTTCTTGTGTCAGATCATTGATTATTCTTTGATGGGAGTCTTCTAGCAGATAATGACCGTTTACAGAGTTCCTTATCCTCGTGAGAACCCCGTATATTCCTGTCTTTCTCCGTAATAATTTAAAGTCCATGTTTGCGATATACTCTGTCCCATCCTTCTTTCTCAGGTTCACGGCAATAAAAGAATGATCCCTCTGTGTTTCAAAAACCTTCTCAATATGCTGCATAATTAGGTTGAAAGTTTTTTCGAACATAAAATCGCCACGAGAGGTCTCATCAGTAAGCATATCCAATGCCTCATCAGATGAAAAACCTGTCTCCGCGAAGATCTGCGGGGAAACATATATTGGTTTGTAATTCTTATCCCAGAGTATGCATGCGTTGCTTACATTCTCTGATAATATTCTCAGCTTTTCTTCACGGTCCCTTACTTCATGCTGATTTTTCTTGATCTCATCAATGTCAGTAATGACACACACCGCACCTTTGAACAGGCCATCCTGAAAAACAGGGACACTCTGACAAACAACATACAACTTTGCTCCGGTCTTTAAAAGGATGTGACCCACCAGGTTCTGGCGTCTGCTGAAAAAGTTTTGAAAATCATTAGTAAATCTATCTCTGTCATCAACGGTTTCAAACCAGAAGAGCTCATGGAACATTTTGCCGACAATATCATGCTCGGTGTACCCCATTGTTTCCACACTATATCCACCACAACTCATGATCCTGTAGTTCTCATCTATGTGAATAACTATGTCACTCACTTTATCCACAAAGAAGTGATATGCAGAATTGTTTTTTATGAGCTCACAGAGGATGTCTTTATTACGGAGTTCTGAGGCGATCTTATTCGACACATCAAGGAGATAGATTAGCTCATCGGCGCTCAGAGAAAGCTTTTTTCTCTTATCCAAGCAGATGACAAATCCCCAGATCTTGTCATCAATAATTATATTGGTCAGTATAAATGAGTTTATCCGGTTATTTTCATTTATGCTGAACAGCTGGCTGAATTCCTTGTAATTATTCACCTCGCCTGAAACAGGAACGTTTTTACTTATCTTATCAAGGATGAACTTGTCCAGCATACCAACTCTAAAAATCGCAGCTGATTTCAGCTTTTTTATCCCATGGTTTTTGTTCCACTGAAAGACACACGACATGGTCTCAGGGTAATCTGAATCAGGTTTCTTCAAGAACTGAAAGATATCTACACGCTCAACATCAAGCTGTTTAGCCATGTTAC
>JAKQFQ010000201.1 GCA_029558315.1 Bacillota bacterium
TTTATCTTTCCTTTATCTCATTCCATCATATATTCCCTTCGCGATATATATTATTGGCTCCGATTTTCTGAAAAACGGCAAATCTGCATTGGCATTCTGGCAAATGCCGCAACTTATAATGGATTTTTTCATTACCGTACACTTTTTCTGATTTGATTCAATATGGGAAAATCTCAAGATTCCATAACTAAGATAATGTAAAGCAATTCACTTATCCTCTATCAATCCTCTTGATTTGATAAAGTGATTAACGGTCGTCCGCGCAACTCCCATTATCTTGGCAATCGAACTCTTTGAGACACCCAACGCTAGTAATCTCTCAATCTCTTTTGACCTTCCATCAAGTTTTGATATTCCAAAGCTCCCCTTTGGTCTGCCCAGCTTCTTGCCTTTTCCTATGGCAGAGGATAAGCCTTCTTTTGTATGTATGGAGACTAACTGACGGTCAGTCCGGGCAAGCAGATCAAATATCCTAACCATAGGTTGAGTCTGTGAGTTTTTTTCATCAAGCCAAATGCCTTCTTTAACAGCGATGAATGAATCCTCGCCTTAATCAACGCATCTACTGTCCGCACGATCTGACCAACCGAACGACCTATCCGGCTGAGTTCACTGACAATGAGAGTATCCCCGTGTTCCAAATGCCCGATGAGTTGGTCAATCCTTTTCTCACCGCCAAAAGCAGGCATCTCGATGAATTGGGATAAAGCAATTCCTTCTCGCTGTGCAAACTCCACAATCGTCTGTCTCTGCTCTCTAACTTCCTGCCTGTCCATGGAAGTCTTGAAATATGCAACCGTCTTCATGAGTTTTTGACTCCTCAGAATTAAAAGAGTGTCTATTGGTGTTGAAAAAAGTGATGCAATCACTATTTTATTTGACTCCATCATAATACAGGAGGTTTACTCTTGAGCGATAACCGAAGACGATTCGTTGCCATATATAAAGCTATAAAGGAACTCTATCCCACACAACCAACAGGAAATACAGCGCGTCATCTGACGACACTTGCCATGCTCATCAGCGGCATTGTGGCAAGCAAAAAGGTCAATCTGCTAGCCATTGCAGGCAAAGTGCCCACAATGAATAAAGTAGAGAGCCAGGTTAAGCGATTCTCCCGCTGGATTGAAAATGAGAATATCAGCTTTGAGTTCTACTATCTGCCATATGCTCAACAACTGGTAAACAACCTTGCCAAAGAAACGCTTGTCCTTGTCATGGACGGAAGTCCTATTGGAATAGGATGCCGCACACTGATGTTGAGTGTCCTCTATAAGAAAAGGGCATTGCCTCTGGCATGGCTGGTATCTCAAGGCAACAAGGGACATTTTTCAGAAGAAGACCATATCACCCTCATAGAGCAAGTCAAGGAAATCATACCGGAAGATGCTGGTGTCATGTTTCTTGGTGATGGGGAATTTGACGGCATCAACCTGTTAGCAAAGATAAACAGTTACAACTGGAAATATGTCTGTCGCACTGCTAAAGACACCATCATAACCCGGGATTCTCAAACATTCACGTTACAGGAATTAAATATCCAGCCCGGTGGACGCATCACTCTCCTTTCAGTTGCCATC
>JAKQFQ010000211.1 GCA_029558315.1 Bacillota bacterium
AAGATTGACCCTGATTTTTTAACGGCAAAAAAGGGCAGGAAATCAGCCCTTAAGAAATCAAATAATTCAAGTCCAGAAACGGCGAATGATTTGTTATTCAAAGGACTCACTTTATTTGAATCAAAAGAATATGAGGAGGCAATAGAAGTATTTGATCTGTTACTGAAGATAAAATCTGACGATTATAATCCGGATTTTGTCTTATCTATGAAGGGGAAATCATTGAATGAGATCGGAAAATACGATGAAGCAAATAATGCACTTGAAGAGGCTCTAACATATGATCCAGAGAATGCCCATGCATGGAATTACAGGGGTTTTGCACTAGAAAAACTCGGCAAGAATGAAGAGGCTATAGAATCATACGAACAGGCTCTGAACATTGACCCGGAACTTGCTGAGGCAAGAGATAATAAGGAAAAATTACAGAAGAATCTAAACAATACCAGCACAGAAACGGCGAATGATTTGTTATTCAAAGGACTCACTTTATTTGAATCAAAAAAATATGAGGAGGCAATAGAAGTATTTGATCTGTTACTGAAGATAAAATCTGACGATTATGATCCGGCTTTTGTCTTATCTATAAAGGGTAAGGCACTTTACGAAATCGGCAGGTACGAAGAAGCGAAAAAAGATCTTGAACAAACTCTGGTATATGATCCGGAAAATAGCTTTGCAAAAGAGATTCTTGATACAATTAACCAACAATTACAGAAAAAACCAACCCAGAATACCAAGCCCGGTTCCCAACCATCTAATAGTTGTATAGGGAGTGCAGAGTGCGGGGATGAGTGTTGTGCCCCTGATGAAAAGTGTTGTAAAACAAAATATGGTCCAATGTGTTACGATCCCCTTACCCATCTATGCAGAAATGGGGATCTTCAGACAGTCTGGGGTGATTCAGTTCTTCCACACAATTATGGGATGGGAGTCCCAGGTAGTTCCAATCAACCAAAAAAGAATGAGAATACAATGACAGGCAGATTGTAATAACTCATCATCCGAAATACCAACAGAACCCATTCTCTCATGAAACATCTGGATCTTCCCTTCCAGATACCTTTTATTATTGAGTGATTTTCATAGGATTCAACGTTCTTATTGTTTTTTCTATCACGTCCTGTATTTTTTCTGAAATATTGTCATCAAAAGAAATTATATCGGCTGTTGAATACTTCTTCTTATGTGAAGGCATTTTCACTTTCTTTGGTTTCAACATTAAATCATCTTCGTAGATCTCCTCATTTGTTAGAAGATGATAGATTATTACCAGCAACTTTCTAGCCGTAGCTACAACCGCCTGCCTATGCCCTTTACTCTTTTTAAGTCTCTCATAAAAGACTTTCAAATGGTTATTCTTACTTCGGCCTAATGCATTAGCACACTCAACAAGAATAAATCGAAGGTGTTTATTGCCTCTTTTGCTGATATGACCATATTTCGCTTTTCCTGCGGATTCACTAACTTTAGGATCTAATCCTGCATAACTCACAAGATTTTTAGATGAGGGAAATTGAGATATATCGCCGATTTCAGCTAAAATTGCTGATGCTGATTGCAATTGAATTCCGGGTATACTAATGAGAATAGAGATATCTGTAGGTTTCTGATAAAATCGTAACTCCATCTTTGTAATGAAGGCATCTATCTCTTCATCAATAACTTCTATTATCCGCATTGCTGATTCAATCAGAAAAACATCATATTCTGATAGATCTCCACAGATCGAACTGATTATTTCCGATTTCTTCCCGAGGATTTTAGGGTGTTTTATAGAATCAAAAATCTGGTCATTACTCTTTTTCTGGAGAAGGCCCTCGATTATTATTAGCCCATTTTTTCCGAAAATATCTGAAATAACGGGAGACAATCTAATCCCTGCGCGAGATAGAATGCGATGGACTTTATTGCGAAATTTCGTTCTTTCTTGAACTAAATTGCGATATTCACGACAGAGATCCCGGTATTCTCTTATTTCCCTTTCTGGAACATATGAGGCACGAAAATGCCCTTCAAGACAAACTTCAGCCAGCCAGACTGAATCTTTCTTATCGGTTTTTGATGAGGGGGAATACTTAATGAAATAGGGATTCGCAACAAATGTTGGTACATCCTCCTCAAGAATTGCATAGATCGGATGCCAATAAATCCCTGTTGCCTCCATAAGGACGCGTTCACAGTGTTCCTTAATAATCCATTCACGTAGTTCGAGGAGAGAGGAAATCCGTGTTGAGAACTCTTTTGTAATTGCATTACCTATTGAATCAATGATAGTGGCTGTAAGTATTAACCGATGTACGTCTATACCACAGGCCCTATCGACACGTGGAAACATCGTTTTCACCTCTGATATTGGGATGGGGGAAATTGACGAACAATCTCACATACGTGCTCTATGGCTACAATAATCTGTTCGCAAGATATTGACCAGACTTTTTAACGGGTTCTAGACCCAGGAAGAAATTGGTCTTTCCATCCCAAGCAGAAAAAGAGTATTTTTAGTATTTACTATTTTTGGGGTGGAGGACAACCGATTTGTTTCATTATCATCTGCGAGCCGAAGACTCATCTTTGACTTTTTTAATGAGCCGAAAAAAAATCATCCTTGATCATTTCACCACATCACCATATCTCCACTCGCTCATCCGGATCAAGATATAACTGGTCTTTCGATGTTATCTCCGGGAACGCCTCGTAAAACTCCGGCATATTCCTCACCGCACCGTTCACCCTGAATCTTCCCGGTGCATGGTCATCAGTTTTCACCATCATATGGATCTCCTCATCCTGGTAATTTCCCCGCCATAAATAAGCAAAGGAGATGAAAAACTGCCGGTCATCTCCACCAGTCTCTTCCCTGTTCTGCTTCCATACATGGTATGCAAGGGAAAGTCCGCCAAGATCTGCAACATTCTCTGCAAGGGTCCGCTTCCCATCAATATATACTCCAGCCAGTGCCTGAACAGAACTGTACTGATTAACCAGACAATCAGTCAGGACAGAATAATTCCTAGTATCCTCCGGAGTCCACCAGTCATTCCTGCCCCCTGCCAGCTCGTATCTTCGTCCGGTCCAGTCAAACCCGTGGATCATCTCATGCCCGATAACCGCTCCAATGGACCCGTAATTAACTGCATCATCTGCACCAGGGTAATAGAAAGGAGGCTTCATGACGCCTGCCGGGATCACCATCTCATGGAGTGATGCATCATACGCAGCATCTACAGATTGAGGAGGGTTGAACCAGATACTCCGGTCCACCGGCTTTCCTATCTTATCAAGCCCTTTCGGACTATGCAACAAGTTATATTTCAGTATGTTCCGAGCATTTCCAATATAGGAGCCGGAGAGGTTCAGCCCTGAATAATCTATCCAGTTCTCCGGATATCCAATCTTTATCCCCATCTGCCTAAGACGGTTTTGAGATGCATCTTTTGCTGAATCACTCATCCAGGTCAGATTTGCTATCCGGTCATGCATCGTCTGTTTGATGGTATGGTAGATATCAGATACCTTCTCGTTCCCTGACAGATCCCCAAACTCCTCTGCGTATACTATGCCGACAAGGTCGCTGAGCAGGTAGTTTGTTGAGAAAGCAACCCTGTCCGACCGTGGTTCCGGCTCTCCGCTACCCTGCAGGATCCTGTTAAAAAAAGTGTGATCCGCCATTTCATATTCAGAACTGAGATAGGGGGCTGCAGTGTTGAGAAGGTGATAAGTGAGATAGATCTTCCAGTCTTCGATTGGTATAGTCTCAAGCAGGCTGTTGAGAGTATGCAGGTAGGCTGGCTGGAGGACATTTACCTGAGTAACCGGACCTGAACCCGGGATTGACCGGAGTGATTCCCATCCGATAGCAGGAAACTGCTTTTCAAGGTCGGCAACTGAGTATAGATTTGTTGTTTTCTCAGGATCACGATTCTCTTCAGGGCTATTGTGGGAAATAGCAAGTTTTTTCTCGATCTCAAGAATGCTTTGTGCATGAGAAACTGCCTTATCTTCCTGAACTCCTGAAAGGACGAGGACGTGGGTGATGTGTTCCAGGTAAGCAGCCTGAATCTGCCGGATAATAATTTCATTCTCAATGTACAGATCACGATCAGGTAACCCAATTCCTCCCTGATCAATAGTTGCGACCATCTCACTGCGGTTATATGGATTAACATCGGCATAATATCGGTAAACAGGTCCGAATCCTTCTTCAAAGAGTCTAACCGTGCTGTTCGTCAGATCCTCCCTGGTTTGTACTGATGCAATCATTGTGAGAAGATCATCGAGAGGTGCGATCCCTTCCTGCTCTATTTTGGCAGTATCCATACCAGACCGGTAGAATTGACCAAGGAGTGAGAGGTTTTGGTCTCCAGTACCAGGTAGGGTAGCAGCAGCTTTGTTAAGAATGGAAACCAGCTCTTCATCTACCGAATCCTGTAGTTCAGAAAGAGCCGAATAGCTGAGTTTGTCTGCCGGTATTGGATGTTTGGCAATCCAGTCATTATTCACGTAGGAATAAAAGTCATCACCAGGACGAACCGACGAAGATAGGATAATGTCAGGATTGATAACATCTCCCCAAGAAACCTGTAATAATAGAAAGAGGCAAAAATGTAAAAGAACGTAGACGCGATTTAGCTTTGTTAAATAAATATGGATTGTTAA
>JAKQFQ010000225.1 GCA_029558315.1 Bacillota bacterium
TTTTACGTGATTCTGTGTTATTATTTGGGTAGTCCATAGTTGTTATCCTTTCGTGTGTGTTTTTTTGTCGTGATTAAATCATAACACAGATAATCCACTATGGATTTTTTATTTAGTTCAATTTCATTTTACAACAAGTCAGATATTTTTGATTTAGAAAACAACAGGATATACATTGGAGATATTAGTAGCTTAACTGCGAACGAGAAAAAGTGTATACTTGCTTGCCGTACAAACAATCCTAGTAGAAATTCCTTTGCAGCATAGACTGTTTATCATGCACAGCAGGCTGAAAATATTTTGACTTTTCTATAGGGAGTGCCTTATAATTAACAGGTACTTTTTTTATGATAGAAAAAGGAGGAAACAACCAATGAAAAAAATAGAGGATTATGTTAGAAATATACCGGATTTTCCTGAGCCGGGCATTATTTTCAGAGATATCACAACGGTGTTAAATGATGCGGATGGATTGCAGCTTGCCGTTGATACCATGCAGGAGAAAATCAGTGATATATCCTATGATGTGGTTGCAGGAGCGGAATCCAGAGGATTTATTTTTGGAATGCCGATTGCATACAATAATCATAAGCCATTTGTTCTGATCAGAAAGAAAGGAAAGCTTCCGGCAAAGACGGTGGAGCAGACCTATGATTTGGAATATGGCACAGCAACAATAGAGATTCATGAAGACAGTATCAAACCGGGCGATCGTGTGTTGATAGTAGATGACTTGATTGCAACGGGTGGAACCACAGAGGCAATGATTAAGCTGGTAGAGTCCTTGGGCGGTGTTGTAGCAGGTGTAGTGGTAATGATTGAACTTGTAGATTTAAAGGGCAGAGACAGGATTGCCGGATACCGCCTGGAAAGTGCCGTTCGTTATGAAGGCAAATAAAGCAACAAGGCAAATCGTGTGAGAATATTAAGAAAATAACCGGAGAGGCTTAAATATATGGCTGATGGAACTGAGATACAGGAACAACCGAATAATCACCAGGAACTTGTATTTGATGATGGAAGAATAGAAAAGATTGCGGAATTTCAATCCCCGGAAACCTTGTATCAGGAATTGACGGCACGGGTACGCAAATACCATCCTTCTGATGACATTTCCCTGATTGAAAAAGCATATGAGACTGCGAGAACCTTTCACAAGGAGCAGGTCAGAAAATCAGGAGAACCCTACATTATTCATCCGCTTTGTGTTGCAATTATTCTTGCAGACATGGAGATGGATAAAGAGACAATTGCTGCCGGAATTCTGCATGATGTTGTGGAAGATACCGTGATGACCAGCGAGGAAATCAGGGCGCAGTTTGGTGATGATGTAGAGCTTTTGGTTGACGGTGTTACCAAGTTGGGACAGCTGCAGTATGCTACAGATAAATTAGACGTACAGGCAGAGAATCTTCGTAAGATGTTTCTCGCCATGGCAAAGGATATCCGTGTCATCATGATTAAACTGGCTGACCGCTTACATAATATGCGGACGCTGGATTATATGACGCCGGAGAAGCAGCAGGAGAAAGCGCGCGAAACCCTGGATATCTATGCACCGATTGCACAGCGTCTTGGTATTTCCAAAATCAAGGTTGAACTCGATGACCTTTCTTTGAAATATCTGGAGCCGGAAGTATATCATGATCTGGCGCAGAAGATTGCAGCCCGCAAGAGTGTACGAGAGAAATATGTACAGGATATCGTGGATGAAGTCAGTGAACATATTAAGAATGCCGGCATTGAAGCCAAGATTGACGGACGTGTGAAGCATTTCTTTAGTATCTATAAGAAGATGAAGAACCAGAATAAGACCATTGACCAGATCTATGATCTTTTTGCGGTTCGTATTATTGTGGATAATGTCAAAGACTGCTATGCAGCGCTCGGTGTGATTCACGAGATGTATAAGCCCATTCCGGGCAGATTTAAGGATTATATTGCGATGCCCAAGGACAATATGTATCAGTCTCTGCATACGACACTGATGGGGGCCAGCGGAACACCTTTTGAGATACAGATACGAACCTATGAGATGCATCGTACTGCTGAGTATGGTATTGCGGCACATTGGAAATATAAGGAAGCATCAGATGGTAAGAAGGTAGAGGCACAGGAGGAAGAGAAGTTAGCATGGCTTCGACAGATTCTGGAATGGCAGAAGGATATGTCGGACAATAAGGAATTCATGAAGCTTCTTAAGAGTGATCTGGATCTTTTTTCTGATAATGTTTACTGTTTTACCCCGACTGGAGATGTGAAGAATCTTCCGGCGGGCAGCACGCCAATCGATTTTGCCTACAGTATTCATTCTGCAGTTGGCAATAAAATGATTGGTGCCAGAGTCAACGGACGTCTGGTTACTATTAACTATGAGATTAAGAATGGCGATTGTATCGAGATTCTGACCTCACAGAATTCCAGGGGACCGAGTCGTGACTGGTTAAATGTGGTCAAGAGTACACAGGCGAAGAACAAGATTTCGCAGTGGTTTAAAAATGAATTTAAGGATGAGAACATCGTTCGTGGCAAGGATCTTGTTTCCACCTATTGTAAGGCCAAATCTATACCGCTTTCTGATCTTATGAAACCGGAATATGTAGAATTTGTAACCGAAAAATATGGATTTCGTGATTGGGATGCGTTGATGGCAGCAGTGGGACATGGTGCGTTAAAAGAAGGCCAGGTCATTAATAAGATGCTGGAGGTCTATGAGCGAAATCATAAAGAGAATGTTACAGACGAACAGGTATTAGAAGCCATTCAGGATAATGCAGCCAAGCAGATGCTTCCAAAGAGCGGGAAGAGCAGTGCGGGAATTATGGTGAAGGGAATAAATGATGTTGCAGTCAGATTTACCAAGTGCTGTAATCCGCTGCCCGGTGATGAGATTGTTGGATTTGTTACCAGGGGACGTGGCGTCTCCATTCACAGAACGGATTGTGTCAATGTATTACGTATGCCGGAAGCAGAACGTGCAAGACTGATTGAGGCAGAGTGGGAAGTGGATGCCGCCGGAGAACAGGGTGGCAAATACATGGTAGAGATTGTTGTCTATGCCAACAATCGAAGCGGATTACTTGCAGATATATCGAAGACGCTGATGGATCGCAATATTGATATCTGTTCCATGAATACAAAAACAAGCAAACAGGGAATTGCGACGATGGCAATGACATTTGCAGTATCTTCAAGAGAAGAATTATCAAAGGTTGCAGATAAGTTAAAGTCAATTAAAAGTGTTATAGATGTGGATCGACAAGCCAACGGATAACAAGAAGAAAGGAAGACTTATGGCAGAACTGAAGATTGGAAGAATAATGCTTGGAATGTGCCAGACGAACTGCTATTTCCTATATCGGGAAGGTGAGAAGAAAGTCATTTTCATTGACCCGTCTGAACAGGGAAAATATCTAAATGATAAGTTAGTCGAAAATGGGTTTGAGGTTGAAGCGATTCTCTTAACGCATGGACATTTTGATCACATAATGGGATGTGAGGAAATGAGAAGAATTACCGGCGCAAAGATCTATGTAATGGCAGAGGAGAAAGTGCTTTTACAGGATCCCTATGTCAATTGCTCAGCGCAGTGGGCGAAACCCTGCACATTGGTTCCGGATGTGTGGATTCATGATGGAGATGAACTGGTATTTGGAGATAAAAAATGCAAGGTAATCGCTACTCCGGGTCATACCATTGGAGGCTGTTGTTATTACTTTGAGCAAGACGATATACTGATAAGCGGAGACACGCTGTTCTTGGAATCTGTGGGAAGAACCGATTTCCCGACGGGAAGTATGAGTACGCTAAAACGATCTATTCAGGACAAACTACTGACGCTTCCGGAGAATGTCAAGGTATATCCGGGACATGGGGACAGTACAACTATTGCAAACGAGAAGCAGTACAATCCGTTCTGCCAGTAAAGGATAAACGATGATAACGATAGTAATAAACCGGCAGGAATATGCCTATGATACATTTGCAATGATTTCTTCCTTTTATCCCGGAGTGGAGATTCGACAGCTTACAAGCCAGGATGAGGAAGAATGCATTGATGCCGACCTGCTTGAGATCGTAATGGAAGCAGAAAAAGCAGCAGTGTATATTGCCGTCGGGGAACATTTTCATAAAGAGCTCCATATTCAAAGAGAACTCCCGAGCGACCAGGAAGAATGTAAGAAATTCTGGAAGCGGGAGTTTTACGATATACTTGTAAAATATACCGAAAGAACTCTGCCTTGGGGGAATCTGACAGGAATCAGACCTACGAAGCTGATGATGTCCATGATGCAACGGACAGCGAGTGAACTGGAAAAAGCGCTAGATGACGAAAGTGTGATTACAAGTGTTCAGGAACAGTTGTATGAGACTCATCGTGTGGGTGAGAAGAAGGCAAGACTTGGGATGCAGATTGCTTCTTTGGAACATCATATTCTCGAACCTTATACAAACAGTCAGGGATACAGTATCTATATCGGTATTCCTTTTTGTCCATCCACCTGTTTGTATTGTTCCTTCACATCTAATCCAATCGTTAAGTGGAAAAATCAAATTGAGAATTATCTTCATGCGCTGCAATTGGAGATTCAGTATACTGCAAAGTTGATGGGAAAGAAACATTTGGACACAGTCTATATTGGCGGGGGCACGCCAACTACATTAACACCGGAGGAACTCAGGATACTGTTGCATGCAGTGAATACTTATCTGCCCATGCATGAAACTACGGAATTTACAGTGGAAGCCGGAAGAGCGGATAGTATCACAAGGGAAAAACTGCAGGTTTTGATGGAGTATGGAGTCAATCGAATCTCCGTAAACCCACAGACGATGAAAGATGAGACATTACGAATCATCGGACGGCATCACACGGTACAGGAATTCCTGGATGCCTATGCACTGACAAGAGAAGTTGGATTTCAGAATATCAATATGGATATTATCTTGGGATTGCCGGGAGAAACTTTGCGTGATGTAGAAGACACTTTAAAGCAAATCACACAACTGTCACCGGATAGTCTGACGGTACATTCTCTTGCGATTAAGAGAGCGTCAAAAATGAAAGGGTGGATGCAGGAGCATGATCATTTACCCACAATGGACTATGAGAAAGCGATGATGGCAGCAGCAAATGCCGCAGAATGTATGAATATGCTGCCGTACTATCTCTACAGACAGAAGAATATGGCTGGTAATTTGGAAAATACAGGATATGCAAGGAATGGCCAATATGGAATTTACAATATACTGATTATGGAAGAAGTTCAGTCAATTGTTGCTCTTGGTGCCGGAAGTGTATCCAAACGTGTATTTGGTGACGGACGTATTGAACGATGTGATAATGTGAAGGATGTATCATTATATCTTGAACGGATTGATGAAATGCTGGAACGTAAAAGACAGCTTTTTGAAGAAGATACGAAATAGCAACGTGGTTGAAATAATTCATAAATATTAGGAATGAAAAAAATGTTGAGAATTCACTCAAAAGAGTATAAAATATTAGAGTTATCAACATAAAAGGAGGAAGAATATGGCACTGAACAAGAAACCGGTGAAGGGAATGAAAGACGTGATGCCGGAGGAAATGGCAATTCGCGATTATGTGATAGGTCTGATTAAGAAAACTTATAAAGCATATGGATTTACACCGATTGAAACTCCATGTGTGGAGAATATAGAGAACCTGACAAACAAACAGGGCGGAGAGAATGAAAAGTTAATATTCAAGATTTTAAAGAGAGGAGATAAATTAAATCTCTCAGAGGCACAGAAAGAGGCTGATGTAGTGGACAGTGGTCTTCGATATGACTTGACAGTTCCCCTTGCAAGATATTATTCCAATCATGCCAATGACCTGCCGACCCCATTTAAGGCACTTCAGATGGGCAACGTATGGCGTGCGGATCAACCGCAACGTGGAAGATTCCGTCAGTTTATGCAATGCGATATTGATATTCTGGGAGAAGCTTCTAATCTGGCTGAGATAGAGTTAATTCTTGCAACAACGAAGCTTCTTGGAAAGCTTGATTTTAAGGATTTCAATATTAGAATCAATGACCGTAGAATGTTAAAAGCAATGGCAAGTTATGCAGGTTTTGCTGAGGATAGTTTTGATACTGTATTTATCATTTTGGATAAGATGGATAAGATTGGCATTGAAGGTGTAAAGGAGACTCTGATTGCGGAAGGATTTGCACAGGATGCTGTTATGAAATACATGCAGTTATTTGAAGAACTTGCCAAGACCAAGGACGGAATCAAGTACCTTTCCGAAAAGTTGGGAGATTGTCTTCCGGAAGAATGCAGAAAGAACCTCGAAGAAATCAGAGACAATGTTAATGCATCCAAGTCAGCTGATTTCACCTTGCTGTTTGATCCGACGTTGGTACGAGGAATGTCTTACTATACCGGTACCATATTTGAAGTAGAATTAAAAGAATTCAACTCAAGCTGCGGTGGCGGTGGAAGATATGATCAGATGATTGGTAAATTCACAGGCAATCAGACACCGGCATGTGGATTCTCTATCGGTTTCGAACGAATTATTACCATTCTTTTAGAAAACGGATTCAGGATTCCGCAGGAAGGAAGCCGTGTTGCATTCCTGGTTGAAAAAGGACTTTCCACAGAGCAGCTTGGTGAGGTGTTAAAACAAGCAGAGCAGCTTCGTAAGGAAGGCAATACCGTACTGATGGCAAGGATGAATAAGAATAAGAAATTCCAGAAAGAGCAGCTTTCCAAAGAGGGTTATTCTGAATACAAAGAGTTTTATGTGAATTCATTACAATAAGATAGGAGAAGCATTATGGCAGAGACAATGAAGGGCCTGAAAAGGACGCACAGATGCAGTGAAGTTACTGCAAAGAATATCGGCGAGACTGTAACCTTAATGGGATGGGTACAAAAAAGCCGAAATAAGGGTGGAATTATTTTCGTGGATCTTCGAGATCGCTCAGGGATCATGCAGATTATCTTTGAACAATCTGACAGTAAAGAAGAACGTTTTATAGATGCAGAGGGATTTGCCAAGGCTGAGAAGCTTCGTAGTGAATTCGTAATCGCTGTAACCGGTAAGGTAGAGGAACGTGCCGGTGGAGAAAATAGCAGCTTAAAGACCGGTAATTTGGAAGTGCGTGCACTTTCTATCCGTGTTCTGTCCGAGTCAGAGACTCCGCCGTTTCCAATCGAAGCTGACAGCAAGACGAAGGAAGAACTTCGATTGAAATATCGTTATCTTGATTTGAGAAGACCGGATATTCAGCACAATCTGATCTTTAGAAGTAATGTTACCAAGAGCATTCGTAACTTCTTATGTGATGAAGGATTTTTGGAGATTGAGACACCAATCCTCAATCGTTCTACGCCGGAAGGCGCTAGAGATTACCTGGTGCCAAGTCGTGTCCATCCAGGAACTTTCTATGCATTACCTCAGTCACCTCAGTTGTTTAAGCAGTTACTGATGTGCTCTGGATATGATCGTTATTTCCAGATTGCCAAGTGTTTTCGTGATGAAGACCTTCGTGCAGATCGTCAGCCGGAATTTACCCAGATCGATATGGAATTATCCTTTGTGGATGTAGATGATGTTATTGATGTTAATGAAAGATTGATCCAGAAAGTATTCAAAGATAATCTGGGCGTTGATGTCAGCCTGCCGATGCAGCGAATGACCTGGCAGGAAGCAATGGATCGTTTTGGATCAGATAAGCCGGATGTTCGATTTGGTATGGAATTAGTGAATGTATCTGAGCAGGTAAAGAATGCTGAGTTCGTTGTATTTAAGAATGCTTTGGAAAATGGTGGAAGCGTTCGTGGTATTAATGCCAAAGGACAGGCTGAAATGCCACGTAAGAAGATTGACGCATTGGTAGAGTATGCTAAGGGATTTGGTGCTAAAGGTCTTGCTTATCTTGCAATTTTGCCGGATGGATCTTACAAATCATCTTTTGCAAAATTCATGACAGAAGAAGAATTAAAAGCATTGATCGATGCTATGGCTGGAGAACCGGGCGATCTTTTATTCTTCGCAGCAGACAAGAACAAAGTTGTATGGGATGTTCTTGGTAATCTTCGTTTGGAGATTGCAAGAAACCTAGATATCCTGAAGAAAGATGATTATAGATTCCTTTGGGTTACAGAGTTCCCGCTGCTTGAGTGGGATGAGGAAGAAAAACGCTTTGTTGCAATGCATCATCCGTTTACAATGCCGATGGAAGAAGACCTTCCATTATTGGATACGGATCCGGGCAAGGTTCGTGCTAAGGCATATGACTGCGTATTGAATGGTATTGAGCTTGGTGGCGGTTCTGTTCGAATCTATCAGTCTGATGTTCAGGAGAAGATGTTTGCTCAGCTGGGAATTGGCAAAGAAGAAGCTTACGAGAAGTTTGGTTTCCTGTTAACTGCATTCCGTTATGGTGTTCCGCCTCACGCTGGTCTTGCTTTTGGATTGGACCGTCTGGTGATGTTAATGGTTCAGGCAGATAATATCAGAGAAGTGATTGCATTCCCGAAGGTGAAGGATGCATCATGCCTGATGTCTGAGGCACCTAATGTAGTCGATGTAAAGCAATTGGAAGAATTGGAGATTCAGATTGCAGTCAAGGAGAAGAACGAAGCGGATGAGTAATCTGTATGTCACAGACATAGCTTGGCTGGAACGAATGGAAGTATTTGAGAAAGCCTTCCTGTGTGTGAACAAGGAAAGACAACAGAAGATACAGATGTATCAACAGCAAAATGATAGGGCCAGGAGCTTAGCTGCTGGCCTTTTATTAAAGTATGCAATGTACCGGGAGAAGAAAGCGGAACTTCCTCTTATTATGAATACACATGGAAGGCCGTATGCGAGGGAGTGCGATGATTTTTATTTCAGTCTGTCCCATTCCGGTAACTATGCTATCTGTGCGGTAGGCAGCCGAAACATCGGAGCAGATATTCAGGAATGGAAGGAACTAAAACAAAATCTGGCGTCGAGGTTCTTCCATCAGGAGGAGATTCTCTATCTGGAGCAAATCAGGCAGACTTCTGGAGAAGAAGAGTATTGCAGAACATTTTTCAATCTATGGAGCCTGAAAGAAAGCTATGTAAAATACACCGGAGTCGGCTTCGCACAAGGAACGCAAAAGGATAATTTAATTCCCTTGCTGCAATGCGGACAATGTATTCTCATGGATGCGTGTAAAAAGCCAATACAGATATTTGGACAATTGTATCAGGCTTATCAGGGATATTCTATTGGGGTTGTATCCTCAGAAGATAATCTGACATCTGCAATCTGTTACCTTTCAGGGGAAGAACTGCTTGGAACTGTCTGAGGAAAAGCCGATGGAGGATTCTAAAAATGGTATAAGTTCCTGCCCGATAAGGCTGGCAATATTGCGATGCAGACAGCTGTGAACACGTGGAGAAGGATTCACGCTGGGGAGGGCAATACATAGGCGAATGGCCGGCATATTCGTTCTGCGTAGAATTGTGTGATTGGGACATTCGCGAATTCCAAGATTGTATAATCCAAGAGAACTGATCTTATTCGTAAGTTGATGAGCAATTGCGGCGGCTCGATTGCCGTGTCGATACACAAGTGCTTCAACGCATCCACAGGTACTGCATGGACAGAGACTGCAGGAACAGATGGACAGATAAAGAGCAACCTGTTTCGAATTGGCAATGGCTGCAGTCTGACTGGGGGTGGCAATATTGAGCGATTGATTCCTGATCGTTAGTACTTCAACGCCTTTAGCAGACAGATAGAGCTGAAGAGATTGGGTTAGTGCCGGAATATCATTGTTGGGCAGAGCCGATGTTCCGGAAGGCTCATTGGTATCCAAAAAGATTGAGGCTGACATAAGACCTCCGGGAAAGTACTTACAATAACATATGCAACTTAACAAGAATATGTTTGTTTTTGATAGATTTTTGTGGTAGAATAAATCGATTATGTAAAAAAATGTAGATACGAAGGTTGTTTCATTATATCTTAATTTGCGAAGCATATAGATATTTTGTTGTGTCTGCCAGAAATACAGAGTTAGGAAAGGAAATGGAAGAATGAGCGAGAAGAAGATTATGCTGGGAAACGAAGCAATTGCCCGTGGCGCTTATGAGGCTGGTGTGAAGGTCTCCGCTGCATATCCGGGTACACCCAGTACCGAGATTAGTGAGAACATTGTGAAGTATGATGAGATCTATGCAGAATGGGCACCAAATGAGAAGGTTGCAATGGAAGTTGCAATTGGAGCTTCCATGAGTGGAGTGCGTTCCATGGCGTCAATGAAGCATGTCGGTGTGAATGTCGCTTCAGATCCTTTATATACAGTATCCTATATTGGAGTTAATGGTGGTCTGGTTATTGTTGCTGCCGATGATCCGGGATTATATTCTTCTCAGAATGAGCAGGATTCCAGATGTGTAGCAAGAGTTGCACAGGTTCCGGTTTTAGAACCATCTGATTCCCAGGAAGCCAAGGATTTTACAAAACTTGCATTTGAATTAAGTGAGCAATATGATACACCAATGATGATACGTACCACAACGAGATTGGCTCATTCTCAAGGTGTAGTAGAATTAATGGATCGTACAGAAGTCGAAGATAAGCCATATGAGAGAAATGCACCTAAAAATGTCATGATGCCGGGAAATGCGAAGCATCGACATGTATTTGTTGAACAGAGACTGAAGAAGATGGCAGAAGATGCATCTTCTATGGCAATTAACAAAGTAGAATATCAGGATACCAAGATTGGTGTAATTACCAGTGGTATTCCTTATCAGTATGTAAAAGAAGCACTTCCTAATGCTTCTGTATTAAAACTGGGTATGGTTCATCCGCTTCCCAGAAAGCTGATTGAAGAATTTGCTTCTAAAGTAGATACGTTATATATTGTAGAAGAATTAGAGCCGTTGATTGAAGAACAGGTGCAATCCTGGGGAATCAAAGCAATTGGTAAAGAGATTCTGACTATTCAGGGCGAGTACAGTGCAACCATGTTAAAGAAAGCAATCCTGAAGGAAGAGGTAGTTAGTGCTGCTCCAGAACAAGTGCCGGCAAGACCTCCAATCTTATGCCCGGGATGTCCGCATAGAAGTGTATTCTCAGTATTGAAGGAGTTAAAGATTCATGGTGCCGGAGACATTGGCTGTTATACCCTTGGCGCTGTTGCACCGTTAAATGTGATTGATACTACGGTATGTATGGGAGCAAGTATTTCCACACTTCATGGTATGGAAAAAGCGAAGGGAAAAGATTATATTAAGAATTGGGTCGCTTTGATTGGCGACTCCACATTCCTTCATACCGGTGTTAATTCCCTGATTAATATGGTATATAATCAGGCGACCGGAACCGTTATTATTTTGGATAATTCCACAACAGGTATGACCGGACATCAGGATCATGCAGCTACCGGTAAGACATTAAAAGGGACACCGACCTATGCTGTTGATTTAGTAGACTTATGCCACGCAATAGGTGTGGAATATGTATCTGTTGTTCCTGCATTTGACACAGCATTACTCAAAGAAACCGTAAAGAGAGAAGTGGCACGTGATGCGGTATCCGTAATCATTGCACAGGCTCCCTGCGCATTACTTAAGACCAATATTTCAAAGAACAAATGCATTACCTTACCTGAGAAATGTAAGAAGTGCGGAATGTGTCTCGTACCGGGATGCCCTGCAATAACGAAACAGGAAGATGGAACCGTAAAGATTGATGATACGATGTGTAACGGTTGTGGTTTGTGTATGCAGCGTTGCAAATTTGATGCTATTGAAAAGGTAGAGAAATAGTTGACACTTAATACGAAAGGATTGGAACAGATCAATGGAACAGACAAAGAGTATTATGATTGTTGGTGTTGGTGGACAGGGAACCTTAATTACCAGCCGTATCCTTGGTGGAATTACAACTGCAGCAGGATATGATGTAAAGCTTTCCGAGGTTCATGGAATGGCACAAAGAGGAGGCTCTGTTGTAACATTTGTAAGATATGGCGAGAAGGTGGCAGAACCTATTGTGGAAGAAGGCTGTGCCGATGTGTTAATTGCATTTGAACGTCTTGAGGCACTTCGATATGCACACTTTCTGAAAAAAGATGGTGTCATTATCGTGAATGATCAGAGAATAGATCCAATGACAGTTGTCACCGGAGCATGTATTTATCCGGAAGGAATTATTGAGAAATTATCTGCAGCATATAAGGTTGTAAGAGTAGATGCAATGGAAGAAGCTAAGAAGCTTGGCAACTCCAGAGTGTTTAATACGATTATTATCGGAGTAGCAGCACGTCAGATGAACTTCGCTAAGGAAGACTGGCTTCGTATTATTGAAAAGACAGTTCCACCAAAGACCGTAGAAATGAACAAATTGGCTTTTGAAGCAGGTTATGCAATGTAGTTTTACAGAAAGGCATGGTTACTCATAATGATTGATAACTTGATGACCAGAGTAAAAGTGAATAACGAAATTGATTTTTGTGAGATTGTTGCAACGCAGGAAGAAGAGAAAATAGAAATCAGACATAAAATCGAAGCGGCTTTGCAGCGTTATCGGGTTTCCTATTTCCTGCGGTGGCAGGAACCAAGTTTTCTTGGGAAAGTATTCTTTCATGAGGAGACCAGAATGGTTTTTTGCATCAATGATGCCCAGCTGGAGGATGCAATGAAAGTATTTGAGGATTTGAGTTTTACAGAAAAAGAAGTGCTGCTTTTAGGAGAAAAAGCAAAAAACAAGAGTGTCTATTCTGAACACTGACAAAAATGCAGTTTCCTTAGTTTTTCCTTGACATGGAATGCTACATTTGATATTATAACTCGGTGAGCAAAAAGCTCTCAGTTGCTGCCGTGGCTCAGATGGTAGAGCGTCGCATTGGTAATGCGGAGGTCGGCGGTTCGATTCCGCTCGGCAGCTTATAAAAGACTTCAAAGGATTCTGAACTTTGAAGTTTTTTTGATATTTGGCAGCAGTGCAGACGTGGGATTCCTCACCCGGTGGTATTGATTTCTTGAAAAGGATAACGTATAATATCAGCGTGGCGTTTTTATTTATCCACATACATATTGAAGATATTATGGTAAATCTGATTCGAACAGATGACATTGCCGGATCAATATGAAGAAAACGAAAGAAGGTTCATTTATGGCAAATTATTACCAACCTGAGATCGAATGTGCATCCGAGGAACAGCGAAAAGCAATGCAGGATGAGCGTTTGGCATCACAGGTCAAACATGTTTATGAAAATGTGGAATACTATCGGAAACTGATGGATGAAAAAGGGGTAAAACCGGAGGATGTTCAGACGACAGCGGATCTGTATAAGCTTCCATTTATTAGCAAAGCAGACTTACGAGAAGCATATCCTTATGGATTGTTAGCAACTCCGATTGAGGAATGCGTTGAAATCCATTCTACCAGTGGAACCACAGGAAAACGTGTTGTTGCCTTCTATACAAAAGAGGATGTGGACTTATGGCATGAATGCTGCGCAAGAGCAATTGTAGCCGCAGGCGGAACCAAGGAAGATATTTGCCAGATTGCCTACGGATATGGATTATTTACCGGAGGAGCCGGCTTGGATGGCGGCTCACACAAGTTGGGATGCTTGACCTTACCAATGTCTTCCGGCAATACAGAACGACAGATTCAGTTTATGCAGGATTTGAAATCTACAATTCTTTGCTGTACACCGTCTTATGCGGCATATATTGGAGAAACTCTTCGGGATATGGGACTTACTCCGGATGACATTTCTCTAAAAGCAGGAATTTTTGGCGCAGAACCATGGACCGAGGAGATGCGTAAAGATATTGAAAAGAACCTTGGAATCAAGGCTTATGACATTTACGGCCTGACAGAAAGCAGCGGACCGGGTGTGGCATTTGAATGTTCTGCACAGAAGGGCATGCATATCAATGAAGACCATTTTATTGCAGAAATTATTAATCCAGAGACAGGAGAAGTGCTTTCGGATGGAGAGAAGGGAGAACTTGTATTCACCAGTCTTACCAAAAAAGCATTTCCATTGCTCAGATACAGAACGCGTGATATTTGTGTGTTAAACAGGGAGAAATGTTCCTGTGGTCGTACTTTTGTCAGAATGACCAAACCGATGGGCAGAAGTGATGACATGATGATTATTCGTGGTGTCAATGTATTCCCGTCCCAGATAGAGACAGTGTTGTTAGAGCAGGGATATCCGCCACATTATAGAATTGAAGTGGACAGAGTTAACAATTCTGATACCCTTGATGTTTACGTAGAATTATCCTCCAATATGTTCTCAGACACAGTCAAAGATATTGCCAAGAAAGAGAAGGATCTTGCTGGTGCAATTAAGACCATGCTTGGAATCAGCCCGAAGGTACATCTTGTGCCGGCTAAAACGATTGAAAGATCGGAAGGAAAAGCGGTACGTGTTGTAGATAAGAGAAAGTTACATGATTAAGCAATCACTTAAGGAGGTAACAGGCGATGAGTATTAAACAGGTTTCTATTTTTATTGAAAATGCAGCAGGAAGACTGGCAGAGACAACCAAATTTCTTGCAGACAACAGAATTAATCTGAGAGCTCTTTCTATTGCAGATTCTCAGGACTTTGGAATTGTTCGTATTATCTGTGAGAATCCGGAGGAAGCAGAACAGAGATTAAAAGAAGCAGATTTTGTTACGACAATTACTGATGTATTTGCCGTAGAATTACAGGATGAAGCAGGCAGTCTGTCCAAAGTATTGTTTATTTTGGCTGCGGCAGGTGTATCGGTAGAATATACCTATGCATTTCTTTCTACAAAGAAAGAAGGATCCGCATATATGATTTTCCGCGTGAATGATAATGATGCGGCAATACAGGCATTAAAGGACAAAGGAATTGCAATTACTTCTCAAAAGGATATTTTTTAAGATATGTCATTTATAGAGTTTAACAATGTCAGAAAAGAATATGGTCAGGAAAAGGAAGCGAAGATAATCGCATTGGATGGCGCCAGTTTCTCAATTGAAAAGGGAGAACTGGCGGTTATTCTTGGCGCCTCAGGAGCCGGCAAAACAACCGCACTGAATATTCTTGGAGGAATGGATACAGCTACATCCGGAACCGTAATGGTGGATGGAAAGAGTGTTCACAATTTCCGTTCCAAGGAACTGGCGAAATATCGACGATTAGATATTGGATTTATCTTTCAGTTCTATAATCTGGTGCCGAATCTGACGGCATTGGAAAATGTGGAACTGGCCGCACAGATTTGCCCACACTCGCTGGATGCATCTATGATGCTGGATAAGGTTGGATTGTCGGGACGTAAGAATAATTTCCCGTCCCAGTTATCTGGTGGAGAACAGCAACGTGTAGCGATTGCCAGAGCGATTGCGAAGAATCCAAAATTATTGCTTTGTGATGAACCAACCGGTGCATTGGATTACAATACCGGTAAGCAGATTCTGCAACTCTTACAGGACACCTGCAGAAAAGATGAGATTACGGTTATTATTATTACACATAATTCAGCACTGGCACAGATGGCGGACAAGGTGATTCGTTTTAAGTCCGGTACGGTACGTGATATAACGATCAATGAGAATCCAACTCCAATTTCAGAGATAGAATGGTAACAATATTTTTGTGTTGGAAAGATTAATTAAATGATTGACTTTTGGAATAATCCTTACTATAATAAATTTCGTGAGTTTTGCAGAAGACAGAAATTTCTGTTGAAACATTTTCACGATTGAATAAGATCGGGGTGTGGCTCAGCTTGGCTAGAGCGCCGTGTTAGGGACGCGGAGGTCGCAAGTTCAAATCTTGTCACTCCGACGCAAGACGTATCCAGTATCTTGGATACGTCTTTTTAATGCAGTAAGATGGCTGGCAAAACAAGTCGGTGTTAATTTCCATAAGACTGTTGACTTTTCGGGGGCTTTTCCTTGACGATATTTTGGGGATGTTCTATAATAAAGCAGTATGTGTAGTAAAACAATGGGGAGATGGAGACGAACATGATAAAGAGTATGACCGGTTTTGGCCGTTGCGAGATGGAAGAAGGCAATCGTAAATTTAGTGTAGAGATGAAGGCGGTTAATCACAGATATTTGGATGAAACCATTAAAATGCCTAAAAAACTGAATTTCTTCGAGGCTGCGATACGGAACTATTTGAAGGATTATATCCAGCGTGGTAAAGTTGATATTTTCATTACGTATGAAGATTTTTCGGAAGAAAATGTCAGCATCAAGTATAATCATGATGTTGCTGCGGAATATCTCACATATCTTAGAAAGATGAAGGAAGATTTTGGGCTGGAAGATGATATTCGCGTATCTACACTTTCAAGATATCCGGAAGTGTTTACTATGGAAGAGCAAAATATCGATGAAAAGGAAATCTGGAAACTGTTAGAAAAGACATTGGCCGGTGCAACCGCAGGATTCGTTGAGACCCGTATGAAAGAAGGGGAAAATCTAAAACAGGATTTGCTTGGCAAGCTGGATTGCATGCTGGAAAATGTTGATTTTATAGCAGAACGGTCTCCTGAGATTATTGAGCAATATCGTAAGAAACTGGAAGCCAAAGTTAAGGAAATGTTGGAAGACGTTAAGATTGATGAGAGTCGCCTTATTATGGAGACAACCATCTTTGCAGATAAGATTTGTGTGGATGAAGAAATCGTTCGTTTGCGAAGCCACATTGAAGCAACCAGGAAAACACTGATCGATGGCGGAAGTATTGGAAGAAAGTTAGATTTTATTGCGCAGGAGATGAATCGTGAAGCCAATACGATCTTATCCAAAGCCACTGATTTGGCAATTTCCGATCGTGCAATAGAACTAAAGACAGATATTGAAAAAGTCAGAGAACAGATTCAGAATATAGAATAGGCGGAGTATTAATGAGCAAACTGATTCATATTGGATTTGGCAATGTTGTGAATGCAGATAAGATCATTTCTATTGTACATCCGGATGCTGCACCGGTAAAAAGAATGATATCTAATGCCAAAGACAGCGGGATGGCAATTGATGCAACGCAGGGAAGAAAGACCAAGGCTGTTATCATCATGGAGAATCAGCAAATTGTTCTTTCCGCATTGTTACCGGAGACGATTGTCTCAAGGCATCAGGCAGAAAGTGGTGATGAAGATGAAGCGTGAAGGTATATTAGTCGTGATTTCCGGCTTTGCAGGTGCCGGTAAAGGAACCATTGTGAAGGAATTGATGAACCGGTATGATAATTATGCATTATCGGTATCCATGACAACGAGACAGCCACGTGTTGGTGAAGTGGATGGTGTATCCTATTTCTTTGTAAGCAAAGAAGATTTTGAAAAAAATATTGCGGCAGATGGATTTGTAGAGCATGCATGTTATTGCGATAACTATTATGGCACACCCAAATCATATGTGGAAAAGCAGCTTGCGGATGGTAAGGACGTTATCCTTGAGATTGAGATTCAGGGAGCTCTTAAGATTAAAGAATTGTATCCGACCGCATTGCTCCTATTCGTTATGCCGCCTTCAGCGCAGGAACTGAGAAAACGTCTGATTGGACGTGGAACAGAGACCATGGAAGTGGTAAATAAACGGATGAATCGGGCTGCCCAGGAGGCAGATGGAATAGAGCAGTATGATTACATTGTGGTCAATGATACCATTGAAGTGTGTGTTCAGGATACGCATTCCATCATTGAGGCAGCACATGCCAAACCGATTCGTAATGAAGCACTAATTAGAACAGTGAGAGAAGAATTAAAACGCATGGCGAAAGGAGAATAAATTATGTTACACCCATCTTACACAGATCTTATGGAGGTCGTTAACAGCGACGTAGAACCAGGAGAACAACCAATTGTAAACAGCAGATATTCGATTGTAATGGCAACAGCTAAGAGAGCAAGACAGCTAATCGGAGGAGAAGAACCCCTGATAGATGGCAAAGGAAAGAAACCATTATCAATTGCAGTAGAAGAGCTGAATAGTTCTAAGATTAGAATTTTAGGAGAAGAGTAAAAACAGAGAGAGAAGGGGCATTGGCACATTCTCTCTTTCTTTTGCATTACAGGAAAATGAGGAACGATATGGATAGCAGGATAAAGGTTATGTTTGTGTCTCTAGGATGCGACAAGAACCTTGTTGACAGTGAAATGATGCTCGGCATGCTTTATGATGCAGGGATGGAGATTACGAACGATGAAGACGAGGCTGATGCAGTTGTGGTGAATACCTGCTGCTTTATTTTGGATGCAAAAGAAGAAAGCATTAATGCCCTGATTGAATATGGTGAACTTAAGAAAAATGGAAAGTGCAGGGCGTTAATTGCATGTGGGTGTCTTGCACAAAGGTATAAGGATGAGATTCATGAGCAGATTCCGGAAGTAGATGCGGTCATTGGAACAGCTGCATTTGATCAGCTGACGGAGGTTTTAAATGCCGTTTTGGAGAAGCATCCCAAAGATGCCATGGCAGATATTGATACGACACTTGTATGTGGCAAGCGAAGAGTTTCGACAACCGGTGGGTATTATGCATATTTAAAAATTGCAGAAGGCTGTGATAAGCGTTGTACTTACTGTATTATACCTAAGGTACGTGGAAGCTACCGTTCGGTTCCTATGGAAACGCTCTTAGCAGAGGCGGCGAAGCTGGCAGAATCGGGGGTCAGGGAACTGATTCTGGTGGCACAGGAAACAACGGTTTATGGCAAAGACATTTATGGTAAAAAGAGTCTTCCGAGATTGCTGGAGGAATTGTGTAAGATAGAAGAACTGCAATGGATTAGAATATTATACTGTTATCCGGAAGAAATTGATGATGAGCTGATTGCGGTTATTCAGAAAGAACCCAAAATCTGTCATTATCTTGATATTCCGATTCAGCATTCAGAGGACTATATTTTACAGCGTATGGGCAGAAGGACGAATCGATTGGATTTAATCCGAATTATTTCGCAGTTAAGAAATGCAGTTCCGGACATTTGCCTTAGAACGACTCTGATTACAGGATTTCCGGGGGAAACGAAGGAGCTGTTTGAAGGATTAAAGAATTTTGTAAGTGACATGCGTTTTGACCGTCTGGGTGTATTTCCCTATTCGGCTGAGGAAGATACAATTGCAGCAGGTCTGCCGGACCAGATCCCGGAGGAAGAGAAAAATCGCCGCCGTGATGTGATTATGGAATTGCAGCAACAGATTGCATTTGATAAAGCGAAGGGGATGCTGGGACAGGTTGTTGACGTAATAGTGGAAGGTACAATTCCGGATGAGAATTTACTGGTGGCTAGAAGTTATATGGACGCACCGGGTGTGGATGGATTGGTTTTTATTGAAGATGCGCCACAGCTGATGAGCGGAACTGTTGCGAAGGTTCTGATAACAGACAGCGATGATTATGATTTGATAGGAGGACTGGTAGATGAATTTACCGAATAAATTAACCTTGCTCAGAATGATTCTGATTCCATTTTTTGTATTTTTTTTACTGACGGAATATGCAGGAAATTATAGTGAGTATATCGCATTGGGAATTTTTGTTGTGGCAAGCCTGACGGATTTTCTGGATGGTTATATTGCCAGAAAATATGAATTAGTTACTAATTTTGGCAAATTTATGGATCCACTGGCAGACAAGCTGTTGGTCAGCAGTGCAATGATCTGCTTTGTTGAATTAGGCAGAATGCCCGCCTGGATTGTCATTGTCATCATCAGCAGAGAGTTTATTATCAGTGGATTCCGCTTGATAGCAGTTGATAATCGTGTTGTTATTGCAGCAAGCTGGTGGGGGAAATTCAAAACAGCTTTTCAGATTATTATGGTAATTCTGATGATTCTTAATCTTGAAATATTAACCCTTCTTACCACAGTTGTAATGTGGCTTGCATTGGCGTTAACGGTAATTTCACTGATTGATTATCTGGTAAAGAACAAAGAGGTAATGAAAGAGCAACATTAGTGCAGAGATGCAGGATGGAGGCCAACTATGCTTACGGAAACTATTTTTGTCGGAACGGAACTATTACTGGGCAATATTGTGAATACAAATGCAGCCTATCTGGCAGGCCAGTTAGCAGGGCTTGGACTTACCACTTATTATCAGACAGCGGTTGGCGATAATGAGGAGAGACTGAGCGGTTGTATTAAACAGGCCTTGGAGCGTTCAGACATTGTTATTTTAAGTGGAGGCCTTGGACCAACGCAGGATGATATAACAAAGGAAACCGCTGCAAAAGTACTGGGTAGAAAAATGTCAAAAGACGAACGAACCGTGCAGCGAATTGAAGCATACTTTGATAAACGTGGACGTAAGATGACAGAGAATAATTTTAGGCAGGCGATGATTCCAAAGGACGCGATTATCCTGGATAATGATAATGGCACTGCACCGGGAATGATCATGGAAGAAGGCGACAAAGTCATGATTCTCCTGCCTGGTCCGCCTACTGAATTGAAGGAAATGTTTGAAAAGCGTGTGATTCCATATTTAAAAAAGAAATCGAAGGATGTAATTTACTCTGCCATGGTGAAAGTCTGTGGACGAAGTGAGAGTGAAGTTGCAGAGCTGTTAAAGGATCTGATTGAACAGTCAGGAGCAGTCACGGTGGCTCCATATGCCAAGAATTGTGAAGTTCATCTCAGAGTTACTGCAAGAGCCACAAAGGAGCAGGAAGCAAGGGCGTTGGTAAAACCGGTTGTAAAGGATATTAAGGGACGTCTTGGCGACAGTGTATATACTACACATGAGGATACTACATTGGAAAAGGCAGTGGTCGATCTGTTACTTGCTAATGAACTGACAATTACAACGGTTGAATCATGTACCGGAGGATTGATTGCCGGACGTCTGATTAATGTACCCGGAGTGTCTGAAATATTCAAATCCGGTTATGTGACATATTCAAATAAGGCAAAACGGAAAGCGGTTGGAGTAAAGCATAAAACACTGGATAAATATGGTGCAGTTAGCAGCCAGGTTGTTCATGAAATGGTAACCGGTGCACTTGCACTTGCGCATGCAGATGTTGCAATTGCAGTATCCGGAATTGCAGGACCGGATGGCGGTACAGAAGAAAAGCCGGTTGGACTTGTATATATTGGCTGCAGTGTGTGCGGAGTTGTTACGGTCAAGGAATATCACTTAAAAGGAAATCGTGAGAAAATACGAGAATGTGCGGTAGCAGAAGCACTGATTCTGACCAGAAGATGCATGCTGGAATATTGCAGCAAGGTTACCTTTGGAAAAGAGAAAGGTAAGTAAGCCTGTTAGGATTGTTCGTATATAGTGCTGATAATGAGTCGCTGCAGAGCGACTCTATTTTGTAGAAAGAACTTGAATATCACAAAAACATGTGATAAAGTAAAAATATCTTTTGAGACTTTAGTCTCATCACAGGGCATTTCGCCCAAGTTTTCAATGCGTAAGAAGAAAAAAGTTAGGGAGGGATGCGTTTGAGGGAGTTTTAATGGACACATAGTGTGTTAATATAATTATAGAAAAAATAAATTGACAAACCCGAACAAATGTTTTATCCTAATATGGAACAAACGTTCTGATTTCGGGAATCTATTGAAACAAGGAGATTAAACATGGAGAGAGAAGATAAGTTAAAGGCCTTAGATGCTGCAATGTTACAGGTAGAAAGACAATTTGGTAAGGGCGCACTGATGAAGTTAGGTGATCCTGCTTCTAAGTTAAATGTGGAAACAATTCCAACAGGATCTCTTAGTCTGGATATTGCATTGGGATTAGGTGGAATTCCAAAGGGCCGTGTAATAGAGATTTATGGACCGGAGTCTTCCGGTAAGACAACAGTAACCCTTCATATGATTGCAGAAGTTCAAAAACGTGGCGGTATTGCTGGATTTATTGATGCAGAACATGCGCTTGATCCGACTTATGCTGCTGCAATAGGAGTTGATGTTGATAATCTGTATATTAACCAGCCGGATTATGGTGAACAAGGACTGGAAATTGCAGAGACAATGGTTCGCTCCGGAGCAATGGATATTGTAGTTGTAGATTCCGTGGCTGCTTTGACACCGAAGGCTGAATTAGAAGGAGATATGGGAGATGCTCATGTGGGCTTACAGGCACGTTTGATGTCTCAGGCATTGAGAAAGCTTGCAGGTGCTATTAGTAAATCGAACTGTACGGTTGTATTTATTAATCAGCTACGTGAAAAAGTTGGTATTATATATGGTAATCCGCAGGTAACTACCGGTGGTAATGCTTTGAAATATTATGCTTCAGTCAGACTGGAAGTACGTCGTGTAGAACAGTTAAAACAAGCGGGTGAATTTGTTGGTAACAGAACAAAGGCCAAGGTTGTTAAGAATAAAGTGGCTCCACCATTTAAGGAAGCTGAATTTGATATCATGTTTGGTGAGGGAATATCCTATGAGGGAGATGTTCTTGATTTAGCAGCAGAGATAGATGTTATAAATAAGAGCGGAGCGTGGTATGCATATCAGGGCAATAAGATAGGGCAGGGACGAGAAAATGCCAAGATATTCTTAAAGGATAACCCTGAAATTTGTGCTGAGATTGATCGTCAGGTTAGAGAACATTACAATATAAAAGAGGTTCCATCGGAATTGGATATCAAAGCAAAGAAGAAAGCAAAGAAAGAAAAGGCAACATTAGATGCAAATAACACAAATTCAGCTATTGAATAAAAAGAGATACAAGGTTTATATTGACGGAGAAATCGCCTTTGTTTTATACAAAGGCGATTTACTTCATTATGAGTTGAGAGAGACCAAAGAAATTTCACAGGAAATGATTGATCGGATTGTTGAGGAGGTTTTGTGTAAGCGAGCGAGTAACAGGCTACTGTATTTGCTTCAGAAGAAGGATTATACAGAATACCAATTAAGAGAAAAACTGCGTGACGGATACTATCCGCAACAGGCCATTGATGCAGCAATTTCATCAATGAGTCAATATGGTTATCTGAATGATGAACGATATACTGCAAGATATATTGAATTCCATATGGAGAATAAGAGTTATCGAGAGATACAGATGTCCTTGATGAGAAGAGGAATTCCGCAGGAGAAGATTAAGGCTACCACAGAGCAACTGGCAGAAGATGGGATTGAACAGGATACTCAGGGCATGATATTAAGACTTCTTGACAAGAGACATTATCATCCACAGACAGCAGAGCAAAAAGAGACAGAGAAACAGGTAAATTATCTGTTGCGTAAAGGATTTGGAATCCGAGATATCAAACAAGCACTGAAAACAATAGGGAATCAGTGGAATCCAGACGAAGATACTTGACATAACATCGGTAAAACGTATATAATTGTTATGTTGCGATGACGACATTAGAAGGTATACATATGGTTAAAGTATGTTAGCATTCTATTTAAAGGTAGAGTATGAAAGATATTCTGTCCGGTTATATTCGTACAATGAAAATTAAATAAGGAGGTGCTCCTGTACAATGCCAGGAATAATAGCCGCAGCGATTGCAGTGGTGGCTACGCTTGTTATAGCGATTCCTGTTACCGCGAAGATTTCTGTAGGAAAGTACAAAAAAGAAGAAGAAATCAAAATCGGTAATGCGGAAGAAAAAGCCAGAACTATTATCGATGATGCTTTGAAGACTGCTGAAAGTAAGAAGAGAGAATCAATGCTTGAAGTGAAAGAAGAATCCATTAAAGCAAAGAGTGAACTCGACAAGGAAATCAAAGAGCGCAGAAATGATATCCAGCGTTCTGAGAGAAGAATTCAGCAGAAAGAAGAGAACATTGATCGTAAGACAGATGCAATCGAGAAGAAAGAAGCAAGTCTCTCTGCAAAAGAAGAAGCATTAAATAAGCAGAAAGAGGAAGTTTCTAAGTTAAATGAGCAGAGAGTACAGGAACTGGAACGAATCTCAGGTTTGTCCTCCGAACAAGCAAAAGAATTTCTGCTGAAAGCTGTTGAAGAAGATGTAAAACATGAAGCTGCCGTGATGATCAAAGAAGTTGAGATGCGCGCGAAAGACGAAGCCGATAAGAGAGCGAAGGAATATGTAGTTAGTGCAATACAAAGATGTGCTGCTGATCATGTTTCTGAGACTACAATTTCGGTCGTTCAGCTTCCGAATGATGAGATGAAAGGACGAATCATCGGACGAGAGGGAAGAAATATCAGAACTCTTGAAACGATGACCGGTGTAGAGTTAATTGTTGATGATACTCCGGAAGCGGTAGTGCTTTCTGCATTTGATCCGGTAAGGAGAGAAGTAGCAAGAATTGCACTGGAGAAGCTGATTGTTGATGGTCGAATTCATCCGGCTCGAATTGAAGAAATGGTGGAAAAAGCCAAAAAAGAAGTCGAAGTCCAGATGAAAGAAGAAGGAGAAGCTACGCTTCTCGAAGTTGGTGTTCATGGTATTCATCCTGAACTTGTCAAGCTGTTAGGACGTTTAAAGTTCAGAACCAGTTTTGGTCAGAATGCATTAAAGCATTCCATTGAAGTTGCTCAGTTATCCGGGCTGCTTGCATCAGAACTTGGACTGGACGTACGTATGGCAAAGCGTGCAGGTTTGTTGCATGATATCGGTAAAGCGGTTGATCATGATATGGAAGGATCACACATTCAGCTTGGAGCTGAATTGTGTCGTAAGTACAAAGAGTCTGCCGTAGTTATCAATGCGGTTGAATCACATCATGGGGATGTTGAACCAACATCTTTGATTGCTTGCCTGGTACAAGCTGCTGATACTATTTCGGCTGCAAGACCCGGTGCAAGAAGAGAAACACTTGACACTTATACAAGTAGACTTACTCAGTTAGAAGACATTACAAACACTTTCAAGGGAGTTGACAGATCTTTTGCTATTCAGGCGGGTAGAGAGGTTCGTGTAATGGTAGTTCCTGAACAGATAACAGATGCTGACATGGTAATACTTGCACGTGATATTTCAAAGAAAGTTGAGAAAGAAATGGAATATCCCGGACAGATTAAAGTTAGCGTTATCAGAGAATCAAGAGTTGTAGATTACGCGAAATAGTCAGTGACCACTCATTGAAGAGTGAGGCTGACTGCCAAGAATTAAATGATGAAGGCCCCAGAAAACATAATGTTTACTGGGGCTTTTCTAATATGATACCATTGGAGAAAAAGAGATGAAACTATTCAATGCAAGCAGAATGATTACAGAAGAGAATATTGGTGAATTGCTCCGGGCAAGCAGCGAACCGGATAAATTCGAAGAAATGATAAAAAGTATTAAACATAGTTTTTTGGAGTCCTATCAATTTAAGGTGTATGGAACACCTGCGGATTTTACAGAACAATCCTATGTAATTGCAACGAATCATTTGACAGATTCTGATGCTCCACTGATTATGAGTTATCATTGTAAAATGATGAGCAGCGTGGATGCAGACTATGAAAGGTTATTTGTTTTTGCCAAGGAGAATTGTTTTAATGGGGTGTCTGTCCCAAGAGAACTGGTGCCGGTTTTGCAACATGAGAATGTAGTGGGAGTGGACAGAAATAGTCTTGCCGGTTCTATGGCAGCACTAAAAACAGCGGTACGTTGGTACCAAAAGGATGAGAAGGTAAAACATTTTTTGATTTTTGCACAGGGAACAATCTATGATATTAACAAAGATAAGGCTGAAGATATAGAGAACGGAGCATTTTGGATAGCGAAGCAATTAAATATTCCTGTCCTTCCTGCATTTTTGGAACAAATGGTGGAGGGGGAGGAGAATCGAATGGTTTTTGCCCAACCGATTGAAATTCCTAAAAGTTGTCGCGACTATACAGAATATAGGGAGCTGTGGATGCAACGCGTTATTGAGGCACAGAATTCGCTGGAGAAGATTACAGGGCGACCGGCACGAACTGTTGTACTCGATCAGGAACATCAGGTACGGAAGAAAAAAGCAGAGAAGTAAATGGATAACTAATAAGTAAAGAAGTCCATGGATGAAACGACCTTCAAACGTTAGACCAAAAATCTAGCGATTGGGAGGTCTTTTTTATGGCAAAATATTACTTTTAGACTAAGGAGATTATTGTTGGAATATTTTTAGTAGAACAATGTTCTAATATGGTATTGACGAGGTGACATGTATATATTATTCTATAATTAGAACAATGTTCTACAAGATAGTGTCAAATGATTTATGAAAAAACTGAGCAAAGAAAAAAGGCTCAGATGAAC
>JAKQFQ010000232.1 GCA_029558315.1 Bacillota bacterium
AAAAGACAGATTATGTGCGGCTGAAGGCATTTCATGATGAGATCTATGAAGGCTATCGAAAGATTCAGTCAGGAGACCGCAATCTTTTGTTTCGAATGAAGGAACTCTGGACCTATCTGGCAGAAAGCACCAAAGATCCCAAGGGATACAGAAAGAAAATTCATAAGACGAACCGGTGCAGTGAATTGGACAGCGTATTATCCCAGATCTGGAGTGAACTTCTGATTGGATAAAGATATGAAACATTTATTCCTTTTGGAAATAAATTATGATACTATTTTATAGAACAGACAACAATATGTGAAGTACATGACAGCAAAAGGGAATCATAGAGGGTGCACAATGCAGACAGATAGAAAAGCAGGGGAAACCTGTAATATTTTTGGAGTAAATGTTGCTGTAACCAATATGGAGCAGGTGGTTTTGGCAACATTTGATAATATAGACAATCTGCGCGGGCAATATTATTGTGTCTGCAATGTGCATACACTGGTGATGGCAGCAGATGAGAAACGTTATCGTAAAGTACAGAATTGTGCGGCGCTTGTTCTGCCGGATGGCGCACCGCTTAGCAAGCTGAGCCGTCTGTGGGGATATTCACAGGCAAGCCGTGTGACCGGACCAGACCTGATGGAACAGCTTTTCAAGCAGTCAGAGAAGGATAAAACATTGCGTCATTTTTTCTATGGTGCAACGCAGGAAACGCTGGATACATTACAAGCAGTCTTAACAGAGAAATATCCCAATATGGTGATTGCGGGAATGTATTCACCGCCTTTTCGCCAATTGACCAGAGAAGAGGATGCAAAGGTCATTGACATGATTAATCAGTCTGGTGCCAATCTGATCTGGGTTGGACTGGGCGCTCCCAAACAGGAAATCTGGATGTATCAGCATCGTAACAAGCTGCAGGGACTGATGATAGGGGTTGGCGCAGGATTTAACTACCATGCCGGACTTTTAGAACGGGCGCCACAATGGATGCAGCGGCATTCTTTAGAATGGCTGTTTCGACTGCTGCAGGAACCTGGGCGGCTTTGGAAGCGGTATCTGCAGACGAATGTAAGATTTGCGATATATGCACTTAAGGAAACCGTTCAAAGAAAAAAATAAATTATACTACGGATATAACGACAACGCTGTCAAAATATGGTATAGTAACAAAAAATAAATCGACTTTGTCGGGAAAGGAAACGATATGCAGAACTTAATTATGAGAAGAGCTAATGACACAAGAACTAACATAAGAACCAAGCATGCCTATGATTATACAAGAACTCATAGTCAGTTTTTATATACGCTTATAAGAGAGCAAACACTGTATAGACGTTTCTGCGAATAACCGTCTAATATAGAGATCATTTATGATGAACCGCTTATCTTATAGGGATAGGCGGTTTTTTAATACGAAAATGTTTTATGTGGTGTCCGACAAAGAGAGCCGGAACGAGATGAAGGAGGAGAGAAAATGACATCAATACCTATGGTAAACATGGAGAAAACAGGAGAGAACATCGTTCATCTTCGTCAGACACGTGGACTTTCTGTCAAAGATATCCAGAAAGAATTTGGCTTTGTAACTCCACAGGCGATCTACAAATGGCAACAGGGCAATGCCCTTCCGACCATTGATAATCTGGTGGTACTGGCAGAGATATTTCAGGTGCCAATTGATGATATCCTTGTTGTGAATCATTGATAAATCGATAAAGGAATGTTATATTGTTCACAGACCGCCTGTCGCTAAAGGAACAGGCAATATGGAGATGACAATGGACAATATATTAGTAGCAGAGAATCTGGTGAAATCATATGGAATAAGAAACCTGTTTAACCAGATTAGTATGGGAATTCATGAAGGTGATCGGATTGGACTGATTGGAATTAATGGAACTGGTAAATCAACACTTCTGCGTATCCTTGCAGGAATGGAAGAGGTGGACCACGGAACGATTACCAGAAACAATGGACTTAGAATAACCTTTCTGCCACAGAAGCCGGATTTTGACGAATCAAAGACAATTCTTGAAAATGTGCTGATGGGGCAGAAGGCAGAAGAAGAATATCGTAATCTGGAGGGTGAAGCAACAGCGATGTTAGCGAAGCTTGGAATTACGGATGTCATGGCAGACACAACTATTCTATCCGGTGGACAGAAGAAACGAGTTGCTTTGGTTCGGACGTTTCTGACCCCGACAGATCTGCTGATTCTGGATGAGCCAACTAACCATCTGGATAGTGATATGACAGAATGGCTGGAGGAAATGCTTGGCAGATTCAAAGGTGCCTATGTGATGGTTACCCACGATCGTTATTTCCTGGATGAAGTAACGAACAAAATCTGGGAATTGGATAAAGGAAAGATTTATTCCTATCAAGCGAACTACTCAGGCTATGTTGAAATGAAGGCGGCAAGAGAACGGGATCTGGCGGCATCAGAACAGAAGAATAAGAATCTGTACCGTACAGAGCTGGCATGGATGTTACGTGGCGCCAGAGCGCGAGCTACCAAGCAAAAAGCACACATACAGAGATTTATCGCACTACGCGACCGTCCGGATCTGGAACTGGATAGTGAAGTGACGATCAGTAGTGCATATTCGAGGCTGGGCAAGAAGACAGTCGAATTAACAGACATATCCAAAGCATATGGAGACCGGGTATTGTTCCGGAATTTCAGCGACATTTTTCTGCAGAATGCGAGAATAGGAATTATTGGACCCAATGGATGTGGTAAGTCGACACTGATTAAAGTGCTGACCGGACAGATTCCACCGGATTCTGGACATGTGGAATTTGGTACGACTGTTCGATACGGAGTTTTTTCGCAGGAGAATGAAGCACTAAAAGAAGAACTTCGTGTAATTGATTATGTTCGTGAGACAGCAGAATATATTCCGACGAAGAACGGAGTCATTACAGCTGCTCAGATGTGTGAGAATTTTCTGTTTACAGGAGATATGCAGTATTCGGTAATCAGCAAATTATCCGGTGGAGAGAAGAGAAGACTCTACCTGCTAAAGATTCTGATGGGGTCTCCTAATGTGCTGATTCTGGATGAACCCACCAATGATCTGGATATTAAAACACTGACAATACTTGAGAATTATCTGCTGGAATTTGAGGGCATTGTTTTAGCGGTATCCCACGACCGATATTTTCTGGATAAGATTGCCACCAGTCTGCTGATCTTTCGCGGCAATGGTGTGATTGAACAACAGGAAGGCAATTATACAGATTATCGTGAGCGGGAGATGCAACGTACTTCTGTAGAGGCTGAGAAAGCCGCGAAACCTCTGCAGGATACAGAAACAGGGGCAAGGAAACAGAAAACACAACGCCTGCGTTTTACCTATCAGGAACAGAAAGATTATGATGTGATTGACGAGGAAATAGATCAGTTAGAGAGTAAGCTTGCTAGGCTGGAAGAGGAAATGAATGCAGCCAGCAGCCAGTATAGCAGACTGGAAGAGCTTGCAATTCAAAAGGATGAAGTCGAGCAGCAACTGGAAGAAAAGATGGAGCGGTGGCTTTATTTACAGGAGCTGGACGAGAAAATTAAAAATTCCAAGTAAACATTGTGAAAAATGTTGGCAAGTAAACTTGGCATGATATAATTGGTCTTCCCAAGTGAACTTGGCAAGACCGATTTTATATTAGGGAACTACGCGTACGTCGTGTGCGCGGCAGTAGAGAATGAAGCGCATTGTATTGCGTAGAAAGAGAATAATATGAATAAAGAAGAACTCTTTTATTTTGAAGGGTAGCTGCAGATATAAAGATTTCTTAAAATGTTGTTAAATCGCTATATAAAGTATAGATGTTACAGGTTATATGTGGTAAAATGTAACAGTATCTTGATCGATTTGTGCAACATATTAAGTAAAGGAGAAGGATTATGGAGCAGCTTGTCTATACGAATGACAGGTGTATAGGGTGTAATCGATGTATCGGAGCATGTAGTTGTTCGGGGGCTAATATAGCAATTCAGGATGGGGTTAAGAATCGTATAGCGGTGGATCCGCAAAGATGTATTGCATGTGGTGCATGCTTTGATGTCTGCGAACATCATGCAAGAGAGTATAATGATGATACAGAACGTTTCTTCGAAGACTTGGCAAGAGGTGAGAAGATAACGCTGTTACTTGCACCGGCTTTTAAGGCGAATTATGCAAGTGAGTATGAGTCTGTTCTTGGCCACTTAAAGGATGCCGGAGTACAGAGGATCATCAGTATCTCTTTTGGCGCAGATATTACCTCCTGGGCTTATATCAACTATATCCAGAAGAATCATTTTATGGGTGGAATCTCGCAGCCATGCCCGGCTGTGGTTGGATATATTGAGAAATATTTGCCGGAGCTGTTGCCAAAGCTATTCCCGGTACACAGTCCGATGATGTGTGGCGCGATTTATGCCAGAAAATATATGAATGTAACAGATAAGCTTGCATTTATCAGCCCGTGTATTGCAAAGAAAAATGAGATAACAGATCCCAATACATATGGTTATGTAGAATATAATGTTACGTTCCAACATCTGATGCAGTATATCAGAGACCATGAGATTGCAGGGAAGCTTGCTTCCGATGAGATAGAATATGGCCTTGGTTCCATCTATCCTACACCGGGTGGATTAAAGGAGAATGTGTTCTGGCTCCTTGGGGAAGATGCATTTATCCGTCAGGCAGAGGGCGAAAAGCATATGTATCAGTATCTGGAGAAGCATAAACACCAGATTGCAGAAGAGAAGACACCATATCTGTTTATTGATGCATTGAATTGCAGAGACGGCTGTCTCTACGGAACGGGTATCGAGGAATCCAAGAACGAAACAGAAGATGCTGTTTATGCATTACAGCGGATGAAAGAAGAGAGCAAGAAGAACTCCAAGAAGACGGCATGGGGACGTAAACTAACGCCCGCGCAACGTCTTGCCAAGCTAAATAAGCAGTTTGCATCATTAAAGCTGGAGGATTTTCTTCGAAGCTATACGGATAAAAGTGAGAATTGTAAGGTTCTTCAGCCGAGTGAAGAGGAAAGAGACGCAATTTATGCACAGATGAACAAAGACACAGTAGAGAAACAACATATTAATTGTGGCTGCTGTGGCTACGATACCTGCGAAAAGATGTCAACTGCAATTTATAACGGCTTCAACAATAAGGAAAACTGTATCCACTACATGAAGGATATGGCGATGGCCGAAAAGGATGAGAGTGAAGTACTGATGAGAGACATTCATGAAATGAATGCTAAGATGCAGCAGCAGAACGAGACCAAGCAGGAGATGATTGGAGATATTAATAGTCAGTTTATGAATCTGTATCGTTCCTTCGAGAATATGAGTCAGGTTAGTGAGGGCAATGCCAACCAGAGCACAGAGATCTCAGTGGCGATGGAGCATGTAACGGAGTTCTCCGATCGTCTGGGAAAAGAACTGCATGTGATTAGTCAGTATCTTTCCAAATTACAGGATAATAATCAGGATGTAATCAATATTGCAAGCCAGACAGATCTGTTGGCTTTGAATGCATCCATAGAGGCTGCAAGAGCTGGCGAATCGGGAAGAGGATTTGCAGTTGTAGCAGAACAGATTAAGGTACTTGCAGAGAATTCCAAGAATACAGTTGATGACAGCAATCAGAATAATCAGGATATCGTCAATGCAGTTAACGGAATTCTGAGTAGTGCGGATGAACTGATGAAGATTGTCGGCGGTGTGAATGACGGCATTCAGAATCTGGCAGCTGCATCACAGGAGATGGCAGCGACCATTCAGCTTGTGACACAGGTAACAGATGATGTTAAACAGAAACTGGATTATCTTGTGAAAAGTTAGTTGTCTGCAGAAAAGAAGGCAATTGCAATTGCACCGGGTCCAACATGAGTTCCTATGGTGCTTCCAATCTGCAGAATCTGCAGAGCATCAGCAGTAATGTGACTTTCCCATAACAGGTGGCTGTCTGCGATATATTGATCCAGTAAAGCACGGTTGCAACCGGTATAGCCTAGATAAAGCGGTAGGGTGAAATCAATCCCGCCGCTTTTTTTGACCAGTTCTACCAGAAGATTGTTCCCGTTTTTAGATCCTCTGGCTTTGCCAATTACTTCAACAGCGCCATCTTTGACACTGACCACAGGCTTGATTGACAGAAGAGTTCCGGCCAATGCTGTAGTAGCGGGAATACGTCCGCCTTTTTTCAGATATTCCAGAGTATCGAGTAATGCCAGTAAGCGAATGTGTTGTTTTCTATCCTCTAGGATTTCCTTGATTTGTATTACGCTCTTGCCTTCTGCTCGTAAGCGGATGGCAAGCGAGAGAAGACAATGCTCCCCCACGGTGACATTACGGGAATCAACTACATGGATTTCGTCGTACGCTGCAGCTGCGAGGCAGGCACTGGCGTAGGTGCCGGATAGAGCACCGCTCACTACTATAACAAGAGCCTCATCTCCAGCGGCATGCACCTTAAGAAATTCTTCTTCGAATGTATAAGGTGTAATCTGGCTGGTGGAGGGCAGCGTTGCAGATTGCGTAAGCATGTTGTAAAATGCATCGGCCTCCAGTTCATAGCGGTCCTGATAGGTATGTTCACCACATTGAATCTGCATGGGAAGAACGCTGATGTGATGCTTTTGTGCCCAGGTGATATCCATGTCTGATGCGGAGTCTGTTATTATTCTAATCATTTTGTTCCCTTTTCTCTTTCTGCTTCAAGAAGCTGCATTGTGTGACTGATCTGATTGAGCTGTTCTGTAATGAAACTGGTCTGCATGGCGCCAATGGAATCGACGAGACGAGACAGAATAAGCAAGACATCACGATGCTCCTTCTCATAACAGTCCAACCCTTTTTTGGTTAGCGCTAAACCAATCTGACGTTTGTCCTGTGTAAATCGTTGTCTGGTAATCAAACCGCGTTTCTCCAAGTCTGTCACTACTTTATTAACCTGTGACTTTAACATTCCGGTTCTGTTCACAATGTCGGTAGCAGTGATCATTTCCTTACTTATATTGGAAGAAGGCGCTTGCTGTGCATGCATAAGAATATTACAGACACATACCTCGCGAAAGGTTAAGGAATGAACAAGCCGTTCATTTCTTACGGTTGCAGACAGTGTAAGCCAGGCATCCAAAAGTCCTTCACACAACTCAATTTTGTTATACTGTTCATGCATATATAATGCTCTCCTCTTAAATAGTTCACTATTTGAACTATATAATAAAATAACTTATCTGTCAAATAGTTAAAAAAAGTTGTTGACATTTATATCAGCAACCGATATAACGCGCTACGAAATAACGGTAGTCGTAATAACGAAGAAAAAAGTAGGAAAGAAAGAACAAATAAGAAAGTAGGAAAGAAAGAACAAATAAGAAAGGAGCAAATTATGGCAGGTACAAACAATGCATTAACAGAAGCAGTTTACTACATTCTGCTATCCTTGCATCAACCACTGCATGGTTATGGAATTATGCAAAAGGTAGAGGAGATGTCTGGAAAACGAGTGAAGCTGGCTGCCGGTACTCTATACGGAGCAATCAATGCAATGCTGGATAAACACTGGATTGAAGCTTTGCCGGAGGAATTGGACAGTCGAAAGAAAGAGTACGTTATTACCAAACAGGGCAAGGCTGTATTAACTGCAGAGATTGCGAGATTAAAGGAACTATACGAGAATGGAATAGCCGTTACAGAAGGCAGATAGGAGAATAGGATGAGTGAAACAAAGAGAAAATGGTTTTGGGCATGGGATTTTGATAAGGAAGAAAGCTGGATCAATCAAATGGCAGCAGCGGGAAAGGTATTATCAAAGGTAGGATTTACAACCTATACATTTGAGGAATGTGAGCCGGGTGAATATACGATCCGAATGGAATTGCTGGAGAATTTGAAAGATAGTAAGAGCAAAGAGGAGTATCTGGAATTGACTGGAAATTCCGGTGCTGAACTGATTGGAAAAGTGAATCGGTGGGCATATTTTAGAAAGAAGAGCAGCGAAGACGATTTTGAACTGTTTTCTGATGTGTCTTCTAAGGTAGGACATTTGAACCGACTGCGTGTATTACTGGCACTGATTGGAACAATGGAATTATTGATTGGTGTCAACAATACAATCCGCAGCTTTGATGTGTTACCAATGTTTGGGGTACCTATTGCAATTCTCTTGATTGCACTGGGCGTACTGATCCTGTTTGGATTCTGTCGAATTTCATATCTGAGGAGCCAATTGATTAAGGAAAATACACTTTTTGAAAAATGATTATAAATTATGGTTTGACATATACTATGCAAAAGTCCAAAAGGGAGTGAGTATATGCAAGCATTAGAACCATTGAACAAAGAACTTGGTCAGAATATCAGAGAACTTCACCAACGACTGCCAATCGGCAGAAGCTTCGACCTCGTGACAAGAGAACTGCTCCTGGGGGAGACGAAAGCATATTGGATTGGCGTGAATGGATTATGTAAGACGGATCTTCTGCAGCGGATTTTTTCCGATTTGCAGGATCCGTTTTTTGTGCAGAACGGAACCATTGAGAACCTGGAGCTGTATATGCAGTCAAAAATTGGTTATGCACAGACGGAGCTTGCCAAAGACTGGGATACGGTGATTCGTGCCCTGCTGAGTGGACCAACCATTTTATTTGTAGATGGATTTGAAGCAGCAATTATTCTGGATGTAAGGAATTATCCAACCAGAGGAGTTGCAGAACCTGATGTGGAGAAAGTTACAAGAGGAGCACGAGACGGATTTGTGGAGACACTGCTGTTTAACTGCAATCTGATTCGCAGAAGAAAAGTTGCTTTCATTGATTCGCAAGAAGCTGAAGAATCTGCAGGTTGACTGCCTGACAATGGGAACGAAGAGTATGGAAGAATTGCTGATTCCAAAGAAATGGTATCATCCGCTTCCGGCAATGCAATTAACGGAGAGACCTGATGTGGCAGGCAGTTATTTGATGGAGGGACATGTCCTTTTGATAGTTGACAATACTCCTTCGGTACTGGTGTTGCCCTGCAGTATTTTTCGGTTCACACAGAGCGTGGAGGATTACTATAAAAATCCTGTGGTGGGCAACTATTTCCGTCTGGTGCGACTGGCCTGTATCCCGATTAGCCTATTTCTTCTGCCGCTATTTTTGCTGATTAGTCTTTATGAACCAACATTGGCGGGACAGATTGGTTTAATCCGTGCCGGTGAGAGCAGTCCCTTCCAGACAATCCTATTTGTTCTTCTGGTGGAATTGGGGCTGGATCTGTTTCGTTACTCTTCTGCACATACACCGGACAGATTCGCGGGAACACTCTCGATTGTAGGAGGACTCATTGCCGGGGATGTTGCAATAAGTATGAACTGGGCATCCACAGAGGCGATTTTCTATGCTGCCATAACTATGCTTGCTACCTTATCACTTGCGAGTGTAGAATTTGGAGAAGGAATTCGGATTTATCGGTTGTTTCTAATTGTGTTAACGGCTATAGCGGGGCAGCTTGGACTTATTGCAGGAACTGTACTGGTTATGGTTTCCGTAGCAACGACACCAACATTTGCAGGGGAAAGCTACCTTTGGCCATTATTTCCATGCAATAAAAAAGCGTTGTATAACATTATCTTTCGTAGACCTACTTCAACAGCACAGCCGGAGAGGCAGTGGAGAAGAATGGGATAGGGAATACACAGAAGAGAAGATTCGTGATAGAATAGAGCATCGGAAAGACAAGCATTGGAGGATAAAGACATGTCTATTTTAGTAACAGGTGGAAGCGGTTATATTGGTAGTCATACAGTTGTGGAACTGCTAAATTCCGGATATGAAGTTGTGGTACTGGATAATCTGGTCAATTCATCCAAGGAATCCTTACACAGAGTTGAGGAGATTACCGGTAAGAAGGTACAATTTTATCAGGCGGATATTCGTAACAGAGAGGCGCTTGAAGATGTATTTACCAAAGAATCAATTGATTGTTGCATACATTTTGCAGGCTTAAAAGCGGTAGGCGAATCAGTTCAATTACCCTGGGAATACTATGAGAATAATATAACAGGTACTTTGTGCCTGCTTGATGTGATGAGAAAACATGGTGTCAAAAATATCATTTTTTCTTCTTCAGCAACCGTATATGGAGATCCCGATCAGGTTCCGGTGACAGAACAAAGCCCGGTCAAGAAGTGCACCAATCCTTATGGAACAACGAAAGCGATGTTAGAGCAGATCCTTACAGATATTCAGTTGGCAGATCCGGAATGGAATGTGGTACTGCTTCGCTATTTTAACCCGATTGGAGCGCATAAGAGCGGCAGGATTGGGGAGAATCCCAATGGAATTCCCAATAACCTCATGCCATACATTACGCAGGTTGCAGTGGGAAGAAGAGAAAAACTTGGGGTGTTTGGCAATGATTATGATACTCCCGATGGAACCGGAGTCAGAGATTATATCCATGTCATGGATTTGGCAAGAGGCCATGTGAAAGCACTCAATAAGATTAAAGACCAATCAGGACTTACAATCTACAATCTTGGAACTGGTGTTGGCTGTAGTGTGCTTGAACTTGTGCATAGCTTTGAAGAAGCAACCGGTATTCAGATTCCATATGAAATCCAGCCAAGAAGAGCCGGAGACATTGCAACAAACTATGCAGATGCATCCAAAGCAGAGAGAGAACTTGGCTGGAAGGCACAGGAAAATATTCATACCATGTGTGAAGACAGCTGGCGCTGGCAGAAGAATAATCCGAATGGATTTGCGGACTAATTCTTGTGAGTCAGCTCAGCAATAGTGGCAACGACACCAAACAGAATAGCGGCAACAGGGCATACAATCCAGCTGCGTTCCCAATCGGTGGTAGCGAAGCTGTATCCAAGGTAACCGGCAACAACAATTAACCAATAGATTTTTCTGATGGGCTCATTTCGGCGGGAAGCTTCTTTCCTGTCCGGAGTGTAGTCCTCTTTTTGTAAGAGCAGAAGATAAGCACTGCGGATGCTGCCGGAATAGCAGAACAGGAAAACAGCTACAGCGATAGCTAAGAACATCAAAGCAAGCATAAAACCAATGACGATATCACTGCAACCGAGACATCCGGTAATAATCAGCGGGAGTACGCCGCAGATGCAGAGAAATACACCGCCTGTAATGGAATAAGTATAACGGTTGTCAAATTTTTTGAGTCGATCTTCTACGATTCCCTGAACGCCATACTCCAGAACAAAGTCATTTTGTTCAAGATGATGGTAGGTTTCCAGTCTGCGACCGGAGACAATGATGTAACAGGTAGCCAGTGCAACAATCAGCAATAAGGCAGCAATTCCTATGCAGCAGCCTGCTCCTCGGTGAGTTCAATAACTCCGCAATCTGTCAGAATAGAGAGCAGAATCAAGGTCAGAGGTGAGAGTACATAGCTGGCAATAAATATAGAACGAATAGGCACTAAACGGTTAACCAGATCCATATACTCGTTAGCCTCTTCTACGGTTACTGTACAGGTCTGGCTGCTATCATAGGTATCAGAATACTCAATGGTCTCGCCCATAGAATCTTTTAACAGGTAATCGGTAGTCACACTAAATATTTCACTAAGCTTCATAATCTTATCCAGATCGGGTACGGAAGTTGCACCTTCCCATTTGGATACGGATTGTCTTGAAACATTTAACTTGGCCGCGAGATCTTCTTGTGACCATCCTTCTCTTTTTCTTAATTGAATTAATTTGTCTGCAAATATCATATCTAGTTCCTCCTTTGTTTTCTAAATTTTATCAAACCGAGCGGTTGCAGGAAAGAAAGTCGGCTTGTAAATCTGTCAACCGGTAGTTGCACATGCTGTAATTACAGTGTTTTTGGTCATTTTACATTAGGACAGACCGTCATCAGAATGTCAGATTCAATAGGTCAATTTTAGCACTCTTTTTATGAAAAAAGAATGCGCAGTTATAGAATATTCAGACAAAATATGTTAAAATAAAAAAATTATTCGATTCTGATGGAAAGGCTGGTTAGGGATGAAAAAGAAAACATTCTATGTCATGGTATGCTGTTGGGTGATGACGCTTCTTGTATCATGCTCTGGTCCGAAAGAACAGGTACATCTTGTAATCTGGGGCGGAGAGAGCTCACAGGAACTATTACAACAGATGGCAGATAGTTTTATTGAACAATATAAAGAGGAAGCAGATATTACGATTTCCATTGGCGTTGAAGGTGAAGATACACTTCGAGAGACTGTTATTGCGAATCCGGCAGCGGCAGCTGATGTTTTTTCATTTCCGGATGATCAGATGGCAGATCTGGTAAAAGCAGGTGCGTTGCTGCCAATTACGCAGGAGACTGATCAGGTTATTGAACAGAATGGTGGAAATGATTCTGTTGCGGTACAGAGTGCAATGGCTGATGGGGTGCTGTATGCATATCCGATGACTGCCAGTAATGGATATTTTATGTATTATGACAGTTCCTTTTTTACAGAAGAGGATGTGCAGAGCCTGGATCGAATGATGCAGATAGCACAAGAGAATGGCAAATATGTTTCTATGGATTTCTCCAGTGGATGGTATACCTATTCTTTCTTTGCCGGAGCCGGATTGACATTAGGCCTGAATGAGGCTGGAAGTAATTACTGTAATTTTAATGGAGAAAGTGATGAATACAGTGGCGTAGAAGTTGCAGAAGCAATGTTGGATATCGCAACGAATCCCGGATTTATAGATGCAGAAAATGAGAAATTTCAGAGCATGATTCAGGATGGTACAATTATTGCAGGAATAAATGGTACCTGGAGTGCGGGTATAGTAGAGGCGGCTCTTGGCGAAAACTATGCAGCCTGTAAGCTGCCAACCTATTCTATTGGTGGCAATCAGGAACAGATGATGAGCTTCGCGGGATATAAGTTAGTCGGAGTAAATGCCAATACGCAGAACCCGGAATGGGCAATGAAGCTTGCCAATTGGGTAACCAATTATGATAATCAGCTGTTACGTTTTCAAACGATAGGTGAGGGACCCTCCAATCTGCTTGTAGCACAGAGCATAGAAGTGCAGAATGCACCGGCTATGATTGCATTGTCAGAGCAATCCCGCTATGCTGTATTACAGCATGTCGGAAGTCAGTATTGGGAACCGATGGTTTTGTTTGGAACAATCATTGCATCAGGGAACCCGGACGGTAAGAACTTACAGGAACTGTTGGATGAAACCGTGGGAGAAATCACGCAACCGACAGAGTAAGTGGTTAGCGGAAAGGACTATTGCAGTTAAATGAAAAAAATAACATTTCAAATTTTGATTGTTGTTGCAATCGCAGGTCTCTTGGGAGTAGCGGGGACAATGTTTTTGGCTTTCCAAACCTCCTATGTGGCACAACAGTATCAGGAACTGGTAGATAATTCATTGAAAAAAGAGCAGTACGTTTCTGAACTTCGCGGTGATATTTATTACGTTCAGTATTTGGTCTCGAATCATGTTGTCACAACAGATGAAGTGATGTACGATGCATACGAGCAGGCATTCTATGAGAAAGATGAAGAGATTCGTGAGGAACTGGAAACCTTTTCGGCGCTGATGGAAGATGGCGAGAATCAGGAACTGATTCACAGGATTGCAAAGAGCTACTATGGCTTTTACAGCAAGGCAGAGATTGTTATTTCACTGGACCGTGGTGAGATGAGACAAACAGCGGAGTACTATATTTGCTATGATATGGCAGATTATATTGAGGAAGCCAATGGAAATCTGGAATTACTGAATCAAAAAATTAGAAGTGAAATGAATGAGGCAACTGCCTCTTTGGAAAATAGCAACAGATTTCTGAACTGGGTCAAGTATTTTAGTATTAGTGTTGTATTGGTATCATCAGCAGTTGGTGCAATCATTGTTGCAAGAAATGCAAAAAAAAATACTGGTACACCAATCGGATACAGAGAGACTGCATCAGATGGAGGTGCTAAAACTACAGAAGCATGTGATTGTAGGCATGGCCAATCTGATTGAGAGCCGAGATGGTGAGACGGGAGAGCATGTCAAACGAACCAGCGATTATGTGGAAATGATTTCAAAATATCTGCTAAGTGAAGGCAGCTATGAACAGATGGATGCAACCTATCAGGAGAATATGGTAAAAGCAGCACCGTTACATGATATTGGTAAGATTAAGGTGCCGGATTCCATTCTGCAGAAGCCGGGAAAGTTAACACCGGAGGAGTTTGAGATTATTAAACAGCATGCGACTAAGGGCGGAGAAATAATTTATAGTATTATGAGAAATATTGAGGAGAAAGAATACCTTGATATTGCACATGATGTTGCCATGTATCATCATGAGAAATGGGATGGAAGCGGCTATCCGGAAGGTCTGAAGGGTGAGAACATTCCCTTATGTGCAAGAATCATGGCAATTGCGGATGTATTTGATGCTTTGGTTTCTAAGAGATGTTATAAGGAAGCATTTCCCTTTGAAAGGGCTTATGAGATGATTGAAGAATCCAGTGGGACTCATTTTGATCCCCAAATTGTTGAGGTTTTTGTAAAATTAAAACCGGAAATAAAAAGATATTTACAGTTGGATTAAAGGGTTGTTAAGCAACCCTTTTTTAGTGAGAAAATAATAATTTTGAAACTTTTTGTATATTTACGGAATCTAATGAGTAGAACAAAAGGAAAAGAACTGCAAAGAGGAGAAGCATGAAAAGACTGGAGAAAGAAAAAATAGTTGTGGATATACTAACCACAGAATATAATCGATTCTTCCGTTTGGCTTATAGTTATACCCAAAATGAGGAAGATGCCAGGGATATTGTACAGGAAGGGGCATACAAAGCAATTCTTAATAGTGACTCGCTGAGAAAGACGGAGTATGCAATGACATGGCTCTACCGAATTATGCTCAATGAGACCTTTCGATATTGTAAGAAACAAAGGAAACAGATTACGGAAGAGCTGACCGAGAAAATGACGGAGCAATTGGAAGGTAAACCACAGGATACTGATCAGTACATGGACTTAAAAAGTGCACTTTGCCAACTGGAGATGAAGGATCAAGCTGTAGTAACACTTCGTTATTTTGAAGATATGAAGATTGCAGATATCGCAAAACTTATGAAGGAAAATGAAAACACCATTAAGAGTCGTCTGTACCGAAGTATGGACAAATTGAAGATAACACTAAAAGATGGTGAATAGAGGGACACGGTAATAGAAAGGAGATTGAATTATGGATAGAATGGAAGCATTGCAACAAGTCAGAGAGGAATACCATAACCATGAAATGTCTGCGCAGGGAGTTGAACAATTGAATTTAGCACTTAGGAGTGCGCAGAATAATAAACAAAAGAACCGGTGGAAGAAGGGGGCTTTAAGACCTGTGCTGGCACTGATGGCAGCAACATTACTCTTTGTTCTTCTTCCGAATATGGATGCGAGAGTTGCTTATGCAATGGAACAGATTCCGGGAATCGGAGAGCTTGTACAGGTTGTTGTATTTCGTAATTATACGTATGAAAGTGATAGAAATAATGCGGATGTAACAGTACCGGAACTGGTTATGGCAGAAGAGAACCAACAGCAGCTGGAAATGACGGCACAGGAAATCAATCAGGAAATTGAAACACTAACGGATCAGTATGTTGCAGAATTTACTAAGACCTTGTCCTATGAGGAAGGGTATCAGGATTTATACATCAATCATGAAGTGATAGCTTCAACACAGCAATTCTTTACGCTGAAATTGATTGTCTATCAGGGGGCGGGAAGTGGTTATGAACAGCATTTCTTCTACACGATTGATTTAAACAGTGGTGAACGGATGCAGTTAAAGGATCTGTTTTTGGACAATACGGATTATCTGAGTGCAATCAGCGAAGATATACAGGCACAGATGCGTCAACAAAAAGCACAGGAAGATATTCCTTATTGGATTGACGATCCAACGGTGGAAGAATGGAATTTTGAAACCATTAAAGAAGACCAGACATTTTATGTCAATGAAGACAATGAACTGGTAATCTGCTTTAATGAAGGGGATGTGGCTCCGATGTACGTTGGCTGCGTTGAATTTGTGATTAACCAGGACGCGATTGCATCAATCAGAAGATAATACCCGGAGTGCTTCGAGCGCCATGACCTGGTAGGCTTGTTCACTTGGATGTAAATGATCACCACTATCAAATCCTGCTGCAAATGCGGCAGGATTTTTTGAATCCCGCACTGCCAGGTCAAAATCAATGCAGCCGTCTACAAGTGATGTAGTACGCATCCAGTCATTGAGCTGGTTACGAAGCTCATCTCGAAAAGGCGCATAGGTACGCCATCCAAGAATTGGAAGTAAAGTGCCAAGATAAACATGAAGGCCCAGTTTTTTTGATTCTTCAATATAGTAGGTGAGACCGGCGATCAGATCTTCAACGGAAGGCAGATCGCTCCATGGACGAAAACGGTTGACTTTAGTACCAACAGGATGGATGATATCGTTGATTCCCTGCTGAATAATAATGGTATCTGCCCCACAGACATGGGATTCATGGGGGAAACGCACAGTACCCTTTAAACCGTAGCTATCGTAAACAATGTTATCATATTGACGAAGAATTCTGGTTCCGCTGGCGGCACGACGAATGACAGTGGTGTCAGATTCATGCTTCTGTAGTAATTCCTGCATCATATAATCGGGCCAGGACTGCGCTGTAATAGAATCTCCATAACAAATAACGCTTCGTGCAGAATGCGTAGGAAGGATGTCTATGGTACTTAGAAAATAGTAGCAGTCAGTTTTGTTGGTTTCTTTTAGGGGAAGGGTTGGAGCCATTGCCTGATCCCCAATGGAGAAGGAACCTCCTGATAGTGGTCCGGTAATGATTACTCCGGAACGCATCTGGGTATAATCTCCAAGATACAGACTGATTGAGAAGGTATCTCCTTTTGTAACTGCAAAAGGGATTGGGTCACTGACAGAATCGCTGCCGGCTAAAAGCGTGACTTGTTCTTTGCCCATAAATGTTATGGTGGCTGGTGAACCTGTAAGATTGCCCAGAGAATCAGAAAGTGCTATTGTAATATGATGAATGGTTACCGGTTCGGTTCCACAGAAATTATCCAGAGTAATCCGTATCTGATCACCGGATAGAAGTGGTGTAATTGGATAACGAAGGGTAAGGTCCTTGGCATAATTTTCAGGTCTTCTGTGTGTAATGGAAATTGCATTGCCCCATAAGGCAACCCAGGAAGAATTCATGTGATTGTACCTCGATTAAGTATTTTACAAATTAACGGTACTCATTATAATAGGTAAAATGAAAAGTGTATAGAAGAAAATGAGAAAGAAAGGATAAAATGTTGATTAATAGAGAAAAAGTCACGAAGCAGTTCATACGCTATGTAGAGAACTATGATGCAACAAATCCCAAAATCAAGTTAAAAATTGATCATACGAAACGTGTGGCAGAACTGTGTGAACAGATTGCTGGGACACTTGAGTGTGATGAAAAGGAATGCAGTCTGGCCTGGCTCATTGGTATGCTGCATGATATTGGAAGATTTGAACAGCTGCGACAGTTTAATACATTTGAAGACTCCAAATCAGTGAATCACGCAGAGCTTGGCTGTCATATTCTTTTTGATGAGGGACATATAAGGGATTATCTGGAAGAGAACGAGTATGATACCCTGATTCATGATGCAATATACTGGCATAGCGCGTATCGCATTCCGGAGGATATGACAAAGCAGGGAGCACTTTATTGCAATATTTTAAGAGATGCAGATAAAATAGATATTATCCGGGTTAATACGACGGTCCCTCTTTGGGAAATCTATGATGTCTCACGGGAAGCGATTGAAGTATCTGAGATTACACCGGCTGTTCGGGAGAGCTTTTATGAAAAGCATGCGACCAAACGAAGTATCAAGGTTACTCCAATGGATTATGTAGTTGCACATATTTCGCTTGCGTTTGAACTGGTCTATCCCATCAGCAGGGAGCTGATGCTTACGCAGGGCTACCTTATGCAATTGATGCAGACGCCGAGCAGTAATCCCCAAACAAGAAAAACCATGGAGGAGTTGCAGCAATTCATGCTAAAGGAACTGACCACTAAATAGCCGATTGCAATATTGATATTGTAAGTTGAGGCCGGGAATACCAAAAAAATGCGGATCCCACAACAAAATGTGGTTTGATATAAAATAACCTACAAAATATATAAAAAAAGATACCATTTTTTCCTGGATTGTGTATAATGAAATAGATGGGTATGTGACAGGGGTGACACTAGATGTTGTGTTGCATATTCAATAACTTTTCGGAGTGGGATGACCGAAGGGTGATATTAAGTCAATGTGCAAACAAGGGAGACAATGGTGAGAAACAGAGGTTACAAATTTATAGTCAAGTGTACGAATGAAGGCTATTGGATTTTGTGTGTCAACGCGACCTGGATTAACCAGATTCTGAAAGACAATGGAATTCGACCACGCGATTTTCGCAGACTGACTTGGGAGGATCTTGCAAAAGCACAAGAAACCGAGATTGGAAGAAGACTTTTTAGAGAACTTCGACCAAAGAATTTCTGGGAAATGTGTGACACGATGTCTTTGCTCTATTCTAATTATGAACTTGGCGAGAATGAAAGGGTGTACCATCAGGAATGGTTCGTTCGTTATCCTCTTTTTGCAAGAGAAGATATCTATGAACTGCTTCTGGAAGAGGGACTTCGTCAGGAGGACGCTGTTCGTGTAATGGAATTTGTAAGACGCGGTAAAAGCAGTGCGCAGCGATTGGGATGGCAGGAATTTTTGGAACTCTATGATGTTCCGGAAGATCTGGCTGAAGCATTTGCACATTGTAGTTATCTTCCGCCAAGAGAGAAGATGGTGCATGCATTGATTCAGGTGATAGAGCGTGCAGTACGAATGAAAGTCCAGGACAGCAAACAAGAAGAGTCAAGATAATAATGTGAATGACGCCACCGTAGGGTGGCGTTTTTTATTACAGGAAAATAATCGTAATGAATCGCTGCAGGTGGAATTTATTAAGAAAAGGTTCCCCTAAGCAGATTACGTTACAATGGAATAAATCATCCTGGTATGATATGATTATATTGTTACGAATCTATGTCAGATAATGGGAGAAACCTATGAAAATTACAGTGTTAAATGGAAGCCCAAAGGGCGAAAATAGTATCACATATCAAACAATCCGGTATTTGATGTTAATGTATCCACAACAGGAATGGAACGTTTATCATGTTGGTGCCAAGGTAAAGCGCTTGAAGTGATCTACGAGGGAATGAAAGAGCATCTGGAAGCCTCTGATCTTGTTGTATTTGCCTATCCGGTTTATACATTTCTAGCACCCTCACAGCTTCACCGGACAATTGCATTTCTCAAAGAAAAGAAGACGAAGCTGCAGGGCAAGTATATGACGCAGATTACAACGTCGAAGCATTTTTATGATGTGACAGCACACCGATATATAGAAGATAATGCCATGGACATGGGGATGAAGGTGATTCGAGGTCTTTCAGCAGATATGGCGGATCTTTTGACCAGAGAGGGACAGAAGGATGCCAGGGAATACTGGGAATATGTTCTAAATTGCATCAGGGAAGACTGCTACGAGAATCAGGTGCAGAATAAAAACGATAAGAAAAGAAAAACAACGGCCTATCATGCCATGGGAATCCATAAGGAACATAGTCAGACCAAGCGTGTGGTAATTGTTACAGACTATCAGAAAGGGCAGGATAATCTGAAGAATATGATTGTTGACTTTAGAAGCAAACTCCCTTATGAAACTACTGTAGTAAACTTACGCAAAATGAATATCAGGGGCGGCTGCCTGGGCTGTTTTCATTGTGCCAAAGATGGAAAATGTATCTATACCGATCATTTTGACAGCTTTTTACGTAATCGGATTCAGACCAATGATGCGATTGTTTATGCATTTGCAATAGAGGATCACAGTATGGGAAGTCTGTTTAAAATGTATGATGACAGGCAGTTCTGCAATGGACACAGGACAGTAACGATGGGGATTCCGATGGCCTATCTGATTAGTGGTAACTACGAAGAAGAGCAGAACTTGAGGATGGTGGTAGAAGCAAGAGCGGAGGTTGGCGGTAATTATCTTAGCGGTGTGGCAACAGATGAAGGAAGTCAGACCGAAATTGATCATGTGATTACTGCGCTGACGAAGAAATTATCTTATGCTATGGAGCATCATTATCAACAACCACGTAATTTCTATGGGGTTGGAGGAATGAAGATTTTCCGCGATTTAATCTATGTAATGCGGGGGTTGATGAAGGAAGACCATCGATTCTATAAGGAGCACGGTATGTATGATTTCCCACAAAAGCAGATCGGAACACGGATTGGAATCTCTGCAGTGGGAATGCTTTTGTCTATTCCAGCAGCACAGAGTAAAATGCAGGGCAAGATGACAGAAGGGATGTTATTGCCCTATGAAAAAATATTCGCAGAATTAGAGAAGGAAAAAGAACAATAACAAATGTATTGGGAGGTAGGCTATGAAGAGAAGAGTATTAGCGATTCTGATGTCGTTATCCCTGATTCCGGGGCTGCTGGCATGCGGAAAATCCGCGCCAACAGTTCAGATTACAGAGGAACAAGCGGCTCAGGTTATGAGCCATTTTCCGGCAGAAAGCGTGGATAAGTCAGAAATGGATCTGGCAAGCATGACACCGGAAGAGATTGTGGCATTGCTGACGCTGGATGAGATTGCGGCTCAGATGGTACAGCCGGCATGTTACTATGTTACACGTTCCCAGATGGAGACGTATGACTATGGTTCGATCTTATCCCAATCAGACTATCTGACAGCTGAAGAATGGAGAAGCTATATTGTAGATATGCAGAGTGCTGCATTGTCATCGCCTGCGGGAATTCCATATGTGTATGGACAGGATGATGTACATGGAGTTAACTACTGCAATGGAGCAGTGATTTTTCCGCAAAATATAGGAATTGGCGCTGCCAATGATCCGGAGCTTACATACCAGATGGGACTTGCGGTAGCAGATGAAGCGAAGCTGTGCGGTATGCTGTGGAACTTCGCACCCTGTGTAGCAGTAGCAACAGAACCCTGCTGGGGAAGAACCTATGAAAGTTATTCCTCTGAGGTACCTATTGTCACAGAGCTTTCCTCAAGCTATGTTCAGGGACTCTTAGACGGCGGAATCATTGCCTGCCCGAAACATTTCTTTGCTGATGGGAATGTTGGTTATGGAACAGGAGAAGGAGATAATCTGATCGACCGTGGAGATGCCACGCTTACAGATGCACAGATTGAAGAATTATTATCGGTTTATCAGGCATTAATTGACCTTGGAGCACAGACCATTATGATTTCGCATAGCTCAGTGAATGGAGTAAAAATGCATGAGAATGAGGAATATATAATGAAGCTGAAGAATGAAATGGGATTTACTGGTTTTATCGTCAGCGATTGGGAATCCATTCATAATATCACCGGGAACTCGCTGGATGAACAGGTGGTGACAGCTATTAATTCCGGAATTGACATGCTGATGGAGCCGGAACAGTATGAGCAGTGCAGAACCATTATTGTTCAGGCAGTAAAGGATGGCAGAATTGCACCGGAGCGTGTGATTGATGCAGCAACAAGAATTATCCGGGTAAAACAGAATACAGGAATCTTCGAAGATCCAATGATGGAACATTTGGATACCGTGCAGACAACAACGGGATCTGAGGAGTATCGTGCTCTTGCGGAACAACTGGTAGAAGAAAGTCTTGTGTTGATTAAGAATGATAATGGTGTATTACCGCTTGAGGATGGAATGAGTATCTATCTTAGCGGTCCTGCGATGGACAGCTCAGGTCTGCAATGTGGGGGCTGGACAAAGGAGTGGAACGGAGACAGCAATATCACCGGATGTACCACAATTCTGCAGGGATTTGAAGATATTGCAGAAGAACACAATCTGACGATTATTACAGATCCTAATCAGGCAGCAAATGCGGATGTCACTATATTATGTGTGGCAGAAAGTACCTATGCAGAATGGAATGGAGATACGGAGGATATGTCAATTACCGGTAGTGTTGCGCATCCGGATAATCAGGAGGCTATCGAAGAAGCGGCACAGCTTAGAGCGGACAATAATATACCAACAGTTACCTGTATTGTAGCAGGACGGGAAGTAATTATTGAGGAATACATGGATCAATGGGATGGAATAGTGATGTGTTATCTTCCGGGAAGTGAGGCACAGGGAATTTCTCATGTGCTGATAGGAGACAGTGAATTTCAGGGAACGCTTCCCATGCCCTGGTACTCTTCTGTTGACCAGATCGGAACAGAAGAATGCCGGTTTGCAGTGGGATATGGTCTTACTTATTAAATGGCTTCACTTTTTGCACAGCCCATACGGTTCTCGCCCATAAAGAACAATGCGATGGTTCCGGGACCTACATGGGCACCCGTGCAGAGATCATAGTAACGAACAATGATATCCTTAACCGGAAGAGCTTTTTTGATTTCTGTTGCAACATATTCTGCCTCCAAAGGGGCATCGCAGTGCGCGATACCAATCACCTGTGAAGAAGGATTGATAATTCGATTGCATAAGAGCGTAATTAATGCATCTAATGCACGACGACGGGACCGAACTTTATCATGAACAATGATCTTACCATTATCATCTGCCTTCAGTATGGGCTTAATGGAAAGAAGGTTGCCGATAGCGGCTTCCGCAGCAGAGATTCTGCCGCCACGTTTCAGGTATTGCAGGTCGCCTACAGTGAAAATATGATTCATTTTCATTTTGTTGTATTCGTAGTAAGATGCTGCCTCTTCAATGGTGCATCCCATTGTACGCATTTCTGCCATCTTAATTACCATCAGTCCTTCGCCGAGGGAAGCACCCATGGAGTCGATGATGATAACCTTTCTTTCGGGATAAGTATCAGATAATTCATCGGCAGCAATGCTTGCAGCCTGTACAGTGCCGCTAAGACCACTGGAGATTCCGATGAACATAAGGTCTTTTCCCTCTTTTAGAAAGGGCTCAAATGCATCAAGGAACATACTGGAATTGATTAGAGAAGTGCGGATATCAGAACCGTTACGCATATCGTCATAGAATTTTCTGCCGGCTTCCTCATAATCCCGGTTCTCGTCATAACACAGATAATCCTGTCCATCGATGGTACTATAATAGGAAAGCATATGAAGGTCATACTGATCCAGTAAATCCTTCGTAAGATTGCTTGCAGAATCCGTAAATATTACAAATGACATAATGACTCCTTTCATGTCGAAAAAACTATTAGATAAATAATAAAAAACCGCAATACATCATATAATAACTTTATAACATAGTATTGAATACTATGTCAAGACGGTATTGATATTATAGGAGAGTTTCTATAAAAATATGTTGAATCAGGAAAATCTGGAAAGAGAAAATTTGGCAAAAGATATGCTTGATTATGCGAAAGAATGTGTTCTCATGGAGTTCCCGTTCTTTACAAATGCAATGTATCAGATGAAGCTTAAAAAGATGACAAAGAATAAGTCTTCTATTGTAGAATCAATGGGAATTTGTGATGATTCTTTGTGCTATGATACACAGAGCGTACCGGAATTATATGGCAAAAATGCCAATTACTTAACACAGATATATCTGCATGCCCTGCTGCATTTCTGCTTTCGGCATGATCTTTTAGTGCCTGAGGTAACCGCTTTAAAAGGAAACGCAAAGAGATACTATTCTCTCGCAGCTGATATTGCTGTTACTGCATTGATTCAACAGCTGGACCGTGAGAGATTCAGGATTCCTGCGGATGCAGCACGAGATGAGGTATTAAAAGACATTGAAAGTAAAGTCCCCTTTTGTTCGGCACAGTATGTTATGGAGGAATTGATTAAGCGAGATTTGTCAGAGACCAAACTGGGAGAATATGAAATATTGTTTCCCATGGATGATCATAGATTCTGGACCTGTAATGCAAAGAGGGACCAGGAGAGGAAAAAGTTAACCAAAACACTCAAGACAGATCTGGATACATTCTCTAAGAAGAATAAGAACAAAGGATTGTTTCTGGCACTAAAGGAAGCAGTTGCAGAACCTGTTGATTATGCATCATTTCTCAGACGTTTTGCATGTGCACAGGAACAAATGCATATCAATGATGAGGAATTTGACTTAGGCTACTATCTCTATGGTTTACAGCTCAATGAAAAAATACCACTTGTGGAACCCCTGGAATATGCAGAACAATATCGTATCAAAGACTTTGTTATTGCAATTGACACCTCAGGGTCAACCGCCGGATATTTGGTCCAGGCTTTTCTGGATAAGACATTTACCATTCTGCAGGCACAGAATAGTTATACAAAGCAAATGAGAATTCATATTATTCAATGTGATGACCGGATTCAGAGTGATACTGTCATTCACAATAAAGAAGAAATGGAGAAATATGTTGCCCGATTAAATATTAAGGGATTTGGGGCGACAGATTTTAAACCGGTGTTTCAATATGTGGAAGAGTTAAGACAGCAGCAGAAACTAAGAGATTTACGAGGGCTCATTTATTTTACGGACGGCAGGGGGAGCTATCCGGCAACCCAACCAAACTATGAAACTGCATTTGTATTTATTGATGATGAAGAGAGCGCGAAGCTGGTACCGCCCTGGGCAGTCGGGATTTCTCTTCCGGCAAATAAATTAAGAGAAGGATGATGATGGGAATGAATATTAAAGAAGCGAAGGAACAGATGAAGGATGCTGTCAGATTGTACCTTAAGAAAGATGAGGATGGAAGCTACTATATTCCGATTAACAAGCAGAGACCGATTCTATTGCTCGGAGCGCCGGGACTTGGCAAAACAGCAATTATGGAACAGATTGCCGGCGAACTGGGAATTGCCCTGGTGTCCTACTCTATGACACATCATACCAGACAGAGCGCGCTGGGGCTTCCTGTAATTGAACAGGAGGAGTATGATGGAAAAACGTATGAAATCTCGAGGTATACAATGAGCGAGATTATTGCAACAGTTTATGAGGTCATGAAAACGAGCGGTAAGAAAGAGGGGATTTTATTTCTGGATGAAATCAACTGCATCTCAGAAACACTGACACCATCGATGCTCCTTTTTCTGCAATATAAGGTATTTGGATCTTACCGGGTGCCGGAAGGCTGGGTTGTAATAACCGCTGGAAATCCGCCGGAATATAATAGAGCTGTACGCGAATTTGATGTTGTTACATTGGATCGAATGCGTGTCATGAGTATAGAGCCTGACTATGAGGTGTTTCGAGAGTATGCGATGAATAAAGGAATTCATCCTGCTGTGACAACGTATATGGACATTAAGAAGGAACATTTTTACACGCTAAATCGTGGTATAGACGGGCAACAGTATGTGACGGCAAGAGGGTGGGAGGATCTTTCTGAAATGATTAAGCTCTCTGAGCTGGAACAGATTCGTGTAGAGGAATCACTTGTTTTTCAGTACCTGCATCATAAGGAGATAGCAGAAGAATTCTTTTCTTACTATCAGCTGTTTCGTAAATACAGAGAGGATTATCAGATTGAACAGATTAGAAAAGGTACAGTATCAGAAGCAATCAAAAGTCGCGCTAAAGAGGCGGCATTTGATGAAAGAATCGCGCTGATGTCTCTGCTATTGGACGCCTTATCTATGGATATGGCCAGGGTAATGCAGGAGGCAGACTGCTTGTCCGAGCTTTCAAAGTACCTCAAGGAGAGCCTGACGCAGGCAGATGCAGTGGGAGCTTTGCATAACTGCAGAATAGAACTGGAAAAGGAGTGGAATGCCAGAAAAAATGCCAATACCTTTACCAAAGTGGAGCAAAAGAAGCTGCGACAGGAGATGGACTTCTTTGACAAGTGGGAACAGCAGGGGGATGGGACTTTGCTTGATGGATACCGGGAACTGCTACAAGCCAGGATAGAAATGGTCAAAGCCAGGAAAACGCAGACGCAACAGGAGTTAACTAATGTATTTACCTTTGTGGAGGAGATCTTTGGAGATGGTCAGGAGCTGCTGTTTCTTGTTACGGAATTGAGTATTCGAAAGACAGATTCCTTATTTCTTGCAACCTTTGGCTGCGAAGCTTATACTAGAAAAAGCAATAAACTGGCATTCTCTGATAGAAGCAAGGAACTGAGTAATCGTTGGAACAGACTGGAGAAAATGGATGATTCAGGAATTTGAGTACCGAATACAGGAACAGGGTGCGATTCTGACAGGCTGTACCAAAGAACAGCCGGAACTTGTTCTGCCACAACAGCTTTGCGGTTATCCTGTAGTGGGGATTGATAAAAAGGTATTTCTTGGAAAGAACAAGCTGGTACAGGTGATTTTGCCGAGCAGTCTTTTGACTATTGGAGACTGGGCTTTTGCTCATTGCAGAAATCTGGAATGGATACAAGTGCCGGATCACTCATTGACAACAGGCAAAGAAGTCTGTGTTGGCTGCAGGAAATTGAGATACTATGGAACCGGAAGAACAACAAGGGACTGCCTGTTGCCGATGATGATGAAGCATCATCTATCAGAACAGTTATGCAATCCGGCTGAGTATTATTCCAACGAATGGTATGCACGAATTGATCAGAGAATCGGTGATTTTTTAGATGCGCAGGATAATGCGGATTATCAGGGACTTTGGACTTTTGGTGAAGAGGATTATACAGACCGAAACTTTGAGATAGAGATATATGAGGAAGAACGAAGAAAAGATAAGGCAGAGCTTTGCTTATGCAGAATGCTTTTGGCAGAAGCCTTGCCCCATGCGATGCGAGCGCGGATGGAAGATTATCTGGTGTCACATAGCACCGCGGATTCTGCCCAGGAGACGCTTCATATGTTAATGGAGCGACATGGGACGGAGCTGGAATATTTTCAGGCATTTGTAAGGCTGCCCGGGATTACTGGTGAGGAAATATGCAGGCTGTTGGAGGGTTTGCCGGAGACCTCAACCGGGATTCGTGCATTCCTTGTAAATAGTTCGAAAGAACTGTTGCAGAAACATGATTTTTTTGATACGTTACTATCATCAATGTCATTTAGATAAGCATTTCGTCTGTTAGGAAAGGTATCTCACAGGTTACAAGCCTCTGAAAAATCTGTTTAGTTAAGAAAAGGCATGTGAAAACGGTTGAGATTTGAATCAGGAAAACAAATCTGACGGTTTC
>JAKQFQ010000244.1 GCA_029558315.1 Bacillota bacterium
ATTGGTCTGGATTGCAAATGATGGCTTATTTTTTGTAAGGCCCTCTGCAAGAAGAGGAAGAGCCTGCCTGTAAAAGGATGATCCGGCAAGGAGAGGTTCGCCTCCATGAAATGTTATCGTAACAGGATCATGACGAAAATCAGAGAGCCAGGCAACCACATCTTTTACAACCTTTATATTCATCACCGGAGAGCCTTCTTCAGAACTCCAGCAGTATTTACAACTGGAAGGGCATCCAAGGGTAGGGATGATCATAATATGAAACGGGGTTTTCATCAGGGCATCACAACAGGATATACATTTATTCTAAGACATAAATTAGATGTGCACCAGCTTACCTGATACATCATATAGATAGAAAGAGAGAATATTATGGATAGATAAGGAGGGCGTGGATATGAGGAGATCAGTATAGATGACCTATTCTATCCCTGTCGTGGCTATATTATGCCTGATCTCTGCGTCAATTACTTTTGCCCTTGGGATCTTCGTGTTTGCAAGAAACCCTAAGGTCTATATTAACCAGTTATTTCTCCTACTCTGCTCTGCTGGATCGTTCTGGGCATTTTTCGAGTTCATGCTAAGACATGCAGATGATGTTTCTTATGCAATTGTCTGGAACATGATCGGATCATTATGGGTACTTACCATTCCAATAACAATGCATTTTGTCCTGGTTTTTTCTCATCACCCGCTTGGTGAACGGAAATATCTTCCGATCATTATTTTATTATTTTACCTTCCAGCACTGGTCTTTTTAATCTATGACGCAGCTCAGGCAGGAACATATCAGTTCACCTTTATCGAAGGTTATGGGTTTGATTCCGCCCCTGGTCCATCACATCTGCTCTATATTCCGGAGATTATTTTTGCATTCACCATAGCTTTTTTCTCGATCTTTACCTGTATCTGGTCCTATCATAAAACACCTGGTGAAGATAATAAATTAAAAAAACAGTCCCTTCTGGTTCTGATTGGCATCACAGTTCCATTGGGAGCAGGACTTATTGGCATCATCTTCTTTTCAAATATCTCCAACGGACTCTCTGTTGCGGTGGCGATTGGTTATCTTGGGTTTGCCATCTGTATCAGTATCGCAATATTACGGTACGGCTTGTTTGTTGTATCGCCAAAAACTGCTGCAGATACAATCATCGGAACAATTCCCGATGCCCTTATCCTG
>JAKQFQ010000309.1 GCA_029558315.1 Bacillota bacterium
TTAAAACAATAAAATAGGTAGTGAAATTTGACACTACCAAATATATAGAAGGAGGAAGAAAATGATTAAATATAATACACCTTATTTAATAGCAGAAATCGGTTGTAATCATATGGGAAATATAGATATTGCAAAAGAAATGATAGAGACTGCAGCGACTTTTTGTAAAGTGGATGCTGTTAAGTTTCAAAAGCGTTGTAACAAAGAATTATTGACAGAAGAGCAATACAATGCTCCACATCCCAATCCAGCTAATTCCTATGGAAAAACCTATGGTGAACATAGAGAGTTTCTTGAATTTACGAAGGAACAGCATGGGGAACTTCAGGAATATTGCAATAAATGTGGAATCGAATACATTACCTCTGTGTGGGATCTGACTTCTGCTAAGGAAATTGCTGCATTAAATCCAAGGTTTATCAAGATTCCTTCTGCAAGTAATAATAATTTTGAGATGCTTAGCTGGCTGTGTGAGAATTATAAAGGAGAAATTCAGATTTCCTTTGGTATGACGACACATGAAGAAGAGAAAGAAATAGTGGAACTTTTTGAGAATTGTGGAAGAAATCAGGATTTGACTGTATTTTGCTGCACGTCTGGATATCCAGTGCCGATGCAGGATGTGTGCTTGTTAGAGATTACGAGACTTCGTGAAGCGTATGGTAGCAGAGTGAAGAGAATAGGATTCTCCGGACACCATAATGGTATCGCAATAGATGTTGCAGCTTTGACACTTGGAGCAGAAGTGTTTGAAAGACATTATACATTAGATCGAACCTGGAAGGGAACTGATCATGCAGCTTCATTGGAACCGGATGGAATGAGAAGATTGAAACGAAATCTGGCACAGACATATCAGGCATTGACGTATAAGAGCGAGGAAATACTGCCGATTGAGAAGGTACAGAGAGAGAAGTTGAAATATAGAGTAAAACAAGGATAATTGTAGATAAAAATAAGAGGAGGTAGGAAAAATGTATTTTGATCCTGGTTTTGGAAGTTTGATTATTCAGGTAGTTGTTGCCGGTCTTGCTGCAGTTGGTGCATGCTGGGCAATTATGAAGGGCAAAGTGAAAGGCTTATTTGGTAAGAAGAATGTTGCAGAGGATGAGGAAGCAACTGAAGAAGAGACCACTTCTGAGGAAGTAGTTAATGAAGCTAGAGATGTGAATAAAGAAGTTTAGGAGAGAATTCAATGAGTAAAGAGTATTCTTCTTTTCGTGATCCTTCCGGTTATATCTGCGAGGAAGACGGAAAGATTATCCGCTATGTTGGTTCCTGTTATCAGGAACAGTTTGATACCCTGATTGCCAGCAAGCTGTATGATAAGCTGGTCAAAAAAGGCTGGCTGGTTCCATGGAATGAGGTAGTGTGTGAGTTACCGGAGGGTATGATTCATAAGTTTGAGGTGAAGCGAATCCCCATTATTTCCTATCCGTATGAGTGGTGTTTTTCACAGCTTAAAGATGCAGCACTGCTGACACTAAAGATTCATAAGGCTGCAATGGAGAAGGGCATGATTCTAAAGGATGCCTCAGCATACAATATTCAGTTTTATCAAGGGCGACCAATTCTGATTGATAGCCTTTCTTTTGATTTATACAAAGAAGGAATGCCGTGGATGGCGTATGGTCAGTTCTGCAGACATTTCCTCGCACCGCTCTTTCTGATGGTCTATGTGGACAGCAGTCTGAACAGTTTTAATAAAATCTATATTGACGGTATTCCCTTAGAGCTTGCAAGAAAGCTGTTAAAGGGCAAAGGCGGAATGGCTGTGAAGCAGCATATTCACTGGCATGCCAAGGCGACCAATGAACACAGAATGGATGGAAGAGAGAGTAAGAAAACAAAGGAGATTATGATCTCTAAGTTCAATCATCTTGCACTGATTGACTCCCTGATTCGTATTATTGAAAAGCTCAAAGTCAAAGGACAGGAGACCGAGTGGGGTGATTACTACAATCACACCAACTATACTGATAAAGCAGCAGATCAGAAGGCTTCCATAATCGAAGATTATCTGGAGCGGATTGATTTCAAGGCAGAAGATATCGTATGGGATTTTGGTGCCAATGATGGAAGATACAGCAGACTGGGACTGGATGTATGTGCCAATGTAGGTGCATTTGACATTGATTGTGTAGCAGTTGAGAAGAATTACAATTACATGAAAGATAAGAAGACCAATATGTTGCCATTATTGCTGGATCTGACACAGCCAAGTCCTGGAATAGGATTTGGTAATAAGGAGAGAATGAGTATTACCGACCGTGGGAATGTCAAATGTCTCTTTGCGCTGGCGTTGATTCATCATATCTCTATATCCAACAATGTACCATTTGGCAAGGTGGCAGAATGGCTTAGCGAATTGACAGAGAATCTGATTATTGAATTTGTTCCTAAGACGGATTCTCAGGTGCAGATTCTGTTGGCAACCAGAGAGGATATTTTTACCGGTTACACACAGGAGAACTTTGAAAAGGAATTTGGAAGATATTTTAAGCTTGTTGAAAAGAAGAACATAGAGGACAGTGAGCGGACACTGTATCTGATGCAGAGGAGCTAGTCATGGAAAAGAAAAAACGGAAGAAGAACAACAAAGCAATGGCATTGTATGGCATTTTGGCCTTTGTGATTCCGAATATTTTCCTGATTAACATGTACAACCAGGAATTTGGTGTAATTGCACTGTATAGTCTTGGGATTCTGGCCGGTATTCTTGGAGTTGTCAGTATTGCCATGGTCTGGCTTCTCGGCCTGCTGACTGGGAAAAAAGAATATTCGCTGATTGTTGCAGTAGTTTTCTGGATTATTTTCTGGTTACATAATGATATATACCGAATCACGGCTCAGATTGGAATTACAAGCAAGTATCTATTCCCTGTTTATGTAGTGATTCTGCTGATTCTGGCATTTTTATTTCGTATACTTAAAGAGAATGATTATATGAAAGTATTGATACCGGTTATCATTGCAATTGTCGCGCTGATGAATGTAATTACTTTTTCGGCAAAACTTATTTCCTATGAGCTACATCATATTCCTTATACTTATGCCGCCAATACAGTTGCAGTAGAAGAGGAGCTACCCTCTCCCAATATTTATTGGATTCATTGTGATGGTATGCTGAGTTTTCAAGCGGTAGAACAGTATTTTGGATATTCTGATTCTGAATTGTTTGATTTCATGAAGACAGAGGGATTTCATGTTACAGAAGATGCCTGGATGGAAGCCGGTCATACAACCATGAAGGCAATTCCGACCCTTACCTGTCCACATTATTATGACAGCACATTAAGACCTTATATGGATAACACACAGAATCTATATCTTTTGGGTGAAGCAGAACCGAAGAATGTAATAACCTCCACACAGCTAATTGACAGCAGGATAGAGAATGAACTGTTTGAAGCAATGGAACTGAAAGGCTATCAGACCAATGTGATTGCGAATAGGGATTCCTTTTTCTGTTTTTATCCGGATAATTTCTATGCGCTAAATGGTCCGCAGAGTAATGAGATAGAGTTGCAGCATATCAGGGCAGAGTATTCAACATTCTGGTATCACCTGAATGTTGATTTTAGAAGAATTTTATTTATGGAGACGATCTTAACGAGCCTGTATTCTATGCAAAATAGTGAAAATCCTATTGCATATGCCGATACAATGGATTCGTATTTTTATCATGGCAATGTGGAGCTGTTAATGAAAACCAAAACAGCATTTGACTGTGTCCTTGAACAGAGCAGCAATCAGCCGCAGTTTACCTTTATCTCATTGATGACCGCTCATGCACCATTTACATATGATGAAGAAGGCAACGTGGTATATATTCCGTCAGGAGATCCCAACGAGACCGGAAGTATGGATACCTATGTACCATCCTGGATCTATACAGGAAATCTTGTTGAAGAAATGGTTACTAAGATTAAGGATATGGATCCTAATGCAGTAATCGTTGTTCAGGGAGATCATGGCTGCCATGTGTTCTCTGCTGACGACATCAGAGATTTTGTGGGAACAGATCAGGACGAGGATGTTTTGAATGTCTGGAATTCTGTCATGAGTGCAGTATATATTCCGGAGCAATATCTTACCGGAGAGGAAGAGGTACTAAATAATCCGGTGAATATTTCACGCTATCTGATGAACCACTATGTTGGTGGGAGTTATGAATATGTAGTTGAGTAACGCGTGATTGGAACAAAGAATTATCAGAATGTTGAGTAACGCGTGATTAGAACAAAGAATTATCAGAATAATGAAAGAACCGTTAAATCAGAAGCAGATTTAACGGTTCTTGTAGATTAATGATTGTTTATCTGTTATCGAACAATAATCTCACTGGTAATTCCGGATAAAGTAGCGGCGGCATAATCTCCCTTTTTTGCTGTGATATCACTGTGACAAATCCATACGGCAAGACCACCGGCAGAACTTTCCATCTGTACAAAGAGTACGCCGCTGTCTTTGGCCGGGTTCGATCTAAGGTGGTCTCTTACTAAGGTCGTATTGGTGACATCAAAACCAACAATTTCGGATACTTTCTGGATAAATACAGTGTTAGCGAAACTATCAAGTCTGGAGGGGGTGATCAAATCGTCAATCTGTGATTGGCTAAGATCGGTGGCCTCTAGTACTTCTGGATCTGACATTGCAGTTACCATTGCAGACTGAACACTACTACATAACTGAATATCAGAGGATACATTGGTTTTTTCAATGTATTTGATAAGCTGCGGTGCCATAACACCGACGAGAATTGCCATGATGGCAATAACAATAATTAGTTCTACTAATGAAAATCCACGATTGTTTTTCATAATTTACCTCCATCCAATGTTAAGGTAGTGTCAAATTTCACTACCTATTTTATTGTTTTAACCTTGATTATCAGGGAGTTTATAATAAAAAGAGCACTCCCCCCTTTTTTTTGATATAATGTCCTCGACTAAAAATCCAAGATATCGAAAGGAGCAAATGCTC
>JAKQFQ010000321.1 GCA_029558315.1 Bacillota bacterium
AAAATCCGTCATCATTCCACTGGAACGTGCACTGAACGGTGTACCCGGAATGAAATACATGACCTCCGATGCGGGCAATGACGGAGAAGCCAGTATTCAGATTGTTTTTAATCTCGTTGAAATCACCTTTATATTCTGCAGTAATAATGGGAGGCATGTCTCCTTTACTGATACGATCAACATATTCTGCAGATACATTGAGAGGCCCTATGACTGCATCAAGTGTTTTATTAACACCTTCTACAATCTTTCTGAAATCTCCACTGTGTTTTGCCACATCTGCTCTTATGTCCAGTTTACCTTCTATGGCAGCCAGAACAAGCATATTTGTATCTGCAATAAGAGCTTTCAGATTATGGCGAACCTGTTCAATAGTATCATTGATGAAAGCCTTTTTGCCCGGGAATTTCTCAAGAGGTGCTTCGAAATTGCCTTCTCCGAAGGCTTTCACACAGGCCATAGACTTCTTTTTTACATCAATATGTCCGAAGACCATATTATTGACCCCTTCTCCCATAAGCCTGTACGCTCCATGAAATTTTTCTACCTGGATTTTTACATCTATGTCTCCTGCGTCATGCTGAGAGGACATGTTATTCATTTCTGCAATAAGGCCGTTAAGAGCATCAATACATGTATTTAAATTATTCTTTATTTCATTGAAATCACCGTTATACTTATCTGTAATCCTGGGAGGAATATCGCCTTTAGAGATTCTGTCTACATATTCTGCAGCTACATTGAGAGGGCCTATGACTGCATCAAGGGTATTATTGACTCCTTCAACAATCTTCCTGAAATCTCCGCCATGTTTTGATATGTCAGCTCTTGTGTCCAGTTTTCCTTCCACAGCGGCCTGGGATAGTATATTGGTATCTGTAACAAGGGCATTTATTGCATCAATGCAGGTATTCAGATTGTTTTTAATTTCGTTGAAATCACCGTTATACTTATCTGTAATCCTGGGTGGAATATTGCCTTTAGAGATTCTGTCTACATATTCTGCAGCTACATTGAGAGGGCCTATGACTGCATCAAGGGTTTCATTTACGCCTTCTACAATCTTTCTATAATCTCCTCCGTGTTTTGAAGCATCGGCTCTTGTATCCAGCCTTCCTTCTACTGCAGCCTTTACAAGTATATTCGCATCTCCGACAAG
>JAKQFQ010000323.1 GCA_029558315.1 Bacillota bacterium
TCAAAGAATGCGATGACAATCATCAAAAAAACTCCAAGAATCATGCCGATAATCTGACTTTGCTGAACAGAAGCTTTCGCGCTTCCAATGGCCAGTATGCCGATTACCGTAATGGCAATCAGCATCAGCACTAATTTAAAATCAAAATTTTTTAAAAGATATTTTTGTTTCATAACTGGCCTCTTAGTATATTAAGTACATTATTTTCGTAAATCCAATATTGGGATATTGGCATGAATAGATGGAAGCTTATTACCACGTCCATTGTTTCTGGTTTTTGTTATCTATATTTCTGTACTGTTTTCATCGATCCGCATATATTTGGAAATCACGTTGATGATATCTGTTTTAATCATCTCCATAATCTCAGGTGAACAATCTGCACGATCAGAAATCAGTAAGATCTTCAGTCTGTCTTTCGCTACATTTCCAGATGTTGTCTTTCGAAAAAAAGAAAAATATTCATGTTTGTCCTCCCTATGCGTGGTGAAAAAGTCCGCTGAATTTGGCCCAGAGTGTAAAGCCTTTGTCAAATTCAACCAATGCAACTTCTTCGCCAATAATCCTTTTTGAAATATTCATATATGCTTTTCCGGCTTGCGTTGCAGTTCCTACCAGTGGTTCTCCCTGATTGGTCGAAATAACAACATTTTCATCATCCGGTACCGCACCAATAAAAGGAATGGCGAGGATATCAACAACATCATCGATGGTCATCATTTCTCCACGTTTAATCATATCGTGTCGAAGTCGATTGATAACCAGTTCAATCTTTTGAAATTCATTTGCTTCTAATAACCCGACAATACGATCAGCAACTCTAATTGCAGATACCTCCGGAGTCGTTACTACCAAGGCTCTGTCTGCCCCGGCAATTGCATTCTTAAAGCCCTGTTCGATTCCGGCAGGACAATCCAGCAGAATATAATCATAATGCTGGCGTAATTCAGCTATCAGTTTCTTCATTTGTTCCGGAGATACTGATGTCTTGTCTCTTGTTTGGGCAGATGGCAATAAATAAAGGGAGGGATAACGCTTGTCTTTAATCAATGCCTGCTTAATTCTGCAGCTTCCTTCGATTACATCGACCAGATTATAGACAATTCTGTTTTCCAGTCCCATGACAACATCAAGGTTACGAAGACCGATATCTGTATCAATCAGTACAACGCTTTTTCCTAATGATGCCAAACCCGTTCCTACATTTGCAGTGGTTGTAGTTTTCCCAACACCGCCTTTTCCTGATGTAATGACAATTACTTCGCTCATTTGGTTTCCTCCAAAAATAATAATTGTCCCCTGAATCGCTTATAAAAGACGACTCAGTAATTCTTTGGTAAAAGGCTCTATATTAATTTTATCATTGGAAACAAAGGCAATTTTGGGGACAAGTTTTGGCTTGATTCCCCAATGATACTTCTTGGCAGGCAGATAATGAACATCTCCAATCTTCATCTCTTCCGGTGCCATTTCAAGCGCAATAATGTGGCCATTGGCATAGGCTTCACCATATAAACCACCGTATACATAGATATTTTTATCGGATATTACCGTACACCCCGGATGTACATCCCCAAGAATAACCACATCTTTTTTAGATTCAACAATATCATCATTGATTACCGATTGGCGTACAAAACAGATATCGCTCTTTTCCTTCTCATCGGCCACAATTCTGATAGCCCTTTGAAAATACTCCTCTTCCATGGCATTTTCCTTTACAACACAGATGATATTCAAATCTGAATGTGTTGTGATGATATCACATAAAAGATTTTCTTCCTCTTCCGATAATTGCTTTCCTTCAAAGGTGATTGCTATCCATGCATCTTTAAAGAATTTGCGTGATTCAGCCATTTTATCGGTTAGCGCTTCCTGAATTTCCAGGATATTGCACGTTTCTTCTAAAATGATTCTAAGGCCGCTTGGTGAACTTTTAATACGAATTGGAACCTTCATACAATATCCTCCTTCCTTAATCGCCTGCTGTTACGGTAATTGCATCAGATGCAGTACCTGTAATAATCTCATCTTCTTCTACTATATCAAAATAATAAATGAAAACATCTCTTGCAATTTGTGCAGCATAGTCCGACGAATATCCATTCGCGATTCTGACTGCAATAGCGATCTGCGGGTCATCATAGGGGGCATATCCGACAAATAATGCATGGTTTGGTTTGTTGGTTGCTTCCTGTGCTGTACCGGTCTTGCCTGCGGCTGTCAGATTGATATTCTGGAAATAGGATTTTCCTTCTACTACACGCCTCATGCCTAAATGAATCGCATCCCACAGAGACTGATCGAGCGTAATTACATTGCGAACATCCGGCAAGTAAGAATAGAGTATCTCACCTTTGGAATTCGTGATTCTCTCAATTAAACTCAGATTATATACAGTACCCGAATTGGCAACTGCCGATACATATCTTGCCAGTCCGACCGTTGTGTAGTTATGTGTACCTTGCCCAATCGCGGAAGGTACCGGATACTGATCCGAAACCTGTGGCTCTGATTCTCCAATTTCCACACCACTTCTCTCGCTTAAGCCAAATAAATCAGCGTAGTTATATATCTTGTCTATACCGTAGGAATCATTATAACCTGTTCCGTCATTGGCCAGTCGATAGCCCACTTCATAGAAGAAACAGTTACAGGAATTCTGAATCGCACCACTTAGGGATAATGTACCATGTGCGCTCGGATAAATCCAGCAATTATGCACAGTGCCATTTAATTTATCAAAGGTTCCGGTACAGACAATTGGTGTATTGATTGTGATAACGCCTTCCTGAACACCGGCAACGGAAGATACCATTTTAAATGTTGACCCCGGTGCAGTTCTTTGCTGTGTTGCATAGTTCCATAATGGTTTGGAGAGATCACTGCCAAGTTGTGCAAGATATGCAGAATCTGCATTATTGGCTATTCTGTTGTTGTCATATCCCGGATAAGATACAAGCGCAAGAACTTCTCCTGTATTAGGATTTGTAATAACACAGGAACCGGAACAAGGCTCCAGACCTAACTGTGCTGGTGTAATCTTTATATTGGATATCAGATCTACCATAAAAGAATAGGCCGAAATCTGTCCGTTCTCTACTTTACTCATTTCCGCTGCATCAACCTGAATGATATCCTGTTCCCAGAGTATCATACAAATCTCTCTTCCGGTGATTTCATCGTTAAGAAGCATATATTTATATAGCTTCTTGGAGAAATCCTGATTATTTTCAAGATGCTCTATAATATACGAAACCAATGCCTGATAGATTTCATCTGAATCGGAATACTGATTTTCCAGGTTGAGTTTGGTAATATCAATCCACTGCATAGCAATAGCGTAGCTTAAGAAATCACGAATTCCAATAGATTCCTGTACCTTCCATTGGAGATAGGTCTCATCCGTTAGATCCACCAGATCCATATCGAGTATTCCATAATTATCGGAAGAAAGCATGCTGATAATAAAGCTTTCATATACCTGATATTCATCACTTAACTCCTTATAAGGAGTATTGCCATTAAGCATCTCATCTTCCAAGCCAGAGAATACACGTGCCTGTTTATCAAGGAAGGCCGCATAGACAGCCTGTTCATTCTCACCGGCATAATCCTTAGATAAATGATTCAGATTAATTACATTGTTTGCAATCAAGGCATTGTAAACATCATAAATAGGGATCAGAACATTTCTTCCGGTGTTTTCTATTGTTTTCACATTTCTTATCTTACTTACCAGAATACCTGCAATCTTTTGTTCAATTAAGTTATAGGTTGCCATTTGCAATCCGGAATCGATCGTAAGATAGACATCATTGCCAGCAACCGGATCAATGATATTCTCCGCTTCTATAACTTTACCCAGATTATCTACATAGATTGTCTCACTGCCTTTTTTACCTTGCAGTTCACTCTCCATGGAATATTCGATTCCGGTCTTGCCAACGACATCATTTTGAGTATATTCTGCATCCATTGAAGAATAAGTATCATATTCTTCCTGTGAAATCTTTCCTGTATAGCCAATAATCTGTGAAAAATAAACACTGTTATTATATCTTCTGATTGTATCCTCTTCGATTGAAACACCGTCCATTTCAACGCTGTTTTCCATAATCACGGCAACGGTTTCTTCAGAAACATCGGTTGCAACCACAGTCGATATATATTTCTGAAATGCATTTAGTGATAAATTATATCGAATGTTTATGATTTGAAGAATTTCTTCATTGGTATAGCCCATTTGGGGGATAAATGTTGTGGTATCCTCATCGTGCATATAGCTTCCGATGCCATATTTGGCTTCGCTTGCCAGATATGCAATAACCTCCTCCGGATTAGCTGTTTTTTCGGCATATTTCAAATCATTAATGGATGCATGTCCATAGACATCAGCAAGAAAACGCAATAATGCATTTCCTTCAACCGCATAGGAATAATTGCCGGATTCATCCACATAAATCTTAAAATCACTGATTACGTCATCACCATTTTGCTCAATCAAATGTATCATCTGATAAATGATTGCGTTAAGCTTTTCATTCTTTCCTTCACCAGATTCTATCGTATCCGTAATGGTTACGCTGTATGCAAGTTCATTATAGGCAAGCAAAACTCCATTGCAATCATAGATATTTCCTCTGGTACTTGGGATCGTGACTTCTTTTTCGATTCTCAACGTAAAATCATTCATGTATTCATTTCCATGAACAATCTGAAGTTGAAAAATTCTGTTAATCAGCATGACTGCAACGACGGTTAACGCAATGTAAGGCAGAAATTGTCGTGACGTTATGAAATTGATAAATTTCTCTCGAAGTTCAAAAAGCATCGAAATTTTACCTTCCTAATCTATTTTTGTGTGTCCTTTTCCCTCTTTTTCCATGGAACTGTTATAAATTTGAATTCAAGCAGTATCAAAAGCGGATAAAAAACAATTGAAACACCAAGTGTATAAAACAGCTCCGGCAGTAATATACTGGTAGCATAGAATCGAACATTAAAATTGCCATTTAATAAATAAAAGAACAAAAAATTGATAAAGCTATAGCTTAAGTCTCCCAAAATAATCGCAATAATCGGAAGCTTAAAATCCTGTTTATAAAATAATTTGTGGGACATCCCACATAAGAACCCTATGTACATATAAATCAAAGCATAGAATCCAAGGACATCCATATAAAAAATATCCATCAGCAGTCCACAGAAAAAACCAGTCAGTAATCCATCGTGTTCTCCGCGCATAAAACCATAAATGCAAGTAATCATAATAAGTAAATTAGGTACAATGCCTCCAAAGGAGAAAAACCGAAAAACGCTGGTTTGCAATAAAAACATCAGTATAATGATAAGTATACTTGTAATCCATTTTTTCATTTATTCTTCCACCGGTTGTTTCAACTGTGTTATTACCAGGACCTCAGACAAATGTTCAAAATCAACAACAGGAGTAATATAGCCTGATTTTGTAAGGTTATTGGAATCCATTTCAACAGAAGCTACATATCCAATCAATATTCCGGGCAAATACTTATCACTGATATTGGAGGTTACAATCTTATCCCCTTTTTGAACAAGACCTTCCTCATCAATCAGCTGGGAATATGCAATTACACCCTGTTCAATTAGCTGCATATCACCGGAAACAACCATATTATCCTGTGTATGAAGAACGCTTGCGCTGACATAAGATGAATCATTAATAATCGAATTAACTCTTGCCCAATTACTACCGGTTTCAACAACAATACCAACCAGTCCACTGCCTGCAATGACATTCATATTCACCATGATTCCGTCATCAGTTCCTTTATCAATGATAAAAGAATTGAACCAGTTGCTTGAATTGCTTGCGATAATTCGTGCTCCGATCTTCTCATATTCGGAATATTGTAAGTCCAGTTCATAAAGCTCCCGCAGATTGGATAATTCGTATTTATCCTGCATTAAGAGAGTATTTTCATTGGTCAGAGCATCAATTTGCTCCTGCAGGGCCAGATTTTCTTCTATTAATTCATTTACACTTCGCCGTTCTTCCACCATTTCCACCATCCAGGTACTGATTGTAGCAATACCACGTTGAAATGGCACAATAACAGCCCCGGCAGCATTGTCTAGCAAAGATGCCTTGAAATCTGTTGTAAATGTAATAATCATCAGGCTAAGACAAATCGCTGTAAATATCAGCAACACGTATTTGCCGGGCAATTTGAATTTTTCAGTTTTACGTTTTACGACTGGGCTCATTTATTTACCGCTTCCCTCAATTGCGTATGCTAGTGAACTGTATTTTTCATCTTTGATTATGATTGATATTCCTTTGACAACACTGGCAATGGGATCTTCATTTGTATTAACTTTAAGCCCCGTATGCTCATGAATCATCTCAGACAAATGGTTCACCTGAGATGCACCTCCCGTAAGATAGATACCATTACGGAAAATATCTGCACCAAGTTCCGGTGGTGTTCTCTCGAGAATCAATTTGATATTATCAATAATTGTTGCAAAATGTTCCTTCAGTGATTCAAAGATTAATTCTGTGGAAATCTCTTTTTCAACCGGAAGACCGGTTACAATATCACGACCATATATTAAAGCATTTTTCTTCTCACCATTCACTTCTTTAATAGCGAACTTAAGTTTTTCTGCTGTTTTGGCACCAATTACAAGACTATATTCTTTTCTTACAGCCGCTTTGATTGAATCATCAAATTTCTGTCCACCGACTTTGATCAGTCTGGATAACACAATACCTCCAAGTGATAAAATCGAAATCTCAGTTGTATCAAATCCTACGTCAACAACAAGTACACCCTGGGATGTCTTGATATCAATATCCATGCCAAGACCATCTGCAATAGCTTTTTCGACCACCAATACTCTTCTGGCTTTCACATTGGATTCTTTTAAAAGGTCATAAAAGGCTCGCTTTTCTACCTCTGTAACATCGGTTGGTACTGCTATAAAATAATCTGCAGGCTTCACATTTCCCTTAAACAGATCATTCATAAAGTAATGCGTCAGCGTATTCATATTCTTAATATCAGCAATGACTCCATTACATACAGGAAAAGAAATGGTAATGTTGTCGGGTGCCTTTTCATACATATCAAAAGCAGAATCACCATAGGCGAATAATTCTCCTTTGCCTATAGTTGCAATCATATTTTTCTCCATAAAGAAATCATCTGTATTACCATTATAAATTTTAATATTGCTTGAACCTAAATCGATTCCGAATGCGTTTATACTCACTTTGGTAACTCCTTTCTTTTGTGTAGTATTACCTGTTTTTAGTCGAGTAAATCCATTTTATATGAATTTGAAAATGATTACTGCAAGGACTACTCCGATAATGCCGGAAATTGTTATGTTGATTGTTAATCCAAAAGTAATCGAAATGATTCCCAAGTTTAATAACAGTGGCTGTGTCAGTCCATATGTATTACCATAATTGAGCCATTCCCAAGGAAGGCAGGTACCGATAAATCCACCTATTACAAGACCTGCTAAAATTAAAACCAATAAAACCCAGTAGTTTCTTTTCCCTTTCATATGTACCTCACTATCATCCTGTAATCAATAACATTGGTTATTTTATCACATTTTGCCAAGGGTGTATATAATTACCGGGGGATAATTTGCCATCACCTTTCGCCAAATTACTACATGCCCATCATGCCAAAAGGTTACGTTTCTTCATGTATTGGACTGTATTTAAGATGCCATACTTGGCATGCTCAAAGGTTAATCCCCCCTGGAAATAAACTGCATACGGCTCGCGAATGGGAGCGTCGGCACTTAATTCAATCGAGGCTCCTGAGATAAATGTTCCGGCTGCCATAATTACATCAGAATCATAGCCCGGCATCTCCCATGGCTGTGGAACAACGTGGGAGTCGATTGGAGATGCTGCCTGAATTGCTTCGCAAAAGGCCACAACACGATCTTTAGAGCCAAACGTAATCGCCTGAATAATATCATGTCTTGATTCCGTGCTGTTTGGAATAACCATAAATCCATAATCTTCATAAATACTGGCGGCAAATAAAGCCGTCTTTAACGCATTGCAGGTTACTTTGGGAGCAAGAAAAAGTCCTTGGTAAAAGGAAGGTAATACGCCAAGCGAAGCACCAACTTCCTTGCCAAGTCCGGGAGACGTTAAGCGAAATGCGGCATTTTCTATACATTCTTTGGTTCCTGCCAGATAACCGCCAATTGGAGCAAGTCCACCCCCCGGGTTCTTAATCAGAGAACCAACTACAAGATCTGCACCTACATAGGAGGGTTCTGTTGTCTCAACAAATTCTCCATAACAATTGTCCACCATAACAATAAGATCCGGTTTAATGTTTTTCATAAATGTAATCAGTTCACCGATTCTTTGAACTGATAATGTGGGTCTTGTCTGATAGCCCTTGGAACGCTGAATGGTTGCCATCCTGGTTTTTTCATTAATCGCTGCCCTGATACCGTCATAATCAAAGGAACCATCTTCCATCAAATCAACCTGACGATAGGTGATGCCATATTCCTTTAAAGAGCCGGAATGGCCTTTGTTTTTTAGATTGTCACGAATACCAATCACTTCTTCTAAGGTATCATATGGTTTACCAACCGGGCTTAAAAGTTCATCTCCTGGTCTTAGATTGCTCATCAAAGCCAGGGCAAGCGCATGCGTGCCACAGGTAATCTGTGGTCTTACCAATGCATCTTCTGTATGGAAAAGGTCTGCATATACACGTTCTAATGTTTCGCGGCCAAGATCATTATAACCATATCCGGTGGTTCCAAGAAGACATGCCTCACTGACCTTCTGATTCTGAAATGCTTTTAACACTTTCAGCTGATTATATTCTGCAACTTTCTCAAATTCCTTAAAGCGCTCATTTAGTTTTAAGCAGGTCTTTTCTCCAAGCTCATAAACCTCTGCATCAATCCCTAATTCCTGATAGATTTGCTGATTCATTGTCATTTTACTATGCCTCTTTCTTTTAAAGTTTTAATCATAATTGGCAGAATTTCTTTCTTTGGATTAACGAACTCATTGCGATTGATCCATATGGTGTTTTCTTCTCTTCGAAACCAGGTTAACTGACGTTTGGCAAAATGTCTCGTATCACGTTTAATTCGATAAACTGCTTCATCGAGGGTACATTCTCCATTAAGATAAGCCATGATTTCTTTGTAACCTAGTCCCTGCATGGAGACCTGTGTTGCAATTAGTCCGCGGTTTTTAAGTTTACGAACCTCTTCGACTAAACCATCCGTAATCATTTGCTCTACTCGTGCATCGATTCGTTCGTATAGATGTTTTCGTTCATCATTGAGGACAAAATAAGCATCCAGGTAAGCACTTTTTCTAAGGTGTTGTTCTTCATTATGCTCTGAGATGCATTCTCCGGTTTCATGATAGTATTCTAAGGCTCTCATGACCCGTTTCGTATTATTCTCATGAATGATTTCTGTGGATTTGGGATCCACTGTTTTTAGCATTTCATAAAGACAGGAGCTTCCCTTCTCATCCAGTATTGTCTGAAGTTCTCTGCGGTAATTTTGATCCGTTTCTTTCGTGGTAAACTCTATCCCATATAGAATCGACTGAATATAGAAACCGGTACCGCCAACAAGAATGGGGATTTTACCGGCTTTTTGAATATCCGCGATTGCCTGCGTTGCATATTTTTGAAATAAAACAATGTTAAAATCCTCACTCGGTTCAAGAATATCAATCAGATAATGTGCTATCCCATCCATTTCATAAGGCTTAATCTTAGCCGAACCAATATCCATACCTCGATAGACCTGCATGGAATCTGCTGAAATGATTGAACCATTAATTGCTTTGGCAAGAGCAATTGAAATATCAGTTTTACCGACAGCGGTAGGGCCCGCTATAATAATTAGTGGTTTTTTCTCCATTATGATCCCTCTCTGCTTCATCACAGAATACGTTTGAATTTCTTCTCGATTTCTGTTTTGCTCATAGAAAACATTGTAGGTCGTCCATGAGGACAATGATATGGATTCTCCAAAGTTAAAAGTTCGTCTAACAATTCATTCATTTCATCAGAAGAAATCTTCATATTACCCTTGACGGAGGCTTTGCATGCCATGGTTGCAATATTTTGTGTAATTGCTTCAGGTGTTCCCGTGTTGCCTTTTTCGCTCAGCTGCGTAATCATCATCAGAATCATTTCCTGCGGATCATTGTGGTAAAGTTCAAGTGGAATTGCTCGAATTGCATATTCATTTCCACCAAATTCTTCCATTTCAAATCCAAGACGTTCAAAATACGTCAAATGATTCTGTAAAACATTCTGCTCGCCTTGCGATAAAGTGATGATAAATGGTGGATTCAATTGCTGTGAGACCACCTGATTCTCCCTGACTCTTTTCATCAGACGTTCATAATTCACTTTCTCGTGAGCTGCATGCTGGTCAACAAAATAAAGCGCATCTCTAAAAGTCAGAATCCAATAAGTGTCAAAAATCTGTCCAAGCAAATGATACTTTGCTCTCGAACTTGGAGAGATTACCCGCTCCTCTTCAAATAAAGAGAGTTGTTCTGCCTTTATTCCCGATTCTGAATTAATTTGAGGGTTTGCAGTTCTCTCAGGGGTTGTGATATTCTCAGGCTCTGTGATTCTCTCAGGCTCTGAGAGTTTTTCCGGTTCTGTAACAATGGGTTCGTCTTTTGTGAAATCAACAGCAAAGATATCCCGATTGACAGCCTTTACAGTCGCATTTAAATGCAGGGGAGTTTCTCTGTTTTCTCCGCTTTCTTCTAATCTTCTTTGCGTTTCAAATGGTTCCGGCGCAGGAGACGATTCAAACTTTTCATCCTCTTTAACAAGTTCGACTTTGGGAATCATTTCTTTGGAATGAAGCGCATCTTCAACTGCGTGCCTCATCAAATCAAAGAACTCCTGCTGGTTATGAAATCTTATATCCATTTTGGATGGATGTACATTAATATCTATTTCATGTGTGTCGATACTGATATGCAGTACACAAAATGGAAATTTGTGCTGCATCAGATAGGCACGATACCCCTCTTCAATTCCTTTGGATATTACATCACTACGAATATAACGCTGATTTATAAAATAATTTTCAAAATTACGATTGGGACGATTATTGGCTGGAGTTCCCAAAAATCCGTTAATGGTAATTCCATTGTTTTCAAATGAAATCGGAATTACTTCCCTGGTCATATCCCTGCCATAGATTCGATAAATCACTTCTTTTAGATTGCCATTTCCATTGGTGATAAAGCGTGTATGTCCGTTTTGAATGAATTTATAGGAAATATCAGGACGACTCATAGCAAGATGCTCCATAAGCTCCGCAATATGACTGCCTTCTGTCGAAGGTGATTTTAAAAATTTACGTCGAACAGGTGTGTTGTAAAATAATTGCCGTACCAGAATCGTTGTTCCATCGGGTGCACCTATTTCATCGAGTTCTTTTTCAACGCCGCCTTCCAGTTCATATTGCAATCCCATGAGATCATCTTTTCGCTTGGTAATCATAGTAACTTTGGAAACTGAAGCGATACTGGCAAGTGCTTCTCCACGAAATCCCATCGAATGTATGGTACTTAAATCATCAATGGTCCTGATTTTACTGGTTGCATGTCTTAGAAATGCATTGCGAATATCTTCCCTCTCAATACCGCTTCCATTATCCGTTACACGTATCAATTCAATCCCACCGTCTTTGATTTCTACAGTAATTGCATTCGCTCCGGAATCCATCGCATTTTCCACAAGTTCTTTTACAACACTTGAAGGACGTTCTACCACTTCTCCTGCTGCAATCTGATCAATTGTACCATGGTCAAGTATCTTAATAACTGCCATCTTTTGCTCCTTTATTAATTACCATCGATTCTTGAGTTTGTTTTGCAGTTGGTAGAGAGAGTTCATTGCATCTAATGGTGTCATATTACTGATATCCAGATCCTGTAATTCACTGATAATATCTTCATCTTTAACCGTATCCAGTAAAGACATTTGCTCCAACTCAACCTCTTCAATTTTGACAGGTGTACGTTTTTCTCCTTTGGTGTCAACTGCTATGGCCTGAATTTTTTCCGTAATATCATTATCCATCAGCTGCATTACAATCTCTTTGGCACGGTCGATAACCATATCCGGAACTCCGGCAAGCCTTGCAACCTGTATACCATAGCTCTTATCTGCACCACCACGAACAATTTTACGAAGAAAGACAATATCATCGCCTTTCTCTTTCACGGCGATGCAATAATTATTCACATTATCCATTTTGCCTTCCAGTTCAGTCAGCTCATGATAATGCGTCGCAAATAAGGTTTTTGCACCTAAAAGCTTTTTATTGCTGATATGTTCAATGACCGCCCAGGCAATGGAAAGTCCATCAAAAGTTGAGGTACCTCTTCCTATCTCATCGAGAATTAGCAAGCTGTCCGGAGTGGCATTTCTTAAAATATTTGCTACCTCATTCATCTCGATCATGAAGGTCGATTGTCCGCTTGCCAAATCATCAGAAGCACCAACACGCGTAAAAATTCGATCCACAAGACTTATGCTGGCAGACTTAGCAGGAACAAAGGAACCAATCTGTGCCATCAGCACAATCAGCGCAACCTGCCTCATATAGGTTGATTTACCGGCCATATTCGGACCTGTGATAATACTGATACAATTCTTTTTGGTATCCAGATAAGTATCGTTATCAATAAACATATCGTTACTAATCATCTTTTCAACAACGGGGTGACGCCCACCCTTGATATCAATAATTCCCCTGGTATTCATTTTGGGTCTTATATAATGATTACGTTCTGCAACGACCGATAAAGTTGTAAACACATCCAGCATGGCAATGGCTCTTGCGGTCTTCTGAATTCTGTCAAGATTCGCATCCAGCTGATCTCGAAGTGCTGTAAATGCATCATATTCCAACGTATAGAGTTTATCTTCTGCATTCAGGATCAAATCTTCGAGTTCTTTTAATCGCGGAGTCATATATCGTTCCGCATTGGTCAAAGTCTGTTTACGCACATAATCCTCAGGGACAAGATCCTTATAGGAATTGGTTATTTCCAAATAGTACCCAAAGACTTTATTATACTTAATCTTTAGATTCTTAATTCCGGTTCGTTCCCGTTCCTGTTCTTCTAACTGTGCAAGCCAGGTTTTTCCTTCTGTTTTGGCTTCTCTTAAATGATCAATATCTTTATCATACCCTGACCTGATAAAACCACCTTCTCTTGTAGAAAGGGGCGGTTCTTCGATGATCGCTGCATCAATCAGGTTATAAATGTCTGTAAGACCATCCATGGAATTGTTAATCGTCTGTATTAACGTCTCCGGCAATGCCTCAATCAACTGCTTCATGTACGGAATCATTTTTAAGGAATTCTTAAATGCTATCATGTCACGCGGATTCGCGGAGCGATAACTGATCTTTGACAGCAAACGTTCAAGGTCATAGATGGTATTGAGATATTCACGAATCTCATCACGATCGACACTGTGATTGGAAAAGGCTTCAATTGCATCCTGACGTTGTATAATCTCATCCATTTGAACAAGTGGCTGTTCAAGATAGCTTCGAAGTGTTCTGGCACCCATGGCAGTTTTGGTTTTATCAAGGACCCAGAATAAAGTTCCTCGTTTTTGTTTCTCACGAAGTGTTTCGCAAAGCTCCAGATTTCTTCTGGTAGAACTGTCTAAAAGCATATATCTTGAACTGACATAAGGGAAAATATGTGTCAGATGTGAAAGCGAAATCTTCTGCGTGTTCAGCAGATACTGCAGCAGAGCTCCGGCAGCAATGACACCGGACGGAAAATCATCTATTCCAAGCGCACCTAAAGAAGCCACCTTAAAATGCTCCATCAGTGTCTTCTTACATCCATAGTCTTCAAAATACCATGGTTCCAGACCATATAAGGCAATTCCGAGCCTTCCTTTTAAATCTTCAATATCAACATTCGAAACCAGAAAAGCATCATTGCAAATAATTTCGACCGGCATGAATTTCTGAATTTCATCCATCATCTTCTTGGTATCATCTGTTTCAGTCAGGAAATACTCTCCGGTAGAAATATCCGCAAAAGAGATGCCAATCCTGTTCTGCAGGTGAACAATACACATGATATAATTATTGCGGCTCTCTTCCAAAGCCTGAATATTCATATTGGTTCCCGGAGTCACAATCCTGATTACATCACGTTTTACAAGCCCTTTGCAAAGCTTAGGATCTTCCATCTGTTCACAGATTGCAACCTTATAGCCATGGGATACCAGTTTATTCAGATAGGAATCTACTGCATGATAAGGAATTCCGCACATCGGAGCCCGTTCCTCCATACCGCAGCTCTTGCCGGTTAATGTGATCTCCAGCACTTTTGATGCAATCAATGCATCATCGAAGAACATTTCATAGAAATCTCCAAGACGGTAAAAAAGAATACAATCCTTGTACTCTTTTTTCGTTTCCATATATTGTTGCATCATCGGTGTTAATTGTTCCAGAATTGGTTCCACAGTATTCCTCCTAAATCATTTCGCCAATATAGTAAAAACCTTTATTCTCAACAAGTCGTACGTTAACAAAGGTACCAATCAAATCTTTGCTGCCATTAAAATGAACCAAAAGGTTATTAGAAAGCCTTCCGGTAACCATATTGGCATCCTGTTCATTAACTTCTTCCACCAACACTTCACCGGTGATTTTTTCCATTCCGGCAATTCTTTCCCTTGCTGTTTCCTGAACAGCTTTAAGCAGCCTGTCAAAATTAGCACTTACTTCTGCCGGATTGCATTGATTAGGCATTGCAGCAGCCGGTGTTCCTGTTCTTTTGGAATAGATAAAAGTAAATGCATTTTCAAATCCCACTTCTTTGACCATTCGTATGGTTTCGTCAACATCCTCTTTCGTCTCTCCCGGGAATCCAACAATTAAGTCAGTCGTCAGGGAAAGATCAGGGATACTGTTTCGTAATTTTTTAACAAGTGCAAGATAATCTTCTGCGGTATATCGACGATTCATTTGCTGTAAGATTCTGCTGCTTCCTGACTGCAGGGGCAAATGAAGATGACGGCATATCTTGGCTGAATTCTGCATTACTTCTATCAGTTCATCCGATAAATCCTTAGGATGTGAAGTCATAAATCGAATCCTTTTGATTGAATCTATCTTCTCAACCTCCTGCAAGAGTTTTGCAAACGTGATCTTTTCCTCAAGATTTTTACCATAGGAATTAACATTCTGACCTAGCAGCATCACCTCAACGACGCCCTGCCCTGCCAATGTGTTAATCTCATCAAGGATATCTTTGCTGCTTCTGCTTCGCTCCCGTCCACGTACATAAGGTACGATACAATAGCTGCAGAAATTATTACAGCCAAACATAATATTGACACCGGATTTGAAACGATATTTACGTTCAACCGGGAGTTCTTCTACAATTGCCTTTGTTTCATCCCAGATATCAATTATCATATGATTATCATTGAGCATATGACATAACAATTCAGGGAATTTATAGATATTATGTGTTCCAAAAATCAAATCAACAAAAGAATAGCTCTTTTTGATTTTGTCAATTACGGAAAGCTCCTGCATCATACAGCCACACAATGCAATCTTCTTCTCTTTATTCTTTTTTTTCATTCCGCCAAGGACACCAAGACGTCCATAAACGCGTTGATTTGCATTGTCTCTTACAGTACAGGTATTGTAAATGACAAAATCAGCAGTCTCTGAATCTGTCAGTTGATATCCAACTTCCTTTAATATGCCGCTTAACTTTTCGGAATCACGGCTATTCATCTGACATCCAAAAGTCGTTACACAACAGGTTAACGGGTGTCCAAGTTGTTGAGCCTTAATACTGACAAGTTGTTTGGCCTGCTCCATATATTGCTTCTGCAAATCAAGTTCTTTCTCAGAAGTGGTTTCTTTGGTTGTTTTCATTGAAATATTCATCATAATCATTAGGGCTTATCGAAT
>JAKQFQ010000285.1 GCA_029558315.1 Bacillota bacterium
GGATGCTTTAGAACTTGCAATTGCAGAATGTATCCAGAAAGGAATCCTTGCAGAACTGTTAACAGACCACCAATCGGAGGTAAAACGTATGTTATTAACGGAATACAATCCCAAAAAGCATATCCGACAGGAACGCGAAGAAGCAAGAGAGGAAGGTTGGAATAGTGGATGTGAACATGGTAGACAGGAAGGAATAGAGAGGACAGCAGCCAACATGTTACAGGATGGCATGTCGCCGGAAAAAGTAGCACAACTGACAGGTCTTACGATAGAGCGAGTTGAGAAGCTCAAGAGCGAATTCTTGCAGAACTGTTAACAGACCACCAATCAAAGGTAAAACGTATGTTATTAACTAAAATACAATCCAATCCAAAAAAGCATATCAGGCAGGAACGTGAAGAAGCAAAGAGTCGCCGTAGGGCGACTCTGTTTTGTCGGGAATACTAATCAATGCGATGGCACCAGCCCGTTCCCTGAATGGTGGTTCCTGCAATGTTACTGTTATGATAGCGACGGTCGGAAGTGACATCTTTCTCAAACCAGTCAGGTGCTATAAAGGCGTTGGCTTCTTCGATGCTTGTGAATTCCACTTCTGCAATGACCAAGGGTGCAAAGGGCGGCTCAAAGATATCAAGCTCTATGGTAAGCGCTGTATCCTCAATCGGAATCAGATAGCGTTTCTTACGGATGATATTGCCATCTGCTTTCTGTAGAAGGTGTTGATAGGCCTCTGCGGTCAGTGGCAGATTATATTCTTCATGTGCTAACAATCCTTCCCCTTTATAGGTCATATAATAGGTCTCATCCTGTCTTCTGACTCTGACAACAGGACCGGTAGAAAGATAACCCTGTTCAATCACATGAAATGGATAGTTCTCCAGATTGGCAGGAAGCTCCTTGATTAAAAACTTGCGTTCTATTTCCATAATGCACCTCGTTTCAGTGGATAAAATTAAATTACATTATAATTATAATATGACAGGCAACAGGAAAGAAATACTTTTTTAAAAAAAAAATGGTATTATGAAAAAAAGACAAAAAGCAGGTAATTGATGTGAAAAGAAAAGATGGAATGTTTAAAATTGCACTGTGTATCGCATTGGCCATTTTGCTGACGATTGGTTGTCTGGCATTGTGGAAACTGCAGATGAACAGAACCATTGGTACGGCGGATGAAGCATATACAGAATATCAGTATCACTATGTCCTAATTACGGAGGATGGCAATGAGACTTTCTGGCAAAGTGTGTATGAAGGTGCCGTTACACGAGGTGATAGTATCGGTGCCTATGTAGAGCGCATGGGAAGCAATCTTGCAGTGGATTACAGCAAAGAGGAATTGATGGAGATAGCCATTGCGTCTGGCGTGGATGGAATCATTCTGGAGGGCGATGAAAGTGAAGTACAACAGGAAATGATAAAAAAAGCGGTTGATGCAGGAATCCCTGTAATCACAGCATTAAATGATAATTATGGAAGTGATCGTAATGCGTTTGTTGGAATCAGTGATTATGATCTGGGTCGGGAGTATGCCAGACAGGTTATCAAATTTGCGACAACACAAATGGATTCTGTGCTGATTTTTGTGGATGCTAATAGTTCCAGCTCAGGTCAGAATATTGTATATGATGGATTTGCAGATACACTGGCCAATGAAGGCAATCATTTACAACTTGATGTCGTGTTGCAACCGGTGTACAGTGATGATGCATTTGGAACACAGGAGGTAATTCGTAATATTTTTGTCAATCAGACGCAGATACCGGATGTTATGATCTGTTTAAACGAGACTAATACGATCAGTGCCTATCAGGCAATCGTGGATTACAATATGGTTGGTGATGTTACCATCATTGGATACTATGACTCGGCAACGATTATGAATGCGATTGAGAAAGGTGTCATTTATTCTACGGTTGTTGTAGATGCACAACAAATGGGCGAACTTTGTATAGATGCAATGAATGAATACATTACAACAGGCTATGTCAGTGACTATATTACGATGAATGTTAATGTAGTAAATGAAAAAAATGTAGGGGATTATGTGAATGAAGAAGAGCCAGAACCAGAACAATAACAATAACAATAAACGGACAATTTCCATCAGAACCAAGCTGTTGGGGATTTTTCTGCTGACGACAATCATCATATTTGCGGTCAATCTCTACATATACTTTGGCATTAACCAGATGCTGCAAAGAATTGATAATATCTATGAAAGCAACGCTTATCTGAATGAATTGCAAAATGCTTTGTCCTGTGTGCAGGAATCCATGACGGAGTATCTGAATACAAAGACCTCGGATTCCATGGGCGATTATTTTGTGGATGAGCAGAATTATAATGAAATGCTGACTGCACTGAATCAAAAGGTTATAAGCAATGACATTGATATGATGGAAAAGAATATCTATGGGATGTCGCAGAGCTATCTGGAACTGACCATGGATGCTGTTGAGGCGAAACGGGGCAGGAATGTAGAACGATACAAACTGCTGTATGAAGAGACGGAGGTCATGTATTCCTATCTGAATGCATACATTTACAGCTTGAATAATACCAGATTTGAAAATAATACCATACAATATAAAAAACTGTTGGACGCCTTGGAATATTCAGAAAAGGTTAATGTCCTGACCTTGTTTTTTGTTGGCTTTTTAAATGCATTACTCTTATTTATGCTTACAAGCAGTATTACAGAACCGCTGAAACAGCTTGCTGACAGAGCCAATCATGTGTCTGATGGAGATTTGGAGATTGCTCTGCTGGATAATGAGGGCAATGACGAAGTGGCTGTTTTGACCAGGGCTTTTAATGAGATGATTGTCAATCTGAAGAATCATATTCAAAAGTTGCGGGAAAGCTTGGAAAAAGAAAATGAAATGAAGGAGTGGGAACTTCTGATGGAGGCGCACCTAAAGGATGCCAAACTGAAATATCTGCAGGCACAGATTAATCCTCATTTTC
>JAKQFQ010000287.1 GCA_029558315.1 Bacillota bacterium
GGATGCTTTAGAACTTGCAATTGCAGAATGTATCCAAAAAGGAATCCTTGCAGAACTGTTAACAGACCACCAATCGGAGGTAAAACGTATGTTATTAACGGAATACAATCCAAAAAAGCATATCCGACAGGAACGCGAAGAGGCAAGAGAGGAAGGCTGGAATAGTGGATGTGAATATGGCAGGCAGGAAGGCAGACAGGAAGGCAGACAGGAAGGAATAGAGAGGACAGCAGTCAACATGTTGCAGGATGGCATGTCGCCGGAAAAAGTAGCACAACTGACAGGTCTTACAATAGAACGAGTTGAGAAGCTTAAGAGCGAATCCTTGCAGAACTGTTAACAGACCACCAATCAAAGGTAAGACGTATGTTATTAACTAAAATACAATCCAAAAAAGCATATCCGACAGGAACGCGAAGAGGCAAGAGAGAAAGGATGGAATGGCAGATGCTTTGGTGGGACATTTTCCCTTATGGTATGTTAGGGCATTATCATAAATAGCTCATATAAATTTGAAAAATTACAAAAAACCTCTTGTCAAAAAAAAAATTTCGTGATAATATTCAAAACAAGTCAAAGCAGAGTCTTCTGCAAACGTCTGTTATCTACCAGTCAATGGGTTTTCAGTTAACAGATTTTTCCTTTATTTTAGTAAGATTAGGTGTCCTTTTTGTGTGTAATTTTGTGATTTAATTTGTGATTTAATTGTAGTTTATTTTGTGATTTCAAGTGGTATTATTCAAATGTTATTTCAGTTATGGAGGTAATGATGATTGCAGGAGTCTTATGTCTTCTTACACTTTCTGTCATTTTTGATGAAAAAAAAGGGAAGATACCAAATGTTTTGACTGCAACCGGACTGGCGGCAGGTTTGTTTTATCACCTGTACAGGGCCGGACCGCCAGGTCTGTTGCTATCACTAAAAAGTACATTTCTGATTTGGCTGGTAACCTTTCTGCTCTATCTCATCCGTGCATTACGGGGTGGAGATTCCAAATTACTGGCCGCACTGGCTGCAATCCTTGGCATACAGGGAGGCATGACCATCGTGATTCTATCACTCTTCTACGGCGGAGTTCTCGGAGTTCTTAAGATTCTGGCAACCCGCAATCTACGGACACAGATTCTGATTCTGCGCTCTGCACCTAAGAACTACCAATTCACAACAATTCATTACAGTGTCGCGATTTTACTGGCGACCATACAATATCTGGAGGGATGGTATTGAAAACAAATATTATGGCAATTTGTGATACAGATGAGCAATATCTGTATCGTTTACAGGAGATGCTCTGTCTGCGTGGAGCATTTCCCTTTACAATCAGTGTTTATCGCAGTGCAAAACAACTGTTAGAGGACGGAGGTGTGGCACATCATGAGATTGTTCTTGCCAGTGCCGCAATCTATCAGGAACTGGCATCGGGGAAGGATTTAGGACTGTTGGTTTTACTAAAGGAGCAGGGCGATGACATTGAAGCAGACAACGTAATCTTCAAATATCAATCAGTCGAGTGTATCCGAAGAGAGATTCTAAAGATCTATGACAGCAGAAAGGAAGAGGTCACGTCCGATCAGGGAGAGCGAAGAGAGACGAAGCTAATCGGAGTTTATTCACCGGTTGGAAGATGTGTGCAGACCTCATTTTCCTTTCTGGTAGGGCAATTCCTCTCAAAAGAAAACAATGTTCTGTACCTTAATTTTGAACCATTTTCCGGACTGTCCCGCCTGGTGGAGGGGCAAATGGATAAAGATCTGACAGATCTGGTTTATTACCTGCGTGGGGGAGCGCAACGGTTAAGATTCAAGCTGGAGAGCATGGTGGTTAATATCAATGGTCTTGATTTTGTATCACCGGCATTTTCCTTTGTTGACTTAAGTGCCATATCCGAGGAGAACTGGATGCTGCTCATTCGAACCCTTAGGGAAATGGGTTCCTATGATTACATTATTCTGGATCTTTCGGAAATGATTCAGGGGCTTCTCAATGTACTGCGGGAATGCAATTACATTTATACCATTGCAAATCATGATGGTATGGCTGCAGCGAAGATGGAACAATATGAGGAACTTTTGAACCGACTGGAATACAAGGATGTCAGAGAGCGGACCACACAGTGTGAGATACCGGTATTTAAGAAGCTGCCATCCTCGTTGGCGGACCTTCCTTATTCAGAACTGGCCGGATATGTACGCAAGATTATTCAAAAGGAGATGGCAGGATAGATGGATTTACAGGCAATCAGGCAGGAATTAAAAACAGCAATCCAGAATCAGATCAGTTATGCAAGAGAGCAAGAAGATGAAGAAATACAGGAGCTGATTGACACAGAGGTTCTTAAATGTGCAAAAGAGCACTTTCTTCCCTATCAACTTAAAGAGCAGCTTGCCAGGGAAATGTTCTATGCAATCCGCAAGCTTGATATTCTGCAGGAACTGACGGAGGACTCATTGGTTACGGAGATTATGATCAATGGTAAGGATCATATTTTTGTTGAGCGCGACGGAAGGCTATTTCGCTGGGACAAGCAGTTTGAATCCAATGAGAAGCTAGAGGACGTTATCCAGCAGATTGTGGCTCATTGTAACAGATGCGTAAATGAAGCTTCTCCAATCGTTGATGCCCGCCTGCAAAATGGTTCCAGAGTTAACATTGTGCTTGCACCAGTTGCACTGAATGGACCTATCGTAACGATTCGAAGGTTTCCGGAGCATCCGATTCAGATGAAGGATCTGGTTCGATTCGGCGCATTGGATGAAGAGGTGGTTCATTTCCTGCAGCAGTTGGTAATCGCTGGTTATAACATCTTTATCAGTGGTGGAACCGGAAGCGGCAAGACAACATTTCTCAATGCTCTGTCGGATTTTATTCCAAAAGATGAGCGGATTATTACCATTGAGGATAGTGCTGAACTGCAGATTACCGGTGTTTTAAACCTTGTTCGGATGGAAACCCGCAATGCCAATGTAGAAGGTTGTAAGGAAATCAGCATTCGTGATCTGATTAAGAGTTCGCTTCGAATGCGACCGGACCGAATCATTGTAGGTGAGGTACGGGGAAGTGAAGCAATCGACATGATTCAGGCGTTAAATACCGGACATGACGGTTCTCTCTCCACAGGTCATGCGAACAGTGCAAGAGATATGTTATCCCGTCTTGAGACCATGACACTCATGGGAATGGATCTTCCGCTTTCTGCAATTCGCGGACAGATTGCCAGTGGAATTGATATCATTGTTCATCTTGGAAGATTACGTGATAAGAGTCGAAAAGTTCTGGAAATCGTAGAAGTTCTCTCCCTGGTTGGAGACAGAATCGAGACATCTGTCCTCTATCAATTCGAAGAAACCGGAGATAATGGTAAGATTATCGGTACGCTCAAGAAGGTCAATGAACTGCAAAATATTGAGAAACTACGAAGTGCCGGTCTGGCAGCAGGGGGGTGAATCAAATGGAAAAGGTTCAACTGCCGGATTATCGGGTCTATCATTACAGGCCGATGGAGATTCTGTTCTATGGTGCACAGGGTGTTGGAATTATTGCTCTGTTAGCTTATGTGTTCTATCGCTCTCCCATTGCCATACTACTGCTGCTTCCTGCGATTTATCCCTTCCTGCTTTATCGTAAGAAAAGCATCATACAAAAGCGTAAGGAGGAGTTGACTCTGCAGTTTCGTGAAATGATGAATTCTGTTATTGCTGGACTGCAGGCTGGTTACTCGATAGAAAATGCATTTCTTCATGCCAGAGAGGACCTTGTCCTTCTTTATGGTACAGAGGCCCTGATTGTCACAGAGCTCACGTTGCTGTCCAAGGAGCTTCGCAATAACATTAGTCTTGAATCCATCCTTGCAGGATTATCTAAACGTTGTGAAATAACCGATATCAGTGAATTTGCTGAGGTATTTACAATTGCCAAGAGGAGTGGTGGCAATCTACCGGGCATCCTCAAAAATACCGCTGACCTCATTGCAGATAAGATTGAGGTCCGTCGGGAGATTATGACTATGATTAGTGCAAAGAAGATGGAACAAAACATAATGAATGTTGTTCCATTTGGAATTATTCTATACATCGATGCCACATCGCCTGGTTTCTTCGATTGTCTTTATCACAACCTCTTTGGTGTGATTCTTATGAGCGTTTTGCTCATCCTGTATCTGATTGCGTATCTTCTTGCAGATCGGATTCTGTCAATTCAATAAAATTATTATTAGCGGTTAGTGTAAATTGCTCCGGCTATATTCTTATAGCTGTCATTTGCAGGTATCCGTCGTCATGGACTCGTTTGTTATATACGCAAGAAAAGGAGTTAGTATGAATCAATTTCAGATTGTAATGTTAGTCATAATAGGTGTAATTGTCGCAGTGGCGATAATGGTAAGAAAAGAAAATGTTCCTGAGGAAATAGAAACCTCTTGTATTACCAAACCGTTTTACAGGGTGGCAACCTGGTTGCTACGAATCATTCGTGGCGGGGAGCGTGGGCATCCGTTTCAAAAAGCTTTGCAGAAGAGAATATTTACCAGAAATGAAGAGAATATTGGACTTCTGGAACCGGCAGCCAACCGTGTCAGAGTTAGCTCCATTCACTTTGTAAAAAAGACCGGGATGTGTATCTTGCTGCTGTTTGTTGGATGTACGCTTGCAATGTTGTTATCCATGAAGGAAGAGAAGAAAAGCATACTTGTGAATGCATATGATTTGAAGAGGGAGGAAGGAACTGGAGAAGACTATACAGTGGAACTGACAGCGGTTGTGGACGCTGAAGTGCTGGAGAAGGTTCCGGTACATGTAGCAGAACGTGAATACACACAGGAGGAGATAGATAGTATCCTTCCGGAGTTTAGAGAAACTCTGGAAATGACAGTACTGTCAGATAATGATTCTGCCAATCATGTGGACAAGGACATGAATCTAGTGGAAACAGTTGATGGATATCCATTTGTCGTACACTGGGAGATGGACCATACAGGAATCCTTGACCGTCACGGAACTCTTGAGGATGGGATTGATGCCAAAGGTGTACTTGTGATGCTGACTGCAACTATTACATATTTGGATTATGCAGAGGAGTATAGCTTTCCGGTCATGGTTTATCCAAGAGCATTGACAGTGCAGGAAGAGTATCGTCTTGCGTTGGATGGAGCAATTAGCGAACAGGCAAGAGAATCTGCCAGGGAACCTTATTTTTCGTTACCAGATAGTGTGAATGGAGTAAAGGTTGTCTGGCAGGAGGAGAAGAAACGCAATGCAGTCTTCTTGTTTGGGCTGATTCTGGCGGCAGGAATAGTAATCTATGTTGGAGCAGATCGTGATCTGGATCAATTGGTAAAGAAACGAAATCAGGAGATGATAGCGGACTATCCGGAGATGGTGAGTAAACTTGCGCTTCTTGTAGGCGCGGGAATGACTGTTCGCAATGCATGGAGAAAGATGGCAATGGATTATCAGAATGCAAGAAATGCAGGACAGAAGAAACACTATGTTTATGAAGAAATGCTCTATACCATGTATGAGATGGAGAGTGGAACTGGTGAAATGAGGTCTTATCAGAATTTTGCGACACGCTGTAGAGTACAACGTTATGTGAAGCTGATAGCTTTGCTGGAACAGAATGTAAAAATGGGTGCAAGAGGATTTTTGGAATCTCTGCAGGAAGAAGCAAGAGATGCACTTCAGGATCAGAAGAGTAATGCAAGAAAACTTGGAGAAGAAGCTGGAACCAAGCTATTGGTACCAATGATACTAATGCTGCTGATTGTTATGGTAGTTATTATGGTTCCGGCGTTTATGACAATTTAAAGGAGGAAATGGGTATGAATATTTTAAAGAATTATTTTCAGGATGAAGAGGGAATGGGAACAGTTGAAGTAATATTGATTATCGTCGTGCTGGTTGGACTGGTAATCATCTTTAGGGAAGAAATAACGGGGATTGTCAGTGATCTGTTTGATAACATCACAGACAAAACAGAGACATTTAACTAACAAGCTGCGTAAGTAACATATGAAAGAGAGAGAAAGAGGGATGCCCGTGAAGGAAGATAATGTTCAGGCTCAGATGAGCGTCTATCTGGCGTTGATGCTGGGAGTGTTGATTCCGTTGGTTCTTCTTATGATAGAAGGAGCCAGAAGCAGCGCTATAAAACTATATTTGGAATGTGCAGTGGAGCTTGGGATGAATTCCATACAGGCAGAATATAACCGTGAGCTGCTTAGTCAGTATGATTTGCTGTTTATTGATACTGCCTATGAGCAGCCTGGCGGATCTCTCGATCATCTGCGGGAA
>JAKQFQ010000288.1 GCA_029558315.1 Bacillota bacterium
GGATGCTTTAGAACTTGCAATTGCAGAATGTATCCAAAAAGGAATCCTTGCAGAACTGTTAACAGACCACCAATCGGAGGTAAAACGTATGTTATTAACGGAATACAATCCAAAAAAGCATATCCGACAGGAACGCGAAGAAGCAAGAGAGGAAGGTAGGCAGGAAGGTAGAGAGGAAGGCAGAGAGGAAGGAAGACAGGAAGGCTGGAATAGTGGATGCGAATATGGCAAACTCGAAGGCAGGCAGGAGGGAATAGAGAGGACAGCAGTTAATATGTTACAGGATGGCATGTCGTCAGAAAAAGTAGCACAACTGACAGGCCTTAAGATAGAACGAATTGAGAAGCTCAAGAGCGAATCCTTGCAGAACTGTTAACAGACCACCAATCAAAGGTAAAACGTAGGTTATTAACTGGAATATAATCCAGAAAGCATAGTTGATGTGTTGCACTATACATCCAAGAATCAGGGTGCTCTGTATCCTGCCGTTTGTAATAATAGACGGGAGTTAGTATAACATAGTTGGCATTTTACCATATGTTGGGATATTATCAAAAATGGTTCATAGTTTACCAGATCCTGTAGATAGCAGTTCTTGACAAAAGAGATGCAAACAGATAAACTGATTATACCGTACAGCTGGGGTGGTAGCGGTACCCTGTACTCACAATCCGCTTTAGTGAGAGTGATGGTTTTTCGAGGGCGTTCGCTGGTATAGCTGCCCTATATAAGTGGCGTTGAAATCTGGGTCTTGCGCAATATGTGCCTGTGAATCGTGTCAGGGCGGGAACGCAGCAGCACTAAATAGGAATTCATATGTGCCGCGAGGTCACCTGGGTGGAGTTAACTGTATAGGTAACGTGTATTGGTTTGGTTCGACAAAGACCGCGCGGTATTTGATATAGATAACAAAATGGGAAGCAACAACGAGGGGATTGCGAGGTGTATTTTATATGAAGAGAAGAATGATGCAATGGAAAGCAATTGTAGCAGTTGTATTGGTTTTGTCATTGTCATTGGCAGGATCAATGAATGTATTGGCAGCGGCCAACAGTAGTACCTATGCTGCAGTTTTTGACAGTACCTATTACGCAGCAAAGTATGCGGATTTGCAGGCAGCATTTGGCAACAATGAAGCAGCATTACTGAATCATTTTATAACCTGTGGTATGAGAGAAGGTCGTCAGGCAAGCGCAGAATTTAATGTTACTGTCTATAAAAATAAATATCCGGATCTTCAGGCAGCATTTGGAGATGATTTGAAGTTATATTATTTGCATTATATCAATTTTGGTAAGGCAGAGGGACGTACGGCTACAGGCGCGACACCTTCTGCAACGACAACAACTACGACAACAACAACTACGACAACAACAGCTGAAGCTGGATATGCACAGCAGGTGGTTGAACTGGTGAATCAGCAGCGTGTAGCTTATGGCTTGCAACCGTTGACAACAACACCACAGTTGATGTCGGCAGCACAGACAAGAGCGGTGGAGACAGTAACTTTATTTAGTCATACCAGACCGGACGGAAGCAGCTGCTTTACTATTTTGCAGCCATGTGGAGTTGTATGTACTACTGCAGGAGAGAATATTGCTGCAGGTCAGACAACACCGGCAGAAGTTGTGACCGCATGGATGAATTCACCGGGACATAGAGCCAATATTTTGAATGGAGAATTTACACATATTGGTGTGGGCTTCTATTATCAGGATGGTGGATATGATTTTTACTGGTCACAGTTCTTTTCGGACTAGATTGATTAATGGCAGGACGTCGGTGTAACGGCGTCCTTTTTTTGATTCTAACGCGTTGGAATTTATAGATGTTGAAGGTGGTACTGGTTAGACAAATGGGTAGGAATAGTGTATGATTATTGGTAATAAATAATTCGGAGGTGTTGCATGAAGAAAAGTAATTCCGGAATATTTTTGCTGATACTGGTTGTGGCAGTTGCCCTGACAATATTCTTATGCGTGATGTTTGCAAAGAAGGATGTTGAACAGTATCAGGAAATGCAGGAAACAATTAGTACGAAAGAAAATGTCCAGGAAATCGGAGACTCTGTGCAGGAAATCCGTGATAATACAGAGGAACAATATGATAATCTGGATGAACAGGTAGAAGAGTAATATAGTTGGAGGTCCGTTATGAAAATATGGATTACAGCAGGGGGAACAGGATCTGCCTGGCATATTTGTCAGATAGCCAAGAAATATTATAGTGATCGTATTGAGTTATTTGTCAGTGACATTAATGAACCACAATATGTGGCTGCATCAACACTGGCAGATCACTTTTTTGTTGTACCGCCGGTACGTGCTAAGGGCTATGCAGAAGAGATGTATCGTTTACTTAAAGAAAATAATATTGATGTAATAATACCATTGATTCCATGGGAACAGGTTTATTTTGCCCCGGATTGTGTGACATTTGCCCAATTGGGAATTCAGAGCCTTGCGCCTGAATTGATTACCAGCCGGCAAATGAATAATAAAATACAGCTGCATGATTTTTGTGTTAATCATCAAATTCCCACAATAGCATTGATAAAGCCGGACGAAGTACAGCCGGGACAGATGTATTTTGTCAAAGAGATAGATGGCTTTGGCGCGGTGGGAGCCAAAAAAATCGTTGGGAGAGAATTGCTTGAACAGTTGGATCAGATTGAGTTGATTCAGGAATTTTGCGGAACATCCGAGGGATGCAATGAGATTACCATGGAGGTGTTTTACGATAAAACAACAACCTGGTCAATTGCACGAAGAAGGTTGGAATCGAAATGCGGAGTATGTACCAAAGCCGCATTTGTTAAAGTGCCGGAGGCAGAAGCAATAGTTGCAAAGATGGTGGACGAGTTGCCATTTCCGACGGTGTTTAATATACAGTTTATTAATCATGATGGAATATGGAAAGTGATGGATGTGAATCTTCGACTTGCTGCAGGCACTGGGTTATCCAATGCGGCTGGTTTTCAATTGATCAGGGCCGCTCTTGCATATCTGCTACAGGAAAACGTTGATAAGGCATGGCTTACACCGGATGATACAATAAAGACAGTTCTTCGCGTCTACGAGGAAGTGGTGATTCGATGAAATATCTTTTGGACCTTGATGGAACGCTGATTGACAGCAATCGTAGACATTATGAACTGATGGAGGAACTTCTGAAGGAATACAGGATGAATGTGCATTTTGATGCACTTGCTTTTATGCAGTATAAGGCAGATGGTAATTCTGGAAAGAAGTATTTGACAGAATTACTGGGGATGGAACAAAAGGAAGCAGAGCGCGTAATGGGACTCTGGCTGGAGCAAATAGAAACATTAAAGTGGATTGAAACGGATACTTTATATCCGGATACAATTGCTTTTCTGAAAGCAATTGAGGGCAATGAGATTATCTACCTCTCAGCAAGGCAAAATCGGGACAACCTGGTTGCAGAACTTGAACGACTGGGGATTGGACGATATGCCACAGCCCTTTATGTGGTGCCGCCAACGGAGGCTCAAAAGCAGAAACTGGAGATTGCAAGACAGATTCAAAAAGATTCATCACAAATGGTGGTTGTTGGAGATACAGAAAATGAGTATTCAATTGCATTAGAACTGAATCTGCCCGTGTATATACTTAATCGTGGAGCAAGAAGTAAAACTTACTGGGATACAAGAGGCGTAAAATCAATTGATAATCTTATGTCAATTTGCGTGAAATAGTGAATTTTACTTTACAAACAGGGGTGGGATGTACTAAACTGTAAATGATAAAAAGTGGACATTTCAGACAAAGGTGGCGGACAAATGGGAAAAAAGGCATCAAAAGCGGTTGGAAACATGTACTATAGCGCACGAAGCGAGGCTGTAAAAGATAATGTGGCATTTACCAGCAGAGAAAGTGCTTCCGAATTGTTACATATTGAGCGTACCCGTCTTGCAAATATTGAACTTGGTAATATTACACCATATCCGGAAGAGGTTAAGTGTATGGCTCAGGCATATAATATGCCGGAACTTTGTAATGCGTATTGTGCTAATGAATGTCCAATCGGAATAGATACGGTAACAGAAGTAAAAATGGATGATTTTGACAGACTTTCATTGAAAGTTCTTGGATCATTACAGGATATTGATTCGATTCGAACTTCTTTGATTAAGATTTCAGAAGATGGTGTCATTTCTGCAGACGAAGAAGGAGCATTTAATGACATTATTGATTCTCTGGAAAAGATCTCTACAAATGCCAAAGCCTTGCAGCTCTGGGCCAAGAAGAATATCCATTTTAAAGGTTGATGAAGAACAAAAAGCGTAGGCCACAGGCTTACGCTTTTTTTAATGTATGCTGTTATTTACCAAGCGGAGTCGGAGGGATTCGAACCCTCGTGCCAAATGAATGACAAACTGATTTCGAATCAGTCCCGTTACAGCCACTTCGATACGACTCCAAGCTGTTTCATTATACGGGATATACAATGGTTTTTCAAGACAAAAAATGTAGAGATCAATCGAGATAAACACAATGTGCAAGTGCTTGTGATATAAAATAAAATAAGCTATAATAAAACATATTGTGACGGACAGACTATTATTGAGACATTTGTTATTTCAATGTCATTAAGAAGCATAGGAGGTAGCGGCGATGAAGAGAATTGGTATGTTAACCAGTGGTGGTGATTGCCAGGCTTTAAATGCAGCGATGCGTGGTGTTGTTAAAACACTGCATAACAGCAATGAGGAGGTTGAAATCTTTGGATTTCTTTCTGGATATAAAGGACTAATCTATAGCAATTTTCGTATGCTTACCAATGTGGATTTTTCGGGTATTCTTACCAAGGGTGGTACGATCCTTGGGAGTTCGCGTACTCCATTTAAGACGATTACTGAGCCGGATGAGAACGGACTTGATAAAGTAGAGGCGATGAAACATACCTATCATAAGCTGAATCTGGACTGCCTGGTAATTCTTGGGGGTAATGGTACCCATAAAACAGCCAATCTTCTTCGGGAAGAGGGGCTGAATATTGTAACGTTACCTAAGACAATAGATAATGATTTGTGGGGAACTGACATGACCTTTGGGTTCCAGAGTGCAGTTGATATTGCAACAGAGGTGATTGATTGTATTCATACAACAGCGGACTCCCATGGACGTGTATTTGTTGTAGAAGTAATGGGACACAAGACCGGATGGCTGACACTGAACGCTGGTATGGCAAGCGGCGCAGATATTATTCTGATTCCGGAGATCCCATACAATATTGATCGTGTCATCACAGCGATAAAGAAACGTGAAGAAGCAGGAAGCAGATTTACTATTCTGGCTGTGGCAGAGGGCGCGATTTCAGATGAAGATTCGAAGCTGAGTAAGAAGGACTATAGAAAGAAATTGGAGAAACTGACATTTCCGAGTGTGTCCTATGAAGTGGCTGATGCAATTGCACAGAAAACAGGATTGGAAGTTCGTGTAACTGTTCCCGGCCATATGCAAAGAGGTGGTTCTCCATGTCCATATGATAGAGTGTTTGCTTCACGACTTGGGTCTGAAGCAGGTAAACTTATTTTAAAGGGCGAATATGGATTTATGGTAGGATATAAGAACCGTGAGATTGTTAAAGTGCCATTAGAGGATGTGGCGGGCAAATTAAAACTGGTATCTCCGGATGCAACTATTGTCAAGGAAGCTAAGATGCTTGGCATTTGTTTTGGAGACTAAACAGATAGAAATAGGAGAATGTAATGTCATATACAGCATTGTACCGGAAATTTCGTCCGGACAATTTTTCTGATGTTAAAGGACAGGATCATATTGTAACAACCCTGAAGAATCAGATAGCTGCTCAGCGAATTGGGCATGCCTATCTCTTTTGCGGGACCAGAGGAACCGGCAAGACGACAATTGCGAAATTATTTGCAAAAACAGTGAACTGTGAGAATCCCATAGATCAAAGTCCATGCGGTGAATGCGCGTCCTGTAAAGCAATTGCAGCAGGTGCCAGCATGAATGTGATAGAGATTGATGCTGCATCTAACAACGGCGTAGATAATATTCGTGAGATTGTTGATGAAGTATCCTATTCACCGGTGGATGGAAAATACAAGGTTTACATTATTGATGAGGTGCATATGCTTTCTTTGGGGGCATTTAATGCATTGTTAAAGACATTGGAAGAACCCCCATCCTATGTGATATTTATACTGGCGACAACGGAAGTACATAAGATTCCGATTACGATTCTCTCAAGATGCCAGAGATACGACTTTAAGAGGATTTCCATTGAGACAATTACCAGTCGGTTGCAGGAGTTGACGGCAATTGAGAAGGTTGATGTTGAGGAAAGAGCGCTCCGCTATATCGCAAGAGCCGGTGACGGCTCGATGCGAGATGCATTGAGTCTGCTGGATCAGTGTATTGCGTTTCATTATGGTGAGACTTTGACCTATGATATGGCACTGGATGTTCTTGGGGCTGTAGATACAGAGGTTTTCAGCGAACTCTTGCGAAGAATTGTTGCAGATGATATTATCGGCTGCATGGAACTTTTGGAAAATATCGTAATGCAGGGACGGGAACTATCACAGTTTGTTACTGATTTCACATGGTATCTGCGTAATCTTATGCTGTTAAAGTCATCTACGGATGAACATGTGGAAGAGGTTCTGGACGTCTCCACAGAGCATCTGAAACGTCTGAAGGAAGAGGCAGACATGCTGGAATTGGAGACGGTTTATCGTTATATTACGATATTCGCAGAACTTTCCGGACGTTTGCGATACGCAACACAAAAAAGGATTCTTCTGGAAATGACATTGATTAAACTGTGTCGCCCTCAGATGGAAAACAATCAAGATGCGATTATAGAGCGTATACGCAAAGTTGAGGAACAGTTAGAACGTGGTGTAAGTGTAGTGGTTCATAATCAAGAGTCTGGCACGAATCAGGTGCAGGCAAGCCAAGCCAAAACGCAGGACAGACAACTTTTGCCGGCAGCGATTCCTGATGATATTAAAAGGATTGTACGAGAATGGCCCACAATTTATGGCATGACTGAGAATCTGACCAGATCAATCCTTAGCAAAGCCAAGCTCTCAATGGGCGAGCAGGGCCAACTCCTGCTTTGCTTTCCGGACAAAATTATGGCCGGCCAAATGGAAAAAACTGAGAAGCAGCAGGAACTGAACAGACTGTTGGAAGATTATATTGGTAAGGAAGTAACCTTTGAAATCCGTGACTACGATAAGACACAGAATTTTTCTAATCATTTTGTGGATTTGGGACAGGTAATTGGCATGGATTACGAGGAAGAATAATATATATTTATGAAAGGTGGACATGAACATGGCAAAAAGAGGCGGATTCCCGGGAGGACAGATGCCGGGAAACATGAACAATCTGATGAAGCAGGCACAAAGAATGCAGAGACAGATGGAGGAGAATCAAAAGGAACTGGAGACCAAGGAATTTACAGCGACAGTAGGCGGTGGCGCAGTGTCTGTTACGGCAACCGGAGCGAAGGAAATTACCAAGGTAGTATTGGATAAAGAAGCAGTAGATCCGGATGATGTTGAAACATTGCAGGATATGATTCTTGCAGCAGTCAACGATGCACTTCGCCAGGCAGAAGAAGCAAACGGCGAATTGATGGGTAAAATGACAGGCGGAATGAATCTTGGAGGTCTTCCTTTCTAATGGAATTCTACAGTGGAGATATTAATAAACTGATAGAGGAATTGGCTGCCTTGCCGGGAATAGGGCAAAAGTCTGCACAACGGATGGCATTTTATATTATTAATCTTCCACATGATCGAGTGCAGAGGTTGTCTGAATCTATTATTACAGCAAAAGAGCATGCCAAATACTGCCAGTGTTGTTGTACACTGACAGACCAGGAATTATGCCCTGTATGTTCAAATCCCAAGAGAAATCACCGAATGATTATGGTGGTTGAGAATCCAAGGGATTTAATTGCATATGAGAAGACAGGTAAATACGAGGGTGTCTATCATGTGCTTCATGGTGCAATTTCACCAATGAATGGAATTGGACCGGCAGATATCCGGCTGAAGGAACTTATCGAGCGTCTGAAAGCAGATGTTGATGAAGTAATCATTGCAACGAATTCCAGCCTTGAAGGCGAGACAACAGCAATGTATATCAGCAAACTGGTTAGACCGGCCGGAATTAAAGTAACCAGAATTGCCAGCGGGGTCCCGGTGGGGGGTGACCTGGAGTATATCGATGAAGTGACATTACTCAGGGCATTTGAAGGTAGAACAGAAATATAATTTAGGAAGGGAAGAAGGAGAAATCATGGCAGTAACAAAAGAAGCATTTGGTAAGACCCGGGACGGGAAGGAAGTAGACTGTTACATAATTGAGAACAAAAATGGTATGGTCGCAAAGGTAATAACCTTTGGCGCGATTTTGAAGAACCTTTATGTACCGGACAAGAAGGGAAAAGCAGAGGATGTAGTATTAGGATACGACAAGCTGTGGATGTATTTTGCTAACGGCAGTTGTTTTGGAGCAACGATTGGTCCTGTTGCCAACCGAACAGCCAACGCAACATTTGTCATTGATAAGAAGAAGTATCAGCTGCCCATAAACAATGGAAATGGCAATAATCTGCATTCTGATCTGGACAATGGATTCCATAAACGGGTATGGGATGCCGAAACCGGCAAGAACTCGGTGACATTTTCCCTGAAGAAAAAGCACGGTGAAATGGGACATCCGGGCAATATGACTGTCAGCGTGACTTATACACTGACAGATAAAAATGAATTAAAGATTTCCTATCATGCGACAACAGATAAAAAGACAGTAATTAATATGACCAATCACTCCTACTTTAATCTGGCAGGACCAAAAAGCAAGTGCATGCATGATACCTTGCTTACAATAAATGCATCAAATTTTGTGCCGGTAGACAAATATGCTATTCCTGGTGGAGAAATTCTTCCGGTCAAAGGAACTCCGATGGATTTCACCAAAGAAAAGAAGATAGGAAAAGATATTGCGCAGAAAGGGTACCAGCAGCTGAAGAATGTTCATGGATATGATCATAATTACTGTATCGATGGATGGAATGGTAAAATAAAGAAGATTGCGCATGCATCAGAAGCAAAATCCGGCAGAAGTATGGATGTCTTTACTGATCTTCCTGGGGTACAGTTCTATGCAGGCAACTGTATTGGACCTAACATTGGTAAGGAAGGTTATCCGAATGGACCACGTAAGGGATTCTGCCTTGAAACCCAGTATTATCCTGATTCGGCTAATCAGAAAGCCTTTCCACAGCCTTTCTTTGACCCGGATCATCCATTTGAAAGTACGACAGTTTATCAGTTTGCATGGTAAGCTTTGTCGAGAAAATCTATGTTATGTCTGACATAATATGATAATTTATGAACCCCGCCTGTGCTATATTGAGACAGTAATAGTTTCAGGACAAGCAGAAAGGCGGGGATTTTATGGAACAAATCAGTCAGGAAACATTACAGAAGATAAAGCTGCCCAAGAATGTACGGCAGATTGGTACAATAGACAGAAATTCCAGAATATACATAGAGGATTATGTGGTGACATACCTTAAACAGATGGCGGAAGCAAGACGTTTTGCATTTGGTGTGGCAGCGTTGTTTGGAAGAACTGTTTTTAATGGCAAAGAAAAATATGTCTTTATCTCGGGCGCAGTATTTCGGGAAGAAGAAACAGAGGAAGAGACAGCACAACTTTTGGAGAACGGACCATCCAGAGAACTTTTGTATGATTTTCGGGAACAGAAGGAGCGCTATTTTCCTGAATTGGATTCTGTGGGACTGGCATTGATTTATGATGATAGAACCCAGATTCCTGCTTTTTGGAACCACAAATCTAAACTAATGAGTGTTTTGGGACGTGGAGCCGTGCAGATTCGAATCTGCCAGTCAGATCAAACAGAAGAGTACGCCTTCTGCAACGATGAAGGCTTAGAACATAAAGAAGGACACTATGTGTACTTTGACCAGAATGAGGCGAT
>JAKQFQ010000358.1 GCA_029558315.1 Bacillota bacterium
ATTGGCTCCTTTCGGTATTTTGGAATTTTGGTCGAGGACATTATATCAAAAAAAGGGAGGTCAATGCTCTTTTTGGTGCAAACTCCCATAAAATCAAGGTTTAGAACAATAAAACAAGGTAGGTATTTGACACTACCAGAAAGAAATACGGAGGCATAAAATGAAGAAGTTTATTGAAGTGATTTCAAAAGAAGTGATGAAAGCATTTGAAAAGTCGGGATATGATGCCGAATTGGGACGAGTTAGTGTCAGCAATCGACCGGATCTGTGCGAATACCAATGCAATGGCGCAATGGCAGGTGCAAAACAATATAAAAAGGCCCCAATAATGATTGCGAATGAGGTGCTTGCAAACTTAAAGGATTCTCAAGCATTTTCAAGTGTTGAAGCGGTTATGCCAGGATTTCTGAATCTGAAAATTGATGAAAAGTTTCTTCTGGATTTCCTGAATAAAATGGTGACAGAGGATAAATTTGGCGTTGAGATGCCAGAAAAGAAACAAACGATAATTGTAGATTATGGCGGACCCAATGTTGCCAAACCATTACATGTCGGTCATCTTCGTCCGGCGATTATTGGAGAAAGCATTAAGCGGATTGCTCGTTATGCTGGACATCAGGTTATTGGTGATGTTCATTTGGGTGATTGGGGAATGCCCATGGGACAGATTATTACAGAACTTCGGGTAAGAAAACCGGACTTGTGCTATTTTGATGAGAACTATACAGGCGAATATCCTAAGGAACCACCATTTACAATATCAGAGTTAGAAGAAATCTATCCTTATGCCAGTGGTAAATGTAAAAAAGAAGAAGAGTATAAGGCTAAGGCTTTAGAGGCGACTGCTCAGCTGCAAAATGGAAGACGTGGATATCGTGCTCTGTGGCAACATATTCTGAATGTGTCTGTGTCTGATTTAAAAAAGAATTATCAAAAGCTTAATGTGGAATTTGATCTTTGGATGGGAGAATCTGATGTTGATGGAATTATTCCACAGATGGTGGAACGAATGAAAAAAGAAGGGCTGGCCTACATCAGCGATGGAGCATTAGTTGTTGATGTGAAGGAAGAGACGGATAAAAAGGAACTTCCGCCCTGTATTATTTTGAAATCTGATGGTGCTGCCAATTATGAGACGACAGATCTTGCTACGATTGTATGGCGAGAGAAAGAGTATTCGCCGAATGCAATCATTTATGTTGTGGATAAGCGTCAGGAACTGCATTTTGAACAGGTATTCCGTTGCGCAAGAAAAACGAAACTCCTGAGAGAAGAAGCTGATCTGCAATTTATCGGCTTTGGAACAATGAACGGAGCAGATGGAAAACCATTTAAAACACGTGATGGCGGTGTGCTTCGACTGGAATATTTACTGCAGCAGATTGCCAATGAAATGTATGACAAAATTAAAGAAAATAAAGAGTTGCCAGAGGAAGAGGCTAGGAATACGGCCAATATGATCGCACTGGCTGCGGTGAAGTATGGCGATCTTTCTAATCAGGCTTCTAAGGATTACATTTTTGATACAGAGAGATTTACTTCTTTTGAAGGAGATACAGGTCCTTATTTGTTGTACACAATTGTACGAATCAAATCTATTTTGCATAAATTTGAGGAGAATGGTGGAAGCCTGGAAAATCTTACCTGTATTGCACCGACGACTGCTGCAGAAAAGGATTTGATGAAAGATCTGGTGGGATTTAACGCGATGGTGGAAGATGCTTTTACCGAACGTGCACCACATAAGGTATGTGCTTATATTTACCGGCTGGCAAATGAATTTAACTCATTTTATCATGCAACGAAAATTCTTTCACAGGAGGATGCCGTGAAGAAAAATGGCTATCTTGCTTTGCTTCAAAATACACTATGTATATTAGAAACTTGCATTGAATTACTCGGTTTTTATGCGCCAGAGCGAATGTAAAAAAGATGACCAAAATGGAAAAACAAGGAAGAAAGTTGACATAACCGAAGGCGTGGGTTAAAATCATATCATGTAATTAGTTGCAACTTGTTGTGTTTATTTCGGGAGGAAATGGGTCATGGAAGAAAAAAAGAAGAGCGCACCGGTTAAGAAAAGTACACCGGTCAAGAAAAGTACACCGGTTAAGAAAACAACGGTAAACGCAAACCTTAAGAAAACAATTTATCTTGAGTATAACGGTGAACAGTATGATATGGCTAAGTTAATGGATAAGGCTGTGAAAGATTATGCAAAGAAGAATTCAGATGAATTGAAAAATATTAATCTGTATGTAAAACCTGAAGATGGAAAGGCATATTATACAGCTAATAATGGGAAAATCAATGGAGACGTTGATTTGTAGGAAAGAATTTGATTGCTGTAAGAGCCATAAGAATCTATGGCTCTTATTTTTCGAAACTGATAAAAAAATAGTAAAGAAAAAGAGAAAAAATATTGACAAGCTTTTATGGATTAGATATAATGGCAAAGCGGGTTAAAAATTACCATTGATACTTCATTGAGGGATCTTAGCTCAGCTGGGAGAGCATCTGCCTTACAAGCAGAGGGTCATAGGTTCGAGCCCTATAGGTCCCATAGTTTCTTTTATCCGCACCACTATATATGGCGAGATAGCTCAGTTGGCTAGAGCACACGGTTCATACCCGTGGTGTCGAGGGTTCAAATCCCCCTCTCGCTACTTTGAAAGATATCAATTTCTGATATCTTTTTTGTTGCAATTAAGTATTCACAGAGGCATATTAAGGTAACAAATACCTGGATGACGTTATTTTTTTAAATCCGGGATTGATTATTTATTTGAACGTGTATATAATATAATAGACTAAAAATGAGTAAATAGTATGCAAGGTGTGTTTACTGTAAGGAGGATTCGTTCATGACAATGTTAGTTTGCCCTGAATGTAAAAGAATAGTTGATGATTCTGTAAAGAATTGTCCGGGATGTAAGTATAATATTAGAAAATATATGAAGGTAGCCAAGCAGGGATCGTCAACAGCATTCCTGGGTGCTATTACGTTGTCTTCTGTTTATGATAGTAAAGAGAAATTGCCAATCAATACACCAAAGCTGGAATTTCTTTCTTCTTCGAAAGAAGTAGTGTTTGAGTCTCCATCGTTAAGCGGGGGAGCGGCTGTGACACCGCAAGAGAATGAGGCGTCAATCTTTGAATCCCCGGTATTGAATGCACAGGCAGTCACACCGGCATCACCAGCGACTACATCAATCTTTGATTCACCGGTATTGAATGCACAGGCAGTTATGCCAGAAGCACCAGCGACTACATCAATCTTTGATTCACCGGTATTGAATGCACAGACAGTTACGCCAGAAGCACCAGCGACTGCATCAATCTTTGATTCACCGGTATTGAATGCACAGGCAGTCACACCGGCATCACCAGCGACTACATCAATCTTTGATTCACCGGTATTGAATGCACAGGTAGCATCACCAGTGACTACATCAATCTTTGATTCACCAGTACTAAATGGTAAGCTGACACAACCGGTAGCTCAGCAGGCATCTACCAATCAATTATTATTTGACTCACCGAAGTTGAATGGATTAACGACACCAATAACGCAGGAAACTTCGATTTTTGATTCCCCTTCACTACAGGAGAAAACAATTTTTGATTCGCCATCGCTACAGGCGCAACCAGAGCAAGTACAGCCTACAGCTACGACAACACAGGAGTATGCTTTTGAATTTCCAGAACTGAATACAACATCGAATATAACACAAGCACAAACCAGTACATATGCATATAATCCATTATTAGGGGGAAACGGTAATGCGTCCGCAACCCAACAGCCGATTTTTGACTCGCCGGTGTTAAACGGACTGGCATTGGAAAACACAAATGATAACAGTGTGAATACCCCTAATCCGCTTTTGGGAGGCTCGTATGCAATCCAAAAGTCAGAACCGGAGAATCCGGTATTTGCGCCGGAATTCTCTCCATTAGGGAATAATAGTTTGTCATCTGGAACCAGTACACTGGAGAATTCTCTTCTCAATGGAGGAAATCCGTTGCTTGGTGCACATAACCCATTATTAGGGCAATCCAGATAACGAAGCGGATGGATTAAGCTGATACATAGGTATCAGCTTTTTTTATATAATAGAAAATGCTTGTATGCGGTTCTTCTTGGCGAAGCTATTATATTCTACAAAAATAATTACAAAGTAAGAATGTATCTAATAAATAGAATTTATTAGAAAGTAAAGGTTTTATGATGAAAAGAACAGAAATTAATACAAAAAAAATATTGAAAAAAGCTTTAACTCTGGCTGTCCCGATTATGATACAAAATGCAATTACCAATTTAGTTGGAATGATAGATAATGTTATGGTAGGACGGTTAGGGACAGAAAAAATGACAGGTGTGGCAATTGTAAACCAACTGATGTTTGTCTTCTACCTGGCTCTGTTCGGAGCCGTATCTGGTGCCGGGATTTTTACTGCACAATTTTTTGGAAAAGGTGATACAGAAGGGGTAAAATATACTTTTCGGTTTAAACTTTTAATATGCACAGCAATCTGCCTGGTTGGTATCCTTGTATTTGCTTTTTTACAGGAGCCATTGATCAATCTGTATCTTCAGGGCGAATCCAAGGATATTGATCCGGCCCAAACTCTGCAGTTTGGCAAGGATTACATCTGGATTATTCTGATAGGACTCTTACCGATGGCAATGGAGCAGGCGTATTCAGGAACTCTTCGTGAATGTGGAAAAACAACACCGCCAATGGTAGCAGGTATTGTAGCGGTTGTATTGAATACGGCATTGAATTACCTGTTGATTTTTGGCAAACTGGGTCTGCCATATATGGGTGTTGCCGGTGCTGCGGTTGCAACAACAATTTCAAGATTCGTTCAATTCTTTTTGGTATGGGGATGGACAATGAAGAAGAGAAATCTTCTTCCCTATATGCAAAAAGTACTGTCTGGATTTACGATACCAGGTAAGTTGGTGCGACAGATTGTTAAAAAAGGTGCACCTTTAATGCTGAATGAGATGCTATGGGCGGCAGGAATGGCTGCTATGATGCAGTGCTATTCCGGTCGGGAGATTGATGTTGTCAGCGGAATGAATATTGCGAATACAATGAATAATATTTTCAATGTTTCTTATATTGCTTTTGCAAGTGGAATTGCAATTGTTCTGGGACAATATCTTGGTGCCGGGAAATTAGACGAGGCGAAATGGGCTGCGCCAAGGTTAATTGCTTTTTCTGTGATTATGTGTGTTTTTGTGGGCATGTTAATGGCACTGTTTGCACCCATTTTTCCACAGGCATATAAGACAACTGATTCCGTCAAACAGATGGCGGGCAGCTTTATTTTGATTGCAGCATGTTGTATGCCAATTTGTGCTTGCATGAACGCCTGTTATTTTGTGCTGCGCTCCGGCGGTAAAACAATTATTACATTCCTGTTTGACAGCTGTTTTGTATGGGCAATCAGTATTCCGCTGGCATATATATTAGTACACAACACTTTGCTGCCAATTGCATTGATCTATCTGATATGTCAATTGGCCGAGACACTAAAATGCGTGATTGGAATTGTCCTTGTGAAAAGGGGTGTCTGGATCAGTAAAATGGTCTGATTGACAAGGATTATACATTGTAAAGAATGGGAATGTTTGCTATACTGAAGCTGAATATATATCAAAATTCACTGGAAATGAGGGCAATTCATGGAGGCAAATGAAGAACTTACGCTGGAAGAACTGTTAGAGTATGATGATATACTGATTCAATGTCATGATAATCCGGATGCAGATGCAATTGCATCAGGATTTGCTTTATATAGTTATTTTGTTTCAAAGAATAAAAAGGTGAAATTAGGATATTCCGGTAAAAATGTAATTAAAAAATCGAATCTGGTTAAGATGATTGATATCTTGGAAATTCCAATTGATTATCTTGGATTAAAACCGTCTCCGGCCAGAGAATTGTTGATTACAGTGGATTGTCAGTATGGCGCAGGCAATGTGACTCATATTGATAGTAAGAATGTAGTAATTCTGGATCATCATCAGAGCATTCAGACAGAAAAATGCAGGGGGATTATTAATCCAAAATTAGGAAGCTGCTCCACATTGATTTGGAGTCTGTTAAAGAAAACCGACTTTGACTATAAATCGGATAATAAACTGGGAACGGCCTTATATTATGGACTGTATACGGACACGAATCAATTCTCAGAGCTGATTGGTCCTTTGGATATGGACATGAGAGATGATGTGTTCTATATGAAGTCGGTAATTTTTGAACTGAAGAATTCTAATCTCTCACTTCGGGAAATGAAAATTGCAGGAGCTGCAATTAACTCAAATGTCTATAATGACAAATATCGTTATGCATTAATTCATTCAGAACCTTGTGATCCGAACATTCTTGGCTTGATTAGCGATTTGTTCCTTCAGGTGGATGGCGTTGATATCTGCCTCGTGTATAATGATCAGAATGATGGCTATAAATTATCTGTTCGAAGCTGTATTCGAGAAGTGCAGGCATGTGAATTGGCCTCATTTTTGACGGAAGGATTTGGTAACGGCGGCGGGCATAGTGAGAAAGCCGGTGGGTATCTGAATAAACAGACTTACCTGAAACAAAACCCCTATCTTAATATTGAAGCCTACATCACTCGAAGGATGGAAAATTATTATAATTCATACACAGTAGCGTATGCAGGGGAGTATCAGGCTGACCTGACCAAAATGAAACGTTATGTGAAGAACAATCTGCCGATTGCATTTGTCAAATCAACAGATCTGTTACCGGAGGGGACGCCAATTCTTGTGAGAACATTAGAGGGAGATGCCAATCTGACGATCAATGCAGAGCATTATCTCATGATAGGAATTCGTGGTGAAGTATATCCGATTATGCGTGAGAAGTTTGAAAAAACTTATCAGGTGTTGGATAGCAAAGTGGAAATGCAACTTGATTATACACCCAAAATTCGCAATATTATTGATGGGGAAAACTACGAACTGATGGATTATGCAAAATCCTGCGTCGCAACAGGCAAATCCAGTATTTATGCATACCAGCTTGATAAGTCTATGAAGATATTCACCAAATGGTATCAGGATACCTATATGCTTGGAAAACCAGGAGACTATTTTGCTGTCAGAGAAGAAGATCATCAGGACATTTATATTGTGGAACAGAAGATTTTTAACAAGACCTATCAATTGGATGAAGATGCGTGATAGAAGGATAACGTTATGGTAAATGGAATAAACCAACAAAACTATAGTAATCCATATGGGCGGCAACCAACAAAACTGAACAAAACAGATACCAATGCACCTGCATTTCTCTTAAACTATGAGGAAGACGGTGTGATATGGGAGCATGCCGATTCAGGAAGCAAAAAAGCAACGATCAAAAAGGATAGCGTTGTTGAAAAAAAGCAGCCAAACAAGGAAAACAAGAAGGATGCTGTTGTTTTGAATTCAAAGACAACAGAGGATACTTTGGAAAAAGCTACAGATGATCATGGCCTGTTGCAGGGAATTAAAGACTTCTTTCATAAAGTATTTCAATTTATATGGTATGGCGATGAAACAAAGAATGATTCAGAAACAGATTCAGAATCAGAAGAAAAACAGAAAGATACAATAGACAGGAATACAGCCGATGAGGCAATACAGCAGTCAGATGAGGAGAGAATCGCAGAATACCTAAAGAAAAAAGATACCGAGGGTGTTATCAATGTTCTGACCAAAAATCATACAAAGCAACCGGCAAGAAACACGTCTTTGCTTACGTATTATGACAGACGGGGGAATATCGTAAATATGGGGCGAACGAATACGGAAAGAATTTTGCATGGGGATCTTAGGAAAAGGACATATCGTGATAGTATTTGAATCCATTTTTTTCTTAACAATATAATAGAATGGTGATATAATTAAGACAGAAGCGGGTAGATTGTCAGCAAAACACTATTGGAGGTTATTATGCAGGAGAAATTAGCACAGGTTGCAGAAACACTATGTCTAGTAAATCAATTAACTAGTCAGAAGATGTTGATTGAGTTATATGATGAAAGCTTAACACTTGTCTTTTGTGATGCTCCGGATGGTATTCCACAGCGTCATCGAATTGGCGAAGCAGCAATACAGGAAAGAGAGATTGCAATGAATGCCATGCAGTCTGGTGAGGAACAGCATGATAACATAACAGATGCAGATGGACAGTTATGGGAGAACAGTTGTGTACCACTCTTTGATAACAGTGCAGCTGTTGGTTGTATTGTAACAGCTTATCCTAAGCGTAGCAACGAAGTAGCAATGCAAAAAGCAGAGATATTCATGGATGCAATTGACCGTATCACTAATTCGATCGATATGATGACCATCCATTTTGAAAATCTATTTGATAGACTTCAGGGAATGAAGGATAAGACCGGAAGTATCGGAAAAGGTGTTGAGGAAACGTCTAATGTAGTTTCCAAGATTAAGGCCAATGCTTCAAAGTCCAAGATTCTTGCATTAAATGCTTCTATTGAGGCAGCAAGAAGTGGAGAAGCCGGACGAGGATTTACCGTAGTTGCTAAAGAAATGGGAGAAATGGCAACGGCAAGTGGTACATCGGCAGTAGAAATCAATACTGCTTTAAAATCCATTTTTGGCGATTTGGATGAGATCGTCGGCTCCATTACAGATGCGAATGAACTGGCAGAGAAACAGACGAGTTCCATTAAAGAGATTGAAGAATGTCTTGGCGCTGCCTGTCAGGCTGCAATGGAATTAGGAGAAGTATTACAAAATCAATAATTGATTAATACCGGCAGAGCGTACAAGGTACCATCTGTTGAATGCAGGAGGAAGTGCTTTCATGAGAATTGGTATGGGATATGATGTCCATCGTTTAACAGAAGATAGAATGCTAATCCTTGGTGGCGTAACAATTCCATATGAGAAAGGTCTTCTGGGACATTCCGATGCAGATGTTCTGGTACATGCCATTATGGATGCATTATTAGGAGCCGCAGGTCTGGGGGATATTGGATTACATTTTCCTGACAGTGATGAACAATACAAGGGAATTTCCAGTATTGTTTTATTAGAGCATGTGAAGGACTTGTTAGAACAGAATTGCTTTTTGATCGAGAACATCGATGCTACAATTATTGCGCAGGCACCGAAAATGAGACCATATATTGCGACAATGCAGGATAATATTGCAAAAGCATTGGATATTGAAGTGGAGCAGGTTAATGTTAAGGCAACAACTGAGGAAGGTTTGGGATTTACAGGAGCCAAAGAGGGAATTGCTTCTCAGGCTATTTGTATGCTAAATAGTCCAAGAGAACTATACACCAATGATGTTACTGGTGCCTGTCAGGGCTGTAGTGGTTGTCCCAAGCAACCATAATTGTTGACCGTTAACAGGCAGTGCTTTTGAAATGATTGATTTAAAGCCTCTGTTACAGAGGCTTTCTGTATTCCATAAGACGTTACGCGGAGCATAACGGTGTTGTATTCCATAAGACGTTACGCGGAGCATAACGGTGTTGGATTCCATAAGACGTTTTGATAGTATTGTATATAATAGTGTGAAATGAGATTAGTTGAGGTATATCATGGGATTTGTGAATGAACTGAAAAAAGAAATCATGATCGTTAAAGAACGGGATCCGGCAATCCACAGCAATATGGAGGTATTGCTTTATCCCAGTTTTAAAGCGATGATTATGTATCGGACGGCTCACAAACTATATCGAAAGAAACACTATTTTCTGGCAAGATGGATTTCTCAGAAGGCAGTCAGGAAGACTGGTATTGAGATTCATCCGGGGGCAGAGATTGGAGAAGGATTTTTTATTGATCATGGCAATGGGGTGGTAATTGGTGAAACTGCGATTATAGGGAATAATGTGACGTTATACCAGGGAGTAACGCTGGGAGGAACCGGTAAGGAACAGGGGAAGCGACATCCAACGATAGGAGATAATGTGATGATTAGTGCCGGTGCCAAAGTGCTTGGATCCTTTACAATCGGCGCCAATTCCAAAATTGGTGCAGGTAGTGTAGTGTTGGCAGAGGTGCCGCCAAATTCAACGGTTGTTGGTGTTCCGGGACGAGTGGTTAAACGGAAGGAAGAATCAGCACCAAGAGAGCAGCTCGATCAGATACATTTGCCGGATCCGGTATGTGAAGATATCTCCTGCCTGCAGAAGAGCAATACAAAACTTATTAATCGCCTGATTGAATTAGAGGCCAGAATGAAGGCTTTAGAAATAGAACAGGAAAGTAAAGACAGAGAGGATAAAGAAAATGAGAATTTATAACACGCTGACCAGAAAAGTTGAAGAATTTAAAACAAATGAAGCCGGAAAGGTTGCCATGTATACTTGTGGACCTACCGTGTATCATTTTGCGCACATCGGCAATTTACGGAGTTATATTATGGAGGATATTCTTGAAAAGACACTTCGTTATGTCGGATATGATGTAAAGCGTGTCATGAATATTACTGATGTAGGTCATCTTTCCAGTGATGCAGACACCGGGGAAGACAAAATGCTCAAAGGAGCAAAACGAGAGAAAAAAACAGTCATGGAGATTGCCCAGTTTTATACCGATGCTTTCTTTGCTGACTGCGCAAGCCTGAATATTAAGACTCCGGATGTAGTAGAACCTGCTACCAATTGTATTCAGGAATTTATTCATATGATAGAAGTGCTTTTGGAGAAGGGATATGCCTATATTGCAGGAGAAAATGTGTATTTTGATACTGCTAAGTTAAAGGATTATTATATCTTTTCCAATCAGAACGAAAAAGAATTAATGATTGGTGTTCGTGATGATGTTGAGGCTGATATTAACAAGCGAAATAAGAGCGATTTTGTTCTGTGGTTTACCAAATCAAAATTCGATGACCAGGAGCTAAAGTGGGAAAGCCCATGGGGATATGGATATCCCGGATGGCATATTGAGTGTTCCTGCATCAGTATGAAACATCTTGGTGAATATATGGATATTCATTGTGGTGGTGTTGATAACATTTTCCCGCATCATACGAATGAGGTTGCACAAAGCGAATCCTATCTGGGACATAAGTGGTGTAATTATTGGTTCCATGTTCATCATTTGATTGATAAGAATGGAAAGATGAGTAAGTCAAAGGGAGATTTCCTTACGGTCAGCTTATTGAAGGATAAAGGATATGATCCGATGGCATATCGTCTATTCTGTTTACAGTCCCATTATCGCAAACCTTTGGAATTCTCTTATGAAGTACTGGATAATATGGCTTTGACCTATAATAAGCTGGTGAAGCGAATTACAGACCTTTCCGATGACGGAGACATACAAACG
>JAKQFQ010000383.1 GCA_029558315.1 Bacillota bacterium
GATGAAAAACAATGAATACAATGATATGATTGCTTTCTATGATTTCAGCACCAAAGAATTCACAAGCATTGCCAACGGAATCTATACCGATTCGGACAACTCAAATGTGCTGTATACCAAAGACTATATGAGCGGGCTCAACATAGTAAGCCTGAAGACCCTGGAGAGCAAATCCATAGAAAATGGCCCCGTGTACTGCTCTTATATAATGAAATCAACAGGTGACATTCTGTACAGCACTGTAAATAATGATCTTGACAGCAGCTACAGGTATTTATTGGTAAAGGTGAATCCCCACACAATGGCAAAGACCAGTGTCAAGCTGGATTCTCCCACCTTCCACATGAGTCCCGCGGAAGATAAGCTGTATGTTATAAGCAGCCACAGCTCAAACAGCATAGAAATTGATGCAAAAGAACTGAGGGTTCACCGGAATGAAAACATGAAGGATGATCCGGATTTGTACGGAATCAAGTCCACCCTGCTGAAAATGTTTCAATTAGATTATAATTTCAATGAAACCTATGAAAAGTATGAAACTATTGCCAAGGAAATATATATCAATACTTATGATCCCCTTCCTCAGGAAGCACTGGAAAATAAGCTGATTGACTTCAAAAGATACAATATGCCAATGCCGACCAGCCAGCGTGAGGATCATATACCTCCGACCATATATTTTGACCAGCTTAATATTACAGATTCCAAAGCATCTATAAATCTTGGCCTTTATTATATTAATTCGGTGGAAATGGTTAAGGAGGATGGAAACTGGTATATAACAGGTTTTTCGACCCACCCTGCCTCCGGAGAAATAGCCTCGGTAACCTCAATTGTTAAGAAGCACCTTTACAATATAAAGAACAAGAACATTAATGAAGCAGTGAAGTATTGGACAGCCAAAAAAGATACAGAATACCTGGAAGCCCAGAGAAAAATTGTCGAGGAGCTTATAGACAGAGCCGATGAGCTTACCTTTGAAGTAGGTGAGATTGATCTTTGGTCCATGAGTGACCCTCACAGGGCGGAGAGCCCGGACAGAGCCACCCATGCAAAGGTAAAAATACTGATAAACGACGGAAACAAAACCACAAAATACAAGCTTATACTCTCGAGACAGTATAAGAAG
>JAKQFQ010000387.1 GCA_029558315.1 Bacillota bacterium
GAGATCTCATCAGTAATCCTCTCAAGCACGGTATACATTTGAGGTGGCAGAGATAAAACCTGATCCGAAGAAGTGGCAGAAGTTATCTCATCCGCATGTGAAAGACTGATAGCAATTAACAAAATAAAACCCAGAATAATCCAACGTTTCATGAGAATAGATTCTCCGAGCAGTAGATAAAACCTTCTGTTTGTCTTTTGTGACATTACTTAGAAGTCCTTAAAAATTCCAGAATTAGTAAACATTCTGCATTGTTATGCAAAGGTCTGCATCATTAAAATTTAGGAGTATCAGATCTCTCCCATTGCCAGGGAAATCCCTTTTCTGATACTTTCAAATCCTTCCTCATGACGGCCGGTCTTCCAAAGAGTCATTCCCCTGTTGTACCATGCCTCGGCATTATAGGGATCACACTCAAGTGCAGTCTCATAACATCTTATGGCTTCGGTAAAATTACCCATAAGGTCAAGGACATCTGCTTTTGACTGTAATGCAATTGCATTAGCCGGATCTTCGTCAATTATCTTGTTGTACTGGTTCAGAGCAAGTTGATAATCTCCTGCCATCTTGCAGTTATCTGCATCACGTAATAAACACACGATATTAGGATCAAGTTTTGTAATAGTCCTTTCATGTGAGATTATTGCTTTGGTTGTCATTTTTTTCCTCCCTCTTTTCGGACAAATAAACAATCTCCCAAAAACTGGTCAGCCACCAGCCATCTGACCTTTGCATCCATATAATATATCATGCAGTTCTCGTCCTGGAACTGTAGCAGGATGTTGTATCATTCCTGGGATAAATTACCATGAAACTTTTGAGAGAATAAGAATTTGCCAATAAATTCTGCATATCAGAATTGCATGCGATAATGCCATGCAATATCATGGCATGTAGAGGCAGTTGTATGTAAAGAGATGAGAAAAACAACCTGATAAAAATGAGAACCTTCCAAATCCGAATACCATGTGTTATTATGAATTTTTTTCGGGATAATGCAGATAACAGGGCATTACTATATCCTTATATTAACCGCGAGGAGAAATGGTACTCTGACACATGCCTGGAAAAAAACTGAGAGTGCTTCATGTCGATGACCAGCGTCAGTGGAGAAGCATCGTCTCAGATTATCTTGTGCTTTTTGGAGACTATGAGATAATATCAGCAGAATCTGGGGAGGAAGCCTTAAACCTGCTCTCTGCAACTTCTTTTGACATCATCGTATCTGATTTCAGGATGCCTGAAATGGATGGTACCAGGTTACTTCAGTATATCCGGGAACGTGGAGAATCACTCCCTTTCATCTTTCTGACCGGAACAAGATACGAGGACCTTGACCTGGATCCTGAAAAACCAGGCGATAGTCTTTATGTTAATAAAAGTGGAGATCCATCCCAGGTCTTTTCAGTTCTCAGCCAGAAGATATGTCAGGCTGTCGCAAGGCATAAAACGGTTCAGGCACTAAAGAAACATCAGATAGAAGAATCCGGACATTCACCAGTCTTACCAGTCTGATAATCCTTAAATGAAAAATCAATAAATCCGGTGGTAAAGTATGCTCAGCAGGATAATACCAAAAACAAAGGAGAAAATTCCAATATTAGGCTTTGGATGCATGCGACTTGTGGAAAAGAATGGTTCAATTGACGAAGAATCATCAAAAGCCCTGGTAAGATATGCGATTGAAAAGGGTGTGACTCACCTGGACACTGCCTGGATGTACCATCGCGGGCAGTCAGAACCATTCCTTGGAAGGGCGCTGGCAGACGG
>JAKQFQ010000404.1 GCA_029558315.1 Bacillota bacterium
CATCTATCGCGTTATCTGTATTTGTGACGAATCTTTTCAAGATACAGTCACAGATACTTTTTGTTCTTCTTTGGCTGAGGCAACTATTAAGGTATCAACCTGCTGATTTTGAATCTGAAACGGTTTAATCAGCAGACACTACCTATTTTAGATAGGAACGATTGACAGAAGTTATTTCCGATATAGGATACACTATAATTATAAAAACAGGAACGATAATAATTCAAAGTAATACTTTAATATATTTTTGACGTACTTAAAAACCTATGATATAACAATACTATACTGATAAACAAATTAATTAATAAGGATAGCAATCAAAATATCACTATATTCATAGGAAGGAGAAAAGTATGAAGGAAACAATATCAACAGCATTAGTAAAGAGAGTAAAGTCAGATAAAATCATCTGTGGAATGATTACAGTCGGAACAATCATCGGAGCGGTGATTTATTTATTTAGAGTTATCACAACAATACTTTCAGGGAACTATGAAGGCAATGATCTGCAAGGTTATGTTTATACATTGACAGAAGCTGTCTGTGCTGCAATTGCATTGGTTCTTCTCTGCCGAATTCTTGGGGAGATAGCGATTAGCGGAAAACCATTTACCGTAACGAATGTAAAGAGAATGAGGATTATGGCAGTCCTGCTGCTTGCAAGTGTACCAACAGCAGCTGTGCTTACGAGCCTGGCTGGATTTTTGGACCCAACTGCAATGAGCATTGGCTTTATCATTTCCTTTGGAGATATGATGATGTTACTATTTGGCGCGATTATCAGTTTGCTGTCTGAGATTTTCCACTATGGAGTTAAGCTGGAAGAAGAGATGGATCAGATTGCATAGGAGGCGCTGGAAATGGGGATTATTATTCGATTAGATCGTATGATGGCGGATCGCAAAATGTCTTTAAATGAACTGGCCAAAGAACTTGAGATGACAAATGTGAACCTTTCCAATCTCAAGACAGGCAAGATGAAAGGAATTCGATTTGAGACGATGGAGGGAATCTGTAAAGCTCTGGATTGCCAGCCGGGAGACATTTTTGAGTATCAGCCTACAAAAGAATAGAGAAATGAGGGAATGTATGAACGAAGAATGAAGTGGCCTCATAAAGACCATGCAGGCGCAACTTGGGAGAAAAAGCAGCTTTGAGGAAGGAATCCGGTCACTGCTTCAATTGAGAAGGATTTTGATGAAGGAAATGCTGGCATTTCAAAAGAAGATTAGTCCACAAGAGTTTAGCTCGCAGCCATTCCCAAAGGCTAAGGGCTATCATTGCAAGACAGTAGCCTACTCTTTATGGCATATCTTTCGAATCGAAGATATTGTTGTCAATTCACTGATTCAGAGGCAAACACAGATCCTGATAAGCGGTGATTATCAGAATCGAATGCATGCACCAATCATAACTACAGGCAATGAATTGAATGGAACGCAAATTGCAGATTTTTCCAGTCAACTAGACATTGATGTTTTATATGATTATATTCAGGAAGTGGATCAGACCACGAACCAATGGTTACAGACCCTAAGCGTGGAAGAATTAAAAAGGAAAATGACGCAGGAGGAACGATTATATCTTAAGACACTGCAGGTAGTGTCAGAGGATGAGAACGCCAGCTGGCTGATTGATTATTGGTGTGGCAAAGATATTGCCGGATTATTGAAGATGCCATTATCCAGACACTGGATTATGCACATTGAGGCAAGTCTTAGAATAATCGATAAGATACAGAAACTGAATGAATAGATTCATGACGATTAATGGATACAGAAACTGAATGCATAGATTCATGACGATTACTAGATACAGAAAATGAATGCATAGATTCATGACGATTAATAGATATACACGAAAAGAATAAGAGGGTAAGAAAAACCGACTTTCAAATGCTTCAGTTCATCTGACATTTGGCGGCCGGTTTTTCTGTAATAGTAAGAGGAATAATTTAGTTCGCCGTAGCTTTTGCTGCAAGCGTTAGAATCTGTGCGACATCATCAGCGCTAAGCGCTACAAAACCACCGGTTCGGCCATCTCCTAAGCCATGCTTTTCAACCAGTAAAGGAATATCCTCCTCCTTTGCACCAAGTTCGGCAAAGTTAATTGGCATTCCAATGGAAGAAAGGAAACGGCGAAAAGCCTGGATCCCTTTTCTGGCGGTTGCTTTTGGATGCTCAAAGTCCATGGAGATACCAAAGACACGCGTAGCCATCTGGGCAAATCTCATGACATTGTGGTCCAGGACAAATTCCATCCATGCAGGCATAACAACTGCAAGACCGGCGCCATGAGCACAGTCATACAGACCGGATAGTTCATGCTCGATTCCGTGACTGTTCCAGTCCTGGCTGCGTCCTACACCTACAATATCATTATGCGCAACCGTACCGGCCCACATGATATTTGCTCTGGCTTCATAATTGTCAGGATCAGCAATTACACGAGGTGTTTCTTTAATCATAGTCAAAAGAATTGCTTCACACAGACGATCCGTAATCTCGACTTCTGCTGTGTTGGTAAAATAACGCTCAAATACATGTGCCATGATATCGGTAGCACCGCAACCGGTCTGATAAGCTGGCAGTGTGCAGGTGAGCATGGGATTCAAAATAGAGAATTTGGGACGAATCAGATCAGAACCGGCATCTCTTTTGAGTTTTCCTTCTTCTTTGGTAACAACAGAACTGCCGGAACCTTCGCTGCCGGCAGCAGCGATGGTCAGAATGGTTCCAATCGGAAGCGCTGTTGTGATGGAGGTTTTCTTAGCATAGAAATCCCAGAAGTCGCCATCATAAGGAACTCCGATGGAGATTGCTTTAGAAGAATCGATACAGGAACCGCCACCGACAGAAAGGATGAAATCAACATTCTCTTTCCGACAAAGTTCAATCCCTTCGTATACTTTGGTATCTTTTGGATTGGGTTCGACACCACCAAGTGAGACGTAAGGAAGGTGTGTTTCCTTTAAGGACTGCTCAACACGTGCAAGCAATCCGGAACGGACTACGGAACCGGAACCATAATGTATCAGTACCTTTGTTCCGCCATATTTTTTAATCATTGCACCACACTGCAGTTCGGTGTCTTTGCCAAACAGAAATTCCGTTGGACTATAGAATTGAAAGTTCTCCACTAAAATGCCCTCCTTATGTTTAGTTATCTACCTGATAGTATAACATTATCAAGATAGATTATGATAGCGTTTTCACAGAAAAATCCTGTATTTATGCGGGTTGCGGCTCATTTTGTGTCATTTTATAAAGCTTCTGCCAGAATATTGTCATATGTAGGATATGGAAGAGCATGTTCCAATATTTGCAGTGCTAATTCAGAATCCAGATTCCGAAGGTCAGATAAGTGGCAAAGGTGACCCATGCAAGATATGGCAGTAACAGATAGGCAGCCGGTTTGGAAAACGGCAGGAATTTGCGTATAGTGAGAAAAATCAGACCCCATAGAACAATAATCAGGAGTGAAGCGGCAAGATACCATTGAAGGCCAAAGAAAATGAGGGACCAGAAGAAATTCACAATAAGCTGTGCAGCATAAACAGTAATGGCATTTCTAATGTCCTCACGTCCGAATTCGGAGACAATAACAAGATAGGATGCAATTCCCATCAACGTATATAGAATTGTCCATACGATAGGAAATAGTAATGCTGGCGGTGAGAGAGGGGGCTTGTTTAAATTGGCAGTAGTTTCCATGCCGGTTTGTGTCAGCAGTGTGGCAAGAATTCCGGTAAAGAGAGGAATCGCAATACAGATGAATAAAAGTTTGAAGTTAATTTTCAAGATAAACTCCGGTAGGTATCCTTAGTAGAGTTTATGTGAATGATATTAAAAATATTCGCACACACTGTATCAATCCTGTGGACGCTGATAGAAATTGCCTTCTACCTGGGTGGATTTCAGGATATTAATAAATGCCTTGGGATCAGCCTTGCGTATCTCGTGAACAATAGGATGCAGTTCATCGCTGGCAATGACCGAATAAATCATATGGCGTTCCTTGCCCTGGAACATCCCGACACCGCGAAACAGCGTACTGTCATGGTGAGATAGGGATACAATGCGCTCATAGACCTTCTGTGGATAATCGGTAATGATACATAAGGTATGTTTCTGATACCGTTTATACATGGACTGAATGACTGCTGTAGATGCGAACTGAAGGATAATGGAATACATAGCACCCTCCACTCCGAAGAGAAAACCGGATACAGTCAGTACCAGAACATTGGCAGCAAAGATGTAGTTCCAGGCATCCTTGCCAAAGCGTCTGGAGATGAAAATAGAAATAAAGTCGGTGCCACCGCTGGTTGCATTGGATAAGAGACAGATTCCAATTGCCACACCATTTAAGATCCCACCGAAAATGGCGCAGAGTAAAATGTCTGAGGTCAAGTGAAAAGAAGGGATTATATCGGTCAGAATAGCAGAGAGAATAATCTATTTTCGAGATTAACACAAGATAAGGTGGCTTTC
>JAKQFQ010000405.1 GCA_029558315.1 Bacillota bacterium
AGTTTAATCCGATCTGATTAGAGAAAAGTCTTAACCGGTAATAATCAATCACTCTGGCTGCCAGAGGCGGAATTGTTCCAAAGCGGTCTCTGAGTTCTTCTTTTAGGGTATCAAACTGCTTACTGTCATTAAATTCCAGCATCCGCTTATAAATACTGATCTTTTCTTTTTCATCAGTAATATACTGAACAGGGAAATAGAAGTCTGCTTCGATTTCAATCTTTCTGACATCAGTTCTTTCTTCTTCATCCCAGATTCCGTTTGGATTCTTTGACTGTATGTTTTTGATTGCTTGTTCCAACAGACGGTTATAGAAATTGAATCCAACCGTATTGATGGTTCCGCTCTGCTTGGTGCCCAACAGAGATCCTGCTCCTCTGATTTCCAGATCGCGCATGGCAATCTGATATCCGGAACCGAGAGATTCGTACTCAGTAAGGGTATCCAGTCTTTTTCTGGCATCCGGTGTAATGTTTTTAGGGATCATCAGATAAGCGTAAGCTCGGCGGTTACTACGACCGACACGTCCTCTGATCTGGTAAAGCTGAGCCAGACCGAACATATCAGCACGATTCACAATGATTGTATTGGCATTGGGGATGTCAATACCAGATTCTATGATGGTAGTGGCAATCAGCACATCAAATTTATGATCAGAAAAGTCCATCAGTACAGTTTCCAGTTCTTTTTCAGGCAGTTGACCATGACCAATCCTAAAGCGAACATTCGGTAGAATACTCATGAGATCATCAGCAATTGTATTGATTGTCTCTACTCGATTATGCAGGAAATAAACCTGTCCGCCACGATCAAGCTCTCGTTGAATGGCTTCTCTCACAACATCCTTGTCATATTTAACAATGACCGTTCTGATTGGCAGACGTGCTTTTGGAGAAGTCTGAATCAGTGAGATACTCTTCAGATTACAAAGCACCATGTTGAGCGTACGCGGAATAGGAGTGGCTGACATATAAAGCGTATCTACACTGCTTTTGATCTGTCTGATTTTATCTTTATGTTTTACTCCAAAACGATGCTCTTCATCTATGATCAGTAAACCCAGTTTTTTATATCGAATATCTGCTGAGAGCAAACGATGAGTACCAATCATAATGTCAATATCACCCTGGATTAACTTCACAATATCACGCTCTTTTTGTGCATTGGTGCGGAAACGACTGAGCATCGCTATCTTAACTGGAAACTGAGCCAGCCTTTCTTTAAAAACGGAAAAATGCTGTTCTGCCAGTAAAGTAGTAGGCACCAGAACAGCTACCTGATAACCGCTCATCACGGCTTTAAAGGCAGCACGGATAGCGACTTCTGTTTTGCCAAAGCCAACATCTCCGCATAATAAGCGTTCCATAGGTTGATTGCCTTCCATATCTCTTTTGATTTCTTCAGTTGCTTTACGTTGATCAGGCGTCTCTTCATAAATAAAGGAATCTTCCATTTCATTTTGCCACTCATTGTCGTTATCAAAACGGATACCTGAGCGTATTGAACGTTCAGCGTAGAGATTGACAATCTCATCGACAACCAGTTCAATCTGTTTCTTTGCCTTTTCTTTGGCAATTTCCCACTGTCTGGTACCGAGTTTATGAATAACCGGAACAGAGCCTTCTTCAGAAATGTATTTTGCAACCGCTCCCAGTTGCCAGGTAGGTACATAGATATGATCACCCTGGGCATACTGAATAGATAAACACTCGATCTTTTTGCCATCAATATCAAGCGTTTTAAGACCTTCGTAAATGCCGATACCATAGTCGATATGAACGATATAATCGCCAGGTTTGATGGAATCATAATCCACCAGTGCTTCTCCTTTGCTAAAGGATGAATCCAGTTTTTTTCTTTTTAAACGCTGGAATATTTCATGGTCAGTTAGAAAGGCGAGTTTTGCATCTTTAAGAATAAACCCTTTATGAAAAACACCAATATTGAAATGCAGACGATGACACAAATCTGGCAGTAATTGTTGCATCCTGAGTTTTTGGGCATTGTTTTCACTTTGTATATAAATCGTATATTGTTTGTTGAGATAGGTGTCGAGAAAATCCTCCAACAGAATCAGATTACTTTCGATGACCGGAGCCGGTTCAGTCGGAAAGTCTATCTCTTCTGTTTTTTTAAGCGGAAACAGTTCTTGTTTAGGGTCATAAAAGGCAGTGGTCAGGATATGATTTGAAAAATCTGCTGTAATCTGATGAAGGCTTTTG
>JAKQFQ010000407.1 GCA_029558315.1 Bacillota bacterium
CTTCATTTTCCCAAGGTTTTCTATCCTGCCAACATGTAAAGCCTTGGTTTTCTAAAATTTCACAGAAATCTGATGGTAGGGCTTTATTGCTGAATCCATAATGTTCATCGGACTTGTAGTAGTCGATAATGTCGTCAATGAGATTTTCTCAACAATTACGACAAACAATCTCACAGTCAGAAGTCCACACGTATGAGGGTTCCCAACAATAGGAATCTGGAGAACTTCTGACTGCTTTGTAGCAGTCAGAGCAAGCCATCCACTCATCTGACCATTCCAGAGAAATGCCTCTATTGTCTAACCACTTTTCAATATTTCTACTTGGAACACGGTTCCAATTTGCAGCTATTACTGGTCTGTCTTCATATCCAGCTTCCGAACATCCTGTGTAATAATCAGGATATGCTCCTTTCTTTTTTAAGTATTCCATGAACGATGCAATTATAGCAGTTTCGGACCTGTGATATTCCTCTGTGTAATGGACAAGCTGATCTAAACCTACCTGTCCAATTACTCCTTCTGGCAGTTCTTCGATTTCACATTTCTTGTGAATAATCATTGTACCATCTCCTTCAATATAGTTATTAATTCTCTCCTGTTGCTCCTTAGCCAATCCGACATTTGATCTGAAGATACATGGGTTTCATCATCTGTCCACAATTCATGATTTTTATACCATTTCTCAAATTTAGATTCTTTATATTTCATTTCACCCTCCTTTTAAAGAAGTTTTGATTTGTCTTTCTCCTTAGATGGTATTGTAATATTCTACAGCATCTCTGATATAGTCAAAAGACTCCTTCTTGTCGTGATCTGTTACGACATATCCTGCCGTTCCATTGCAATGGGAGTAAATAAACGTGATAGATTTCTTTTCACCCATGCCATATGATCCACATAACTCAATTCTTGTTTCCGCTATTGCAATTTCATTCAGATCAATTTTGTGTTTCATTTCACTCTCCTTTCATAAAATCTTTGATCTTCCTTTCCATTTTCCATGACCACAATTGTATCTTCCATGACCATGAACGTATTCTATTTTTATAATCACATACTTTTATCTCATATCCATAGTTGCCGAAACTCACGTAGAACGAAAATCCGTCCCAGACATATTCCTTGTGAAATCTACCAATTCCATACTCTTTAAAATTGCAGTATGTAGTCCTGCAAATTGAGATTCCTAGCCCATAACATAGAACTCCCCTTGCAGGTCCATTTCTCCAAAAACACGAATCGTGTTCTAGATCTCTTGCCATTTCTTTCTCCTTGTTTAGTTATAGACAGCATTCCCACATTCATATCCCTGAAGTCCTGTCAGGGACATGATCTAGGAATTTTATTTGTTTAGAGGACAGTCCTCTTCAAAGTGAAAATCTCCCGCGTTATTGTAGAAATGATTATCTACATAATGATTCTCATACATTCCATACTTAACAGGGAACTCAAATTTCTCAGGCAATCTCTTCCAGGTTTTCACTTGTCCTGAGACCCTGCAGCGTGTGATATTCTCTTTTACTCCACCACGAGGACCGACAGTTCTCGTGCACTCATGTCTACCTGTGTAGTGTAGAATTGCTCCATGATGGGCTTTTTCTAATGCCGATTCTTTTGTAATCATTCTAATCCTCCTCTCTGATTTCATAGGTTTGCCCCGACATGTCAAGGGCAGTTGTAAAGCCGTGTAACCAAAGTTGTGGCATCAAAGATGACTGTCCAAAAGCTCTTCCATCTGAACATCGACCCTCTACCCTTTGAGGATAGATGATTAAAAACCAGTGTGGAATTTCATCATGGACGATGTTGATTTCGCTGAGTTTGAAAAGTAAACTGAGATTTTCAATTTTTACTTCAACGAAGTAGTCTTCAGAACCTGGATAGATGAACGATCTAACTGCTTCGCCTTGTTTGCCGACCCATTGATTTTTTGTGTCACCATTGACATTGGTAATTTCAACCTTCATAGTTTTCTCCTTTTAATTATTGATTCTTACCAAAGACCATACAAAAAACACAATCAACAACCATACAATTATCAATATCATGACTTTTCTCCTTTGAGATTTCTAGAAACACTTCACAAAAGGGATAGATATTTAAACCTATCCCTAATGCACAATATTTCTATTTCTTGTTGTAACTTCCCT
>JAKQFQ010000417.1 GCA_029558315.1 Bacillota bacterium
ATCGGTTTTTATTTATACACAATGTAACAACGCTTATAGGATCACAGATTAACCCATAATAAAATTAAAAATTTCGATTTATTCCTCTATTTCACTCCAATATCCCTGCTCCTCAACCTTCCGGATAAAGGTCTCCTCATCCGGAATCCTGTTCTGAAGATCTGTGACAGATTCCCGCAAGCGGGAGAGTATTTCTCGTATCAACTCTGAATCCGGCTCATCAAGAAGATCCATATCCGCAATTTGGTCAAGCTCATCCCAGGGGATGGTCGGGAGTGTCATTCTCATCTCCGGAGAAACGAGCTGTGCTATTCGTGAAAGGCGGATTACCTGATACACCAATCCATCATGAATTAATCTTCTGGATACCGAATCAGGAGCGTTTTCTTCCTCTTTGTTCACATATACCCGTTCAATAGAGCGAATATAGAGCAGAATATCAAGAAGGTACGAGATCTGCCGGTGGGTTGGCTTTAAGTTATTCAGCATCCCTATCCGGCGGATGTAGTTTTCACCTGCCTCAACCTGCTTTCTATCAGCAATATCCACCTTTCTCTCAAAGATCTTCTCCATCTCTTCGATCATCTCATGGTACGTAAAGAGATCCGGGTGATATCCGGGATCATACGTGATCATGATGTCGATATCACTATCAGGTCGGAGGGTCCCTGTGCTGGCTGATCCAAAGAAGGAAAACGTGGATATATGATGACGGGTGCAGAAATCACGGATCTGTTCCTCAGTGATTGGAAGACCTTCTGGAATAACTGGCTGGTGAATCAATGTCATATTCTTTTCACATTATGGGAAATCGGGCATGTGTATGAGAGAGGTCTATCAGATC
>JAKQFQ010000422.1 GCA_029558315.1 Bacillota bacterium
GAAACTGTTGTATACTCTTAATCATAGAAAGCTCCTTCTCTTGTCTCAGATTTTTTCTTGTCGCTAAAATCATAACACAAGATGGGAGTTTTCTTCTTTTGTCTATTTAATTTTCCTACAAAAACTTTACACTAGCATGAATTTTTAGAAAATGCATTAACGAATTTAAAATATTTGCTTGCATTCCATTTACTTATCTGATAGAATAACCGTGTTGTGGGTTTAAGAACATACTTATGCCCAATATGGTAATAAGGAGGTGTCGTCATGGCAAAATGTGATATTTGTGGTAAGGGTGCTCATTTCGGTAACAACGTCAGCCATTCCCATAGAAGATCTAATAGAATCTGGAATTCAAACATAAAGAGTGTTAAATGTACAGTGAATGGAACTCCTAAGAAGCTTCATGTTTGTACAACATGTTTAAAGTCTGGCAAAGTTGAGAGAGCATAATAACAACGAATAAAAAACGCGTTTAAACGCGTTTTTTTATTTATCACAGCACTCTTGTTTGCGACAGCATTTAACCCTTCTGCCAATTCTAATTTGCTTTACTTCCATAACTAAACTGTTCTCTCAGTTCTTCGTATTCCTTCGTGATTCTAAGAAGAATCTCATTATCACCACAAATATTATCCGGATGATATATCTTTAGCAAATCCTTATATCGTTTCTTCAGTGCAATCAGATTATTCACTCCACGAAAAAACAGTCCTGTTGCATAAGATTCTTTTCTTGCCTGCGCTGCAGCTTGTTTAAGGCTGTTACGTTCTCTCTCAATTCTGTAATATTCGTTCTGAAGTCTTTGTTTGTCCTGATGAAACATTTCATATGATCGTTCTAGAATCTTTTGTTTATGTTCTAAGAGCGCTTCGTCATCCTTCGCCCTCTTTCGTTCATACTCTACCTGTTCTCTTAATTGATTCATTTCCATCGTTAATTGCTTTTTTTCGCGCTGCAATTGTTTCCTTTCGGATAGAATTGCTTTTTTTTCATGGTGTAAATCATTATAATCGTTATCAATCTGTGACTTCTCAGCCTGTATTCTGACATTTTCCATAAACAGCTGATGTTTCAGATTCTCAAGCTCTTCTTTTGATTTATATTGATTTAATTGTTCCGAAAACTTGTCCATTTTCTCTCCGCTCTCTTACACCTAACTGCAATTAAGGTTGTATCCAATTACCATGAGAATAGCAATACAGATAATACCAAGAATCTCATTTCCCAGCAACAGCATCAACAGCATTCCAACAGCAACCCAAAAGGCAATACATCCTATGATTCTTTTCATGTCAACCTGCTTGATCTTCTTGATTAATACTATTCCCATACCGTTCTTAACATGACAATCAATTCATCAGAATTATTCTTTGTGTTCATCCGCTGTATCTGTTTTAGTCTCTGCAGTCTCTTTTTGTGGAAATGCAGAATCAACTGCATCATTATCATCAACCATCTCTGCCCGTTTGGTCTTAATCTTATCAATAACCTCAGGAATCAGATCAATTACTTTACTGATAGAATCCTGGCTCTTCACTGTAACCATCTTCGTATGTCCATTCTGAATAACAAGAACAGCACTTGGCGAGAGTTTCGCATTCATTCCACCTGCTCCGCCATTCTTTTTATCATTACTGGTAGCACCTGCACCAATTCCAAATGAAACATCAACCAATGGAACAATAATTGCATCTCCAATCGAAGTAACATCACCTACTACAGTCTTGGATGCAACAAGCGTATCCATATTCTTCATCAGTGCATCCATTACATTCGTAATATTATTCTCAGCCATTATACTTCCTCCCGCTTCAAGAGCTTAATAAATTTTTTAACATTTTTATTCAGTACTAATTTACCTGCATGCAGCACAACATAAAGTAGTATAAATCTTCCTTTTAATACACCTTCAATTTCCAGGCAGTTCTCCTGATATGATGTCTCAAGCGTGGTGTGTCTGGGTAACCACGGCATTACCATTGCATAATATTCCATTACTTTGGCAATTGCAGCCGGATCATCACTTCCATATTTAATCCATACTTTCGAATAATATGGTTTTAAATGTCGTATAAGAAGCAAACACTCTTTTTTACAAAAGTCAATTACCCATCTCGTTCCCTTTTTCGCAAATAGATTCTCATAATAATCTATTGTTTCCACAAGCTTGTCTATTTTGCCTTCCAGTTTATCACTCCAATGCTCCAGACGTTCCGGTATCGATTCAAGGAAATCAATTATTTTGCAGAATATTTGTTTTACTTTTTGAATTATTTGTTCTATTCTGTCACTAATCAAAACTTTCTTATTTGTTTCCTTCTTATTTTGTTCCGATTGCTTCCTGTCACCTTGGGCAGCTGTCGTCTCTCTTGGTTTTTCTATCAGCACTTCTTTCCCGGATTCATTAACAGATTCATTAACGGATTCATTAACTGTTTCTTCTACAGGCTTTGATTCTACAGTTTCATCGCTTACAGATGTGTCTTCTACGGATTTATTCTGCGCTGATTGTTTCTTTCGCTTATTTACTTCCTCTCTTTTTATCTCGGATTTCAGCTTACGATTCCGATCATAAACAGGAATTCCAAACAAACGTAGTCGAACATTAAATTCATCTCTATAATATGCTTCTATAACCAGCACATGAAAAAACCAGCTAATTCCAAATCTGCCCTTAATGTCTTCTAGCTTAACCAAATCAACCTTATAGAAGAATGGCCAAAAACAGATTAGTAAATGATTCCCAAAAGAATTGCCAAAATCCATAAAAGAATCAGGCCTATTATTTTTAATATGGAAAGTATTATAGTCAGCATTCGTTCACATTCTCTTCCAAAATAATATCACCCGTTTGCATGTATGTTTCTCCAATCAGTCTCGCAACATACTCCATGGCCAGTTCACGATTTTCAGCCAGTCCGATCACTTTTAATGGATGATTACGATAATAGGATTGCCTCAAAAAAATACTATGGAGAATTTCCGGTTTATGTGTATACTCATTCACATAAATAACGTAGAGATTGTTCAACCCCTTCTCGCGTAATAACTGATGACAAATTCTTTTTCTTTTAGCCTTCAATCCATCACTTACATAGAGTGTTGACGCAAATGTAATCATACTTTATCTCCATTTTCACATATACAACAAATATAACATAACAAAAAACCGTTGTAAAGCAAATGCCCTACAACGATTCTGCATCATTTTCTCCGGCCAATCCATAGTTTATTCTTATATAAACTAAGATATTCTTCGTATGCTTTTTCTAAAATCTGTTTTTCATTTGCAAATTTTAAAAGATGATACGCTTCATGATATTTGTAGAAGCCGGAATCTACAAAATATTCTTCGCGTTGTGGTTTACTGTAGTAACTGTCAGTCTTCATCAGATACCAATGGACTTCTTTCTCTACCGTATCATCCGGAACGTTAAATGTGTATTCACTTTTTCCAACATATTTCATTATGGAAGCCTTTACGCCAGATTCTTCCTTAACTTCTCTTAACGCAGTATCAGGGTATTCCTCCCCTTTTTCCACCGTTCCTTTCGGCAAGACCCATCCTTCGTATCTGTTCCTGTAATTCTTATAAAGTAACAGAATCTTACCTCTGAAAATAACCACACCGCCACAGCTGACTGCTTCGATCATATTGCCAATCCTCCTGTCGATGTGAACAATTGTTACTAGTATAAAGCAATTCCTATAATTATGCAAGAAAAGAGAATAAAAAATCCACATCACTGTGGATTTTTATTACTGCTTATTTATGCTTTCATTGCCTTATTGATTACATCTATAATGACATCTTCTTCATAAGGTTTGGTAACAAATTCATAAGCCCCCATCTTTAAGGCTTCAACAACATTGCCCTTCTGTCCTGCTGCAGTTACCATAATTACTTTTGCAGTACGGTCTATCTTCATGATTTCCTTTAGTGCTTCTACACCATCCATAATTGGCATTGTAATGTCAAGTGTTACAATATCAGGCTGAAGAGTTTCAAACAACTCTACTCCTTCTTTGCCATTCACTGCTTCTCCAATTACTTCCAGCCCCGCTTCTTCCAAAATTCCTCTTAAGATTTTACGGGATGTTCTGGAATCATCAACAATCAAAATTTTAGCCATTGTATCATCCTCCTTAAATCGTAACTTTAGCACCTACTGAAGCGATTAAATTAACCTGCTTTTGATTTACTTCCATTGGTACAACACAGAATTCTTTTCCTTTTAATGTGCACTGCTCTTCGTAGAATGAAGGCGGCATCAATTCAACCTGAATCTTATTATAACTTAATGCTGTAGCAAATAGTCCATTTACAATATTGATCAATTCTCCGACAGAATCCAATGCATCAAGATTCATATGTTCAAAACTTTCTCCTGCATATGTATCAGCAATTACGAGAAGCTCATCTTTCATACCGGCAAGGCCGATTGTTACATCAAGAGAACCTTCCATATTTTGCAATGCACAATTATCACACGAAAAACTGTCAGTAATACTTGCCATATCCATCCATAAATCAGTTGAAATCAATCTGTTGATAGTCCTGATTGCAATACCAATCAACTCTGCAACATTCTGATCATTTAATCCCGGTAAAAAGATTGGAACAATACGATCAAGATCTCCAGATTTAATATCCTCGATATTAGCTGCCGTTAATCCCTTCTCTTTTCTATATGCATCCATGGCTGTCTCTATCTCGGCAATGGTCATAAAGCCTTTATCCGTAACAGTCTGAGCAAAAAGCATATACGGATTCCCCTGTAAATCCAGCAAACGTGACACCTGAGCATCTGTAAGATATCCTAACTCTACTGCAATATCCCCAAATCTCTTATCCATCACTGCCTGTTTACGATTAATCTCTTCTGATTGTTTCTCTGTAATCAGTTTTTCAGAAATCGCAATCAGTCCCAGTTTGACACGGGTTTTCTTCTGTTCTTCCCGAACAACGTTCAACTGATCAGTTGTAATGAGATTCTTAGAAATCAAGTATTTACCAAATAGATTAATGAACATCAATCTTCCTCCCAATGTTTTATAGTAATCTTCTTGTACTATTATAAACCATAATAGACTGAAAATAAAGTAAAAAGGTCGCTATTATTCAAAATATTTTGAGAAAATCCGACGTGCAATCGGCGCAGAATAATCGCCTCCCGCTCCTGCACTCTCTAAAATGATGGTCACAGCAATTTGCGGGTCTTCTACTGGTGCAAATCCGGTGAACCATGCATGACTCTCACCTGTATTATCTGAATATTCGGCAGAACCGGTTTTACCTGCCGCAGTATAATTCTGTCCACTCAGTTTTGTGGCCGTTCCATGTTCCACTACTTCCACCATCATAGCTGTCAGTATGGTTGCTTCTTCCGCAGACATAACCGTACCATATACAATTGGCGTGTTTTGTACTACTATGGTACCATTCGCGCACACAACGGAATCGATCATATAAGGCTGCATCATTACTCCCTGGTTGGCAATAGCCGCCGTAATCATATTCAAATGCAACGGTGTCATTACTGTTTCCGATTGTCCAATTGATGTTTGCATCATTTCCATGGTTGTCATATCAGAACGCATGCTGATATGACTCTGGCTATAGGGCATGTCAACTGGCAATTCGCTGTTAAACAAAAGCGATAACAAGGTATCTGCAAACCGTGATCTGTCCAATGTCAAACCAATATTTGCAAAAGAAGAGTTGCAGGATTTGGCAAAGGAAGAAGTCAGATCAAGTGAACCATGATTGGCGCCGTGATAACAGTTGATTCTGGAAACATCACGCGTTATGCTTCCATTGCAGTTAAATGTATAGTTCATATAGGTATCCGGATTCTCTCTGATGTATTCCAAAGCAACAATAATTTTAAATGTTGATCCGGGCGGATATAATCCCTGTGTTGCTCTGTTTAACAAGATTGTACTTTCCTGATCCTCTACAAGTTCGGGCCATAAGACATCAATTTCATTAGGATCAAATCCAGGTTTTGAGACCATCGCAAGGATTCTTCCAGTTTTTACTTCTGTAACGATAATCGCACCTCGATACATTCCAAGTGAATCATAAGCAATCTGCTGCAAATCCATATCCAGAGTAGAATAAACACTGTCGCCGGGATTTTTAACCCCGTTAATCTCGTTATCCACACGCTCAGAAAGACCAATGCTGGAATTAATCAAATTAATATTAGCCATTGCTTCAATTCCGGCTCCACCATTTGAGGCATAGCCAACAGCATGTGCAAATAAATCCCCATAAGGGTATTTGCGTATTTCATTACCACTGACATCTAACATAGTCTCTGCCAGAATTTCACCGGAAGCTGCATATATTGTCCCTCTGTAATTCTGTGCTGCAAGGACATCAAGTCTTTTATTATTATAGGAATTAGTGATTGCCTCCTGGCTGTGAAACAGCATAAACCAGACAATATTTATCATCATCCCAAGAAAGATCAGTGCATACATTACATTGATCACGATAAAACTACGATTCTTCTTCAACTGTTGTATGCCCTCCTTCCAATTCCTCATATCTTAACATGTAGATTCCCTGCATTACTGCAAATAAAATAATCGTTGCCATCACTGAGCTTCCTCCATTGCTGATTAACGGAAGTGTTACTCCTGTAAGCGGAATCAGTCTTGTACCTCCACCAATTGTCAGAATAATCTGTGTTGCAAAACTTACAGAAATCCCAACTGCAACAAGTCGGTAGAATCGGTCATGAATCCTCATTCCGGTATAGAGATAGAGCAGAACAACATTTAACAGTACCATTATGAGCAAAAGGCCAAACACAACCCCCATTTCCTCAGAAATTGCAGAAAAAACAAAGTCTTCATCTACGAACGGTATTGTCTCTGGTGTTCCTCTTCCAAGCCCCATTCCAAACCATCCACCGGTTCCAATGGCAAATAGTGATTGCGTGAGTTGATACCCCGTACGATCAATATCCGTCCATGGATCTTGCCAGATTGCAATTCTAATTCTAACATGTTCAAATAGTTGATATGCAACGAAGGAAGCACCTCCCATACCAATGAGACCACCAATAAAATATCTCAACCGTCCACTTGCGGTATAGACCACAACAACAAACATCAGATAGAAAATAAGAGCGCTTCCTAAATCTTTTGAAGCCACAAGTGTCAGAACAAAGATAGATGCAAGAATCGCACTAAGCGTAATTTTCCCAAGTCGATATGTTTTATATAGCAATCCGGCAAGGAAAAATGCAAAAAATATTTTAACAAACTCAGAGGGTTGAAATGTCAGTCCAAAAACATTATATGACAGCTTTGAACCATTTACCGAACGCCCTAAGGTAAGCACAATGCCTAATGCAGCAGCTCCACAGATTCCATATACATAAGTTAATTTTCTCAGGAAATTACAATGCTTAATTACAGCCGGTATTATCAAAAACAGAATCAGTGAAATCGCAATGATAATAAACTGTCTTATTGCATGATTCAGCGTGTGGTCCACCATGGATAATCTTGTCTGAATAATAAATCCCACACTCAGCATCAAACACATATGATTCAATGCCAGTCTGCTAAATCCAGTATAGATAAGTGAAAACAGCGTACAGATAAAGATAAGTACAATCACCTGGGCAAAGAATAAACATAGAATATAATTCGTTGGCTGCTCCAGGACCGGATGTTCCAACTCATATAGATATATCGTAATCATACCAGTTGACAAGATCAGAAATGTCATAATAGCCAAAACTGCATAAATGCCTTTGCGGTTATCATTTTCCACCCGCTTTAAAGCAACAAAAGATAACAAGGTATAAATGCCAAGCAGCAATACCATGATGTAGTTTGCCAGTTCAATGATTACATAATTCATTCTATTACTCTACCCCTCTGTTAAAATGCCCATTGGTATACTGATCCAGTTCGAGTTCTTTACGGTGTTCCATCGGTGTCTGATAAAATGTCAGAATCTGATTACATTCCTGCTTTGTTTCAACAGTGAATTCAATTCTGTATATTGCGGCTTCTCTATGTTCAATCAGCGTTCGAACTACATTGTGAAGTGATAACGGAACACAGTTATAAATTGTGTTATAGCAATACTCATGATTAAGAACAGCGTGGAACTGGTGATTCTTCTCATCATAGACAGGCATCTTTTCAATCTCGGTATCGCATTTCTTTGATGTTTTTAATATACAATTGGCGCTATACATTACAGGGATTCTTCCGTATATCACAATTTGGCGTAAATCCTTCCTGACTGCATGCGATAATTCCTTATTGTTCAATTCATAGGATGCCGTATATTCACAGGCATATCGTATAATCTCTGATTCACTTAGACTGTTCAATGCATACAGCCCGGCATCTGCAATAATATGTTTGGAATCAGTCATCCCCAAAGCGATTGAAAGCGCATCAATACAATTACAATAGATTGCATCAGGCCTGTATTTTTGGAATAAATTCTTAACTTTCTCTTCGACCTTTATTCTGTGTTTTTCCCTTATCAAGTCAGGAAGTCGCATAAATACTTTCTTATTTTTTGTTCTGATTTCTGCGATATTTTCTTCTTTGAACAAATCGAGCGGGAGAATGACTCCATCATAAAAATCATTTTCCAATACAGTATTCAGCTGAATCTGCGTCAGCACACCTATACGTAACGCATAATGCTCTGCCTGCTTTAAATCTGCTAATGAATTCTCATAAGGCAATGCTTTTCTTTCACTGCTTTGAATCTGGAGCTTTAATTGTTCAATAATACGACGTCGATAATCATTTAATGCAGAAATCGGAACAAATGATGCAAGGTCATTCGTGATTTCACATTTATTTATTATATAATTGGTATTCCCGGTTTTTCGTAATTGTTTTTCAATCTCTTCGTTTGAAACAGGCCGTTTGGCAGCAGCCTCAGCAATGTCTCCCCGGAGTGTCAACGTTATATCTTTGTAAAACAGCGTAAGTTTAACATTTTCGCCCTGTTTAACTTGAATCAAAAGATCGATCGGTACCTTTTTTCTCTCTTTGATATATTTTTCATGAATAGAATTCTTCTGTTCTTCACTGATTTTGCGATAGGATGGTGAGGATAAGGAAATCATATCCTTGCCGTTATGTTTATGATAATATCCTTCCTGAATCTCACTACGTATATACAGTTCATTCAGATTGTTCAAATCCTTAGACGATACCTTACATGCACCTTCTCTATAATATTGATCAATATATTTACGATAAATTGCAGTAACACCGGCGCTATATTCCGGCGCTTTCATTCTTCCTTCGATTTTGAAGGAATCAATTCCACAATCCAGCAGTTCCTTAAGATGCTGAATTGAACACATATCTTTCATGCTTAAAAGATAGCATTCTTTGCAATATTTTGTATGGTATTGTTGTCTGCAGGTTCCGGCACATCTTCCGCGATTACCGCTTCTGCCACCTGCCATACTCGAAAGCAGGCATCTTCCGGAATAGGAATAGCACATCGCTCCATGAATAAAGCATTCCAGTTCCAGACCACTTTCTTTAATTGCAATGATTTCCTCAATTGATAATTCTCTGGCAGGAACAACACGTTTCACATGATAATCCTTTAGTAATTCAACGCCTCCACGGCTCATAATTGCCATCTGCGTACTTGCATGCAGCTCAATCTTTGGGAAACATTTCGACAACATGCTAAGCAATCCAAGATCCTGCACGATAACAGCATCCAATCCTGCTTCATAGAGCGGGCATAACATTTCAATCGCCGGCTGCAATTCTTTGTTTTTCATTAGAATGTTGAGCGCAAGATATATTTTTCTGCCAAACAAATGTGCATATTGTATCATATCAATAATCTCATCACTCGTCAGGTTCTTCGCATATGCGCGTGCAGAAAAAGAAGGGGCTCCCAGATAAACAGCATCAGCGCCAGCATTAATTGCACCTATTACACCGTCTAATTCGCCTGCCGGTGCTAATAATTCAACCCTTTTTCTTTCTTTCATGATTACTCGCTTTCGTGTTCATTATGAAATAAATAGTATAACTTATGGCTTTAATAAGATATGGCTGCCATAAGGCAACATATGGCAGCCAATATACGTTATCATTATTTTTTTGCTTCTTTGTTACGTTCTTTTAATTCAGTCTGTAATTGAACAATCTGTTTTGCATTCTCATGCAATTCATTCTGTGCTTTTTTGAGTTTCTCCTTAGTGTCTTCAATCATCATATCTTTATTAACACTATCATGCTTAATCTCGTAAAGCTCTTCTTCTTTCTTACGCATTTCTGTCTCCATCTCTTCAAGCTGACGTTTCACTTTATGATAATCATCCGCAATATTGACCTCAATCAGGCGATGCTGAATATCCTTTGATGCATGCTTGAAAAAATCTATCTTCTCATATTCGCTAATCTTGTTATTGATGTACGAAGCGACCTTCTGCATGTAATCTTCGCTTTCATACCCACTCATGGTAAGAACTTTGCCATCAATGACAACTTTGATATCTTTTTTCTCTGTCATAAGAATTATCACACCTTTCCACTACACAATGATTGCGTATCAATTAATTATACTTCATCTAGCGGCTTGTTTTCAAGTCCTAAATGGTGATACGTAAGTTCAGTTACCACTCGTCCCCTTGGTGTTCTGTTCAACAGACCGTTTTTCAGCAGATATGGTTCATAGACATCCTCAATTGTACCCGAATCTTCACCTAATGCTGCTGCTAAGGTATCTAGTCCTACCGGACCTCCTTGGAACTTCTCAATCATAGTTGTTAACAGAGTTCTGTCCATCTGATCCAAACCAAGTCTGTCCACTTCCATAAGATCCAGCGCATAATCAGCGACTTTCTTCGTAATAATCCCATCAAATTTGATCTCTGCAAAATCACGCACACGCTTTAGCATTCGATTAGCCAGTCTTGGTGTTCCGCGGCTTCTTCGTGCAAGTTCATTCGCACCATCTGTCTCTACCTTAACATTTAACTTGTCTGCCGAATTGATAATAATTGTCTGCAATTCCGAAACAGAATAATATTCAAGTCTATGAATCATTCCAAATCGATCCCGTAACGGTGCCGTCAATAATCCGGCTCTGGTCGTAGCACCAATCAGGGTAAATGGCGGCAATTCCAGTCTTATTGATTTGGCACTGCTTCCCTTACCGATCATTATATCGATTGCAAAATCCTCCATTGCCGGGTATAACACTTCCTCAACCTGACGGCTCAGGCGGTGAATCTCGTCAATAAAAAGAATATCTCCTTCCTGCAGATTATTAAGAATCGCAGCAAGCTCTCCCGGCTTCTCAATTGCAGGACCACTGGTAATCTTAATATTTACGCCCATCTCGTTGGCTATAATACCGGCAAGCGTTGTCTTGCCAAGTCCGGGAGGTCCAAAAAACAAGGCATGGTCCAAAGGTTCTTTTCGTTTTTTAGCGGCATCAATAAAAACCTTTAGGTTCTCCTTGATTTTATCCTGTCCAATATAATCTTTGAGTAATTGTGGCCTTAATGAGTTCTCTATTTTTCTGTCTTCTTCCGTAAAAGAAGTCTCTATCAGTCTTTTTGGCATACTTGCATCCTACCTTATCTGCTCATCAATTTAAGGGCTGCTTTTAATAAGTCTGATGTGTCTGTCGCATCCCTTTCTTTTCTGGCTTCCACAACAGCATTCTGTGCTTCTTTCATAGCATATCCCAATGCAGTTAACGCTTCAATTGTCTCTGTTACAATTGGATCATTTTCCCCCGCCACATTGCCTTCTTCAATAGTATGACCAAGGATGGAATCAACAGATACCTTATCTTTTAAATCAATCAATAGACGTTCCGCTGTCTTATTGCCAACCCCCGGAGCTTTCGATATCGCTTTGGCATTACCGGTCAGAATCGCCATCTTCACTTCATCAGCAGACATTATGGATAGGATTGACAGTCCGCCTTTAGGACCGATACCACTGACACTGATCAAAAGTTTAAATAGTTCCAATTCCTCTAAGGAAATGAATCCAAAGAGATTGATTGCATCCTCTCGAACATTGGTATAGATATAGATTTTTACTTCCTCGCCTAATGCCGGAAGCATCGCAGCTTTTCCCGCCGGAAAGTAAATATTGTATCCAATACCGCCAACCTCGATTACAATTCGATCTATATTCTTTTCTTCCAGAATACCTTTAAAATATGCATACATTAGTTTAACTAATTCCTTTCACGTTAATACGATCCAAACGCTGCATGATGCTCTTACTCAGAACTCCAATCATTGCACCTGTTATCATACCTGTTACAAGTAATATCGGTAAATAATACAAAATCAGTAAATTACTGATGAGAAATATTGCTACGATAATCTGAGCAATATTATGCAGTACTCCTCCTCCAATACTGATTCCGATTACGCTAAAGCACTTCCATCTCTTTAGTATCCACATTCCGCTCAGACTCAATATTGCTCCGCATAAACTATAAGCAATCATTGCTGCATTCATCAGTAACAGACCAACAATAAGTACACGTAAAACTGTTATCACGAATGCCTTGCAATATCCATATTGGTACAAAACAATCACGATCACCAGGTTGCAAAGCCCAAGCTTCATTCCAGGAATCACCATCGGCACAGGAAATATTGCTTCTAAATATCCCATTATGATTGCAAGTGTTAATAACAGTGAAAGTATTGTAAGATTCTTTATTTTGCTGTTCTTCACGGTGTACACTCCCATAGCTTATCGAACAATCACATCATATTCAGTCTCGGCTTCACCTGTAATCGTAATGACCAGACGATGTGGAAGACAGATTATGCTTTCTCCTGATTTAGTAATAATCCCCTGCTCCATGCAATTGTGATTGTTGCAATCTGCATCTGTAACAGAAACCTTTCCATCTTCGATAAACATAACATTGAGACCATAGTCAGTTTCAATCTCAATTGTCGCATTTTCTTCCAGAGGGTAACTTCCAAGCATCTCACCATCGCAGGTTACTTCAACGTGTTCCGGTTTCATATTTTCATTCCTTCGAGACTGGTAATAGAAACCTATAAAAATTGCGGCAGCCAGAAAACACACTACCGCAATCATAATATAATCAGCCTTTTTCATTGATATAATTAATTAAGCCTTCTGCTTTGATAATCTTTTGCATGAATTCAGGGAATGGTTGTCCTTTGAATTCTTTGTTAATTGTATGGTCAATAATAATACCGGAATCAAAATCAATACTTACTTCATCTCCAGCCTTGATTGCTTTTGCAGCTTCCGGGCACTCGATAATCGGAAGTCCAATATTGATTGCATTGCGGTAAAATATTCGGGCAAATGTTTTGGCAATAACACAGCTGATACCGGATGCTTTAATCGCAATCGGTGCATGCTCTCTTGACGAGCCGCAGCCAAAATTCTTATCTGCAACAATAATATCACCCTTTTGAACTCTGTTAACAAATTCTGTATCTATATCTTCCATGCAATGTGTTGCCAATTCCTTAGGATCTGATGAATTCAAATATCTAGCGGGAATGATAACATCTGTATCCACATTGTCTCCATATTTAAAAACTTGTCCCTGTGCTTTCATTTCTTCATTACCTTCCTCTCCAATTAGTCTAATTCACAGGGGCAGGAAATCTTTCCTGTCACTGCACTTGCAGCTGCTACTGCAGGACTTGCAAGATATACTTCACTATTAACATGTCCCATACGACCTACAAAGTTACGATTCGTTGTAGATATACAACGTTCTCCTTCTGCCAGAATACCCATATATCCTCCAAGACATGGTCCACAGGTCGGGGTGCTCACTACAGCACCAGCCTGAATAAATGTCTTTAACAGACCTTCCTCCATTGCCTGCATATAGATTGCCTGTGTTGCCGGAATAATGATACAACGCATTCCTTTGGCAACATGTCTTCCTTCTAACACTTTGGCAGCAATTCTCATATCATCCATACGTCCGTTAGTGCAAGAACCAATCACTACCTGATCTACCTTCACTTCACCAACCTCATCGATTGTCTTGGTATTCTCCGGCAAATGTGGAAATGCAACCGTCGGGCGAAGTTTATCCAGCTCAATTGTATATTCAGCAACATATTCAGCATCTTCATCTGCTGTGTAAATCTTATAAGGACGTTTGGTGTGTTCCTCCAGATATACAATAGTCTTGGCATCAACAGGGAAAATACCATTCTTTCCGCCGGCTTCGATTGCCATATTCGCAATAGTAAAACGATCATCCATTGATAAATATCCGATACCATCACCAACAAATTCCATGGACTGATAGAGCGCACCATCCACTCCAATCATTCCGATAATATGTAAAATAATATCCTTGCCACTGATCCATTTGGCAGGCTTACCTGTTAATATAAACTTAATTGCAGCAGGCACCTTGAACCATGCCTTACCAGTTGCCATACCGGCTGCCATATCGGTACTTCCAATTCCTGTAGAAAATGCGCCAACTGCACCATATGTACAGGTGTGAGAATCTGCACCAATAATCACATCTCCCGGGACTGTAAGGCCTTTCTCCGGTAATAATGCATGCTCAATTCCCATCTCACCAACCTCAAAATAATTGGTAATTTCGTTCTTTCTGGCAAATTCACGCACACATTTACAATGTTCTGCTGATTTAATATCCTTATTGGGGACAAAATGATCAGGAACCAGAGCAATCTTATCTTTATCAAAGACTCCATCCAACTTCATCTTTTCCATTTCCTTAATGGCTACCGGGCTGGTTATATCATTTCCAAGGACAAGATCTAAGTTCGCTTCAATTAGCTGTCCTGCTGTCACTTGTGCAAGGCCTGCGTGAGCCGCAAGTATTTTCTGTGTCATTGTCATTCCCATCATACTTATCCTCCATATAATTCATTTTTCACACTATCTTAGCATATATCAGCCGAAAAATCATCACTCTTTTTCGTAATATTCTATTTTCTCATGTAGTTTTTCTTACCATTCTTCTGCGGCTTCCATCCATTCCAAAATCCGGAACCGCCATAATCAGTTTCTCTACACCCTCCAGCTTCATGATTCGTTTCTTGTAATCACGGTTTATGATTAAGTCTCAGAGGACACCTCTTGCAGGAAGGGTTCTCTGAGATTTTTTCTTTCTGTATAATAATGACATTATACAGAGCAAATCTCAGACATTCAACAAGATCAGATAAATGTAAAATTAGTTAGTCAACAACATTCTTACGACAAATGCATAATATAAAAGGTTCTATAACCATATGGCATAGAACCTTTATTGTAATTAGTGTCTGCTGATTAAACCGTTTCAGATTCAAAATCAGCAGGTTGATACCTTAATAGTTGCCTCAGCCAAAGAAGAACAAAAAGTATCTGTGACTGTATCTTGAAAAGATTCGTCACAAATACAGATAACGCGATA
>JAKQFQ010000436.1 GCA_029558315.1 Bacillota bacterium
GTTGCAAGAGATACATGGCCTGCAGAAATAGAAAAGTGGGAACATCTTCATGGTCTTAGCTATTCGGTCGTTATTGGAACAGAGGCAGAAAGAAAAACAGCACTTAGGACAAAAGCCAGTATTTATCTTATCAACAGAGAAAATGTGGACTGGCTGATTACAAAGAGTGGTTATTCGTTTGATTTCGATATGGTTGTCATTGATGAATTATCATCGTTCAAATCAGCATCTGCAAAAAGATTCAAGAGTTTGTTAAAGGTAAGACCAAAAGTTAAACGAATTGTAGGACTTACAGGAACTCCAAGCAGCAATGGACTTATGGACTTGTGGGCGGAGTTCAGACTCCTAGATATGGGAGAACGGCTTGGAAGATATATTAGCCATTATCGTATGAACTTCTTTGTTCCCGATAAACGCAATCAGCAGATGATATTTTCCTACAAACCAAGAGATGGTGCTGAAGATGCAATTTATAGATTAATTTCAGATATAACCATATCCATGAAATCAGCAGATTTTCTAAAGATGCCAGAATGTATTCTAAATGAAGTGGAAGTTCATCTATCTGAAAAAGAGTGGGAGCAATATGACGGACTAAGACAGGATATGGTCTTATCCCTAGAAGATACAGAAATTGATGCAGTCAATGCAGCTGCATTATCGGGTAAACTTCTCCAAATGGCCAATGGTGCTGTATATGATGAGGATACTACAGCTATTCATATTCATGACCGTAAACTTGATGCACTCGAGGATTTGATTGAAGGTGCAAATGGAAAGCCACTGCTGATTGCATATTGGTACAATCATGATTTACAACGAATTAGAGAAAAATTTCATGTTCGTGAGATAAAGACATCGAAGGATATTAAGGATTGGAATAATGGTGCAATTCCTGTAGCAGTTATTCATCCTGCAAGTGCTGGACATGGACTAAATCTTCAAAGTGGTGGATCCACTCTTGTGTGGTTCGGATTAACCTGGTCACTAGAGTTATATCAGCAGACCAATGCAAGATTATGGAGACAAGGTCAAAATGAAACAGTTGTCATCCATCATATTATTGCAAAAAGAACAATTGATGAAGATGTGATGAAGGCACTACGAAGAAAAGAAAAAACACAGTCAGACCTGATCCATGCGGTTAAGGCAAAGCTGAAAATGGGAAGGGAGGTACAAGCTATATGACAGCAAAGGAATATTTAAAGCAGGCATATCGTCTGCATGAAAGAAT
>JAKQFQ010000439.1 GCA_029558315.1 Bacillota bacterium
AGTTGAATACCATGAAACTATGGGCAGGATAAAAATTGCAAGAATCAAAGGATAAATTTTTTTTTATAAAATTTAAAAATTAAAAAAAATAAATTTTTAATTTATTTATCTCAACTGAGATACTAACTGCTGAGCTGCTAATCTTGTTTCTTCCCTGTTTGCACCGGCAACTATTAGGACATCATAGCCTCTGCCGAATGGGTCTGCAATCCATTCCCACTCACCAGGCGATGTTGCCCAATCAACTGTAGATGCTCCCATGTTGCCAAGGTCTCTAACTATGCTGTTGTATACTGGTCCACCTACAAGGATTAGATTCTTATGCATTGATGTTGTATTTATTTCAATATCAAGCTTTATTAGCTCGATTGGGTCGATGTTTACATTCTTAGTATATGTGATTGACTGAGCGGTGTCTACTATAGTCTGATTTATTGTAACTTTTGCACCATCTTTGTCGGTAGATGAGCTGTTTGCTCTTCCTTTGTAGATATCAAATGGGGATGTGGGTGCTAGAGGATCATATAATCCATTAAGTCTCTCGTTTGACTTTCCAAAGTCTACATCACTTATTGTTACAGAGAAGTAGTTCTCTGGACCGTTTATTGTGAATGCAGTTTCACAGTCTGGTATATCAATGTTGTCACAGAGCTGAAGTTCTAGTGTGTCAAAGTTTGCATCTGGGCATGGTGCACATGCTGGTGCTGGCTGCCATAGGATGTATGCGATTGGTGAAGCGTTGACATCTTCCCAAGGATACCAGTAATGATTATCTACAGGTTCTGTGGGAAATCCATTTTTATTATCTATTGTAGCACTATTTGAATACACAACTTTTCTCCATCCACCTGTAATTGCCAATCCGTAGTCATTTGGTGTTGTGACAAATGGATCACAGCATCCTTTATCTTCGAACCATCCGAAGTCTTCAAGAGCATATATGTTAAACTCTGCAAGGTATGTACCGTCTGCACCGACAAATGTCTTGATACCATCAAGCATGAAGGGAACGTAGTTAAAAAGAGTATATGCCCTTCCATCTACTTCCTTTGTGTTTGACATCTTTACCCTGTATGGGTCGTATTCATTTCTATGAGTTGGATTGGATGTAAATGATCCTCCCCCGCCGTATGTTGCACACTCTGGACAGCACTCAATACATGCTCCAAGTGAATCCATTACCATTATGAAGCTAAATGGCGAAGCTAGCTCAGGTCCAGAAACTGTAATGAAGGCTTTATTTTCGTAGATATTGACATCAGATAGATTTATTGTCCATCCGTGGAAGGAGTAGGCATCTCCTACCTTCATAATCTTTTCTTTCTCTGCGAAAGGCTTACCATATGCAAAGTATGCACCGAGATTAACATTTTCTTCTTCAGAATATGTAGCACCTGCAAAGAGTGGCGTATAGTATTTGCCTAGGAATTTAATAGGTGTGATTCTGCCTTTCACTGCTGTCTCAAAGTCAACCATCCCGTCGCAGTGATTTATTCCGCAGATGTTCTGACCATTTTCAAGGAGAGGATATCTAATTTCTGCTGTTCTGTAAACTATGCCAGATGCAGAACCTTTATCTCCTCTCATATCCACTATGCCGTCAGGTGTTGTTTCTATATCTGCAAGTATGACTTGAATTTCTTCGTGTGCTTCCATTGCAGTACCTGTTCCACCGAAATTGTAATCACATTTTTTATCAAATACTGTCGGATTGGTAGTTGATACATCAACCCAAGCTTTTGTTGTAAAGAAT
>JAKQFQ010000451.1 GCA_029558315.1 Bacillota bacterium
CAATTCGCTCCTGCTCAAGTCTTACAATCTCTTCCATCTGCGAAATCTGGTCTTTATTGAGTGTGATATAGCCCATATTATAATAATATAAAAGGTTAGCAGCGGTATTAAGTTTCCCATATTTTGCGTTCATTCGATCGACTTCGCCGGAAGCGTCACCCCATCCGGCCATTATGAGCTCTATATCGCTATTCATTTCTGCGTTTAACTTGCGCATTGATTGGAGTCTGTCCACCGTGCCATCAAGCGATGCATTAATCTGTGCGAAACCCGACTTGAACCCTGCGGAGGGATTAGCGGCGGCGAGTCTATTCGATGCCTCTAATGACTCATTCATCCTTTTAGCCAACAAAGAAAACATTGTCACAGCTTCACCCGCTGAGGGTGCCATTCGGTCTCCTAACAGTAACAAAGTTTTATCAATCTGGTCGTTGAAGTTCGACCACTTACCCGAGAGTGTTTGACTTTGAGCGTCCATGAGTCCAGCAAACTTGCCGCCTTCTGAAGTGAGATTCCCGAAAACCTGCTCAAGCATCGAGAAACTTATTTTACCTTCAGAACCTAACTTCTTGACCTCGCTTGTATTTACGTTCATCACCTTTGCAAGCTCTTCAAAAATCGGGATACCGCGTCCGGCAAGTTGGTTTAAATCTTCTGCATATAACGTCTGTTGTACTCTGGCCTTGCCGTATATCTCTGTAAGCTCTCCGAGTGGGATACCAAGTCCAGCGGCAACGTCTCCGATCTTGCCAAGTGTCTTAGTTACATTTTCTGAGTCTTCACCAAATGCAACAAGTTTCTTTCCTGCTTCTACGATTTCGTTAAACTGGAAAGGTGTAGACGCTGCAAAGGATTGCATTTGGTCAAGTAATTTTTGCGCTTTTGTTGCACTGCCAAGCATCGAAGTAAATGCAACTTTCTGCTGTTCCATGTTCGCGGCTGCACTTAAAGAAGCTTTACCTATGTCATAAAGTTTTTTTACAACCTGAAGGCCAATGAACCCTTTAATAGCTACTGATGCTAAATTAAAACCGTTCTTTAGATTAGTAAATCCAGGCGATGAAGTATTAGCACTGTTTCCAATTCCCTTAATGGCAGCCTCAGTCTCTTTTGCATTGACTTTAAACTGTCCGTTTTCGAGTTCTATCTCAAATAATATTTTTTGAATGTCTGCCATTGATTTATCCCTTGAGTATGGGTTTTGGTACAAGTTTTACTGGTTCAGAAGGTTCTTCTTCGACGCTGAAGTGCTTTTCATATTCATCAAAAAACTTTCTGTAGAAGTCATTGCCTTTTACATCAGCACCGGCTATAGCCAGGCGTGTCATTTCATCTCTTATTCTATCGTGTTCACTATGTAGTATGTATTCGTGAGCCAGTAGAATATTCATTTGCTGTATTTCATTTGAGCTGAAGTTCATCAGCTTGAGTCTGTATATCAGTTGATTAAACTTCTGTTCCAGGACTCCATGAAATTGTTCAAAGGTTATTTTAGATCCTTTTCTTTTTTTTTGATGTCAGTTTTTTCTGAGTTATCATTCAATATCCTATCTGCTATGAATGAAGCAAATGCATCATATTCTTCTTTTAATATTGCACTGAACATCTTTTTAGGGCTGCTGAAGGGTTTTGCTTTGAAGAAAAAGAATCTTTTTTTTGTATTGAATAATGACTTATATATTGTATAAGCTATAATTTTATTGACTTGTTTTGTAATGTTGATTTGTTTTTTTGCAATAGTGAGTGGACTGTCTTTTGGATTTATTTGATTAGCTGTGAGTATCTTCGTATATTCTTTGAAGAACTTTTGTATATCCTCTAACTTAAGTTGTAAAGATCTATCTATTCCGCCTATTGAAAGCTTGTGTACGTATTTAAGTTCCATATGCTATCCTTTGATAATATTAAGGCTGGAGGGGAACTGGTCCCCTCCATTTCCATCTTAAGATTCAAATACCCAATAAACGACGTCAGATTTAAGAATATTTTCTGCTGTTACAAACTTAACTGCAGCATCGGTTGCTGTGGCTGTTGCTGCCTGGTCGAGTGTTACAACAAGTGATGCTATACCAGTAACTACGGCTCCTGCAGGTATTCCTGCACCATATACCAGCATCCCTTCTGTAATTCCAATAGCTGAAGTAACCGTAATGTCTTTGCTACTGGTAGTAATATCTGCAGTAGTCGCAACTTCTCCGAGAACATTCCAATCAAAGTTACTTACAAGCGGATCTTCATCAACGAGAACCTCAGCTTTGAAGTCCAGAGAAGCATAATCTTTTCCACCGAGTCCGATTTTCACGGAGTCAGATGCAAGAACAGCTTTCCTTATTCTCAGTTCAACCTGTTTACCATCGTGAGTCTCTCCCTGCAGGATGATTGCAATGAACACCTGTGTGGGAATTTCAGAACCCATGAATACTTTTGTATCAGCTGTACCTTTTTCGATTATTGAGTTTGTAAGTAATGCTATTGTCTCAGGCTGCACACTTTTGATTTTGCCCTCGAAGAAAGTCTTCGTACTTATGACATCTTTGGCTTTTGTTCTCTGCGGAATACCTGCTTTAAATTCTGCATATTCGTTTTCAACAGAGAAATTCTTGTCTATCTCCATAATTCCGAGTGTTTTGAACGCGGTCCAGTTTTCGTCATCAAGTATTTTGATGAGGACAATAGGGTCGTCCAAGAAGAACTTATCTATGCCGTCATTGAAATTGGCCGGCAGTATTTTTAGTTCGTTTGTTGCCATTTATAAACCTCTTTTTAGTATTAATTTATCCTACCCTGTCGACCACGAGCGTGAGCTCCATTTCGAGGGCCAGTTTTATGCTGTTATCTTTGGTGAGCGTTGTAATCTTTGAAATCACTTCTTTTTCTGCAATGCGGTCAATCAGTCCTCCAAGAGTTCTATCTGCATTGATGAGTCCATATATGTAATCCGCAAGTGACCATATTCCTTCAATTGTTTTGCTGCCTTGAATGATGTCTTTGGTCACTTTGGCGTCTTGTACGATAACTATTGTTACTTCAAACGTCCTGCTATAAACACTCTTCATTGAATGTCTGTCGATGGGTTTCTTTATTTCCTGAAGTCCTATGATGTCAATGAAAGGTGTCTGGTTTTTAGCGATGAGTTCATCAAGGAATTCCGAATAAGTTATTACTTTGAACTTCTTTGCTGTATCAGCTGCTATGAGATAATTAGCTAAACCTTTGAGAATTGTTTCCATTTATTTCCTCCTGGCTTTTGCCAGTATCGTTCTTACTATTCTGCTGCCGATACCCCTGAGCCATTCGCTTGCTGTGATACCCAGTTTTCTGTGGATCGTGAATCCTATTGAATAGCAGTTAGCAATTTCCCATGTCATACGATTTGCAAAGTATTTCTTGATTGCACCGTCACTTGCAGCCCGCATTAAGGTACCTGTATATATACCTATGCTATCAGGTTTCCCTTCTTTTGCTTTCTGTACTTTCCACTTTTTGCTTATTTGTTGCCATTTATTCGGGTTACTGCCGTCGAATTCGTGCTTCATTTCCTGAATAATATTAGATTCAAGTCCTTTGAAGAATGGTCTCATATCTGATGTTGCGGCACTTAAGTTTTTAACCCAGTTTGTAGCAGCATTGAGTGACTTAATTCCTGTGGACTCTCTTATTGCGAATTTCAATATTAGTACCTTGAAAGTGTTACAGCTGATGTCTTGCCGCGAGTATCATTTGTTGCATATATTTCACGTTCCCATTCGGCTATGTTTGCTGCAGCAGTCTTGAGATATTCTTCAGCTGTGTATAATTTGCCGCTCTTTTCAACACCCTTAAGCTTGGTTGTGTAATCATAAGTGGTCTTTTGCATTTCTGTTTCATATCTCAGAGACCAGGCCTGAAGGAATCTGGCTGCAATATAATAACATTCAGCATAAAACATTCTCATATCATTTACAGTATATGAATCATATTCTTTAATCTGTATTGCGTCATAAGTTGCTTTTGTTATTATTGAAAGTATTTTACTGATATAAACTTCAGCTGCTATTGTAATCAGGGCTGCATCCATAACGTCTGCAGCATCAAGAGCTCCTGCTAATTGCATTGCTTCAGCATCTGATGGTACCCAAGTTGTATCTCCCGCGGTTAAAACAACAGTGTTATCAGGATTTGCAGCGTTCCATGCTGCTACAAGATCGGCAAGATTATCAGTTCCATTACCAGTTAATAATATTGAATTACCTGCAATGCCTGCAGTTACTGCAGTCAAGACTATATCTTGAGATGGTGCACCGAATTCAGCTTCCATTGCTATAACGCCTGAAAAGACTGCATAGGTTGGTTCGTATTTATAGACTTCAGGAGCATCAAGGAGACTTCTTATTTTGATAAGTTGATTGGTTTGATTAAGCATTTTTAAGTCTCCTGCTCAGTTGTTTTTTGAATCATTACAGTTCGTTCCATGAAATATTCAGCGCTATAGCATTCGTTTATCAGGATAAATACGTGGCATTTATACCACCTCTTCATAATAGAAGATATTAAGATCAACATCTGTTGCTGTTATGCTGCCGATGTTTTTAACATTAAGTACATATGATGTACCAGGTTCCAGTATAAGTTCCTGGCTTGCTCCACCGCTTCCGCCTGCTCTGCTTGAAATTCCACCAGTTCCTACAGAATAAGTATCAACCACATGGTCAGGAACAAGAATCGTTACGTTTCTGTTAGCTGCAACAGCTCCAATCAGAACCTTATCTATAGTCTTAAATGGCGTTGCATTATGTGCTTCTTCTATGACTCCATTAAGTGCATCAACACTTGTTATTACTGAATCATCATAAGATGTTCCTATGATACCTACAGGCGCCGTTGAGACTCCTGATGCATCATGGCGAGGAACTTCATTATATCCAATTGTACTTTTTGGTATTTCTATACCTACACTCAGTGTGTCAGGTGATATTGTGAATATTGCTCCACCAGCGCTTGAAAGAGTTATTGTTCCAGCACACTTTGCGGATAATTCAGCCCCCAAGATGTTTTGGAATGTTTTAAGTGCCGAATCAACTGCAGTTGTGCCATTAAGTGTAATTATATTAGTTGTAACAGTAGTTGTTTCACCAGTTACAGTTCCATAAACAGTCAGAGTCATTCCTTTGTCGGCCGCATCATCAGATACTGCGGTTACTTTTCCACCTGCAGGCTGATTAGCAAATCCGCCACCAGCTTTTGCATCTACAATAACAGTGTTAGCCAGTGATGCAGTAACATTAGTATAAATCGGCATTACAGGATTCTTGATTATTCCCTCTCCAAGTTCTGAGCCGTATTGATTACGATTGCGTGGTATCTCAAGATCTCCAACTGAGAATGCTGAGCCTTGATATAATTTGAGTCTTACTGCATTCGCTGTAGAACTGAATTCTGTAGGTCTCCAATGTATCATCGGACTTCCATTGCTTCTATTCGGAGTTATGAATCCAATGTTATAAGAATCATTAGCAGCAAGAGCAGATATTGCTATCGGCAGCGAGAAAGCTTTTCCTCTGTGTATATACGTATGGTCTCCCTGAAGAACTACTGGAAAACCTGTTAAACTGTCACGCTGAGAGTCATGTATTCGAGAACTCATTATTTACCGCCTATATATTATATTTGATTAATTTCTAATTGACACCTAAGGACCTCACAAAGGAGGTCCAAAGGTCTGAATTGAAACTATCTATTAAAGGTCTTCTATAATTCTTACCATTCTTTTGTCGTTGACAAGTTTAACTCCAAAGAGTATGTCAGCCTGAACCTGAAGTCCAAGATTACCATCATGCCATACAGATAACCTGACAGGAAGTCCTTTGTAATCAGACACTGCAGACCTAACGCCAACGCCTTCAGGAAGCGAACCATAAGACCTTGCAGCTAATGCCATTGCAGAAGGTACGAAGCAAAGAGCAGATTGAGCAGGAGTTATAGTAACAACTTTAGAGGCACTGATAGCAGTGCCGAGTGCAGGATAAATACCGATTTTAGTCGTGTCACCACTGGTGAGAGCCGTTGAAGTTACTGTATAAACTGCAGTATCATCAGCAATTGTGAGTCTGTCGCCTATTCTAACAGGCATTGCGTCGTCATTAAATGCTGAAACAGTTATCTCAACATCACCTGCTGATGCAGAAGAACAAGAACCGGCTACGTCAACAGGAGTGTATTTTGCTATAGCGTTGTTCATGTAGAAATCGAAACCGAACCTTTTTGTAAGGATTCCGTTCTTCATAACGTCAGCATCACCAGAAGTAGAAACATTCTGGAACGCATCGATTTTCTGAAGTGCACCCATTACATCAGGACCACATACACATTTCCTGTTCAGAAGCGATACTTCGTTGCTTGAAAGCATAGTACCAGCTGATACAATAAGGTCTTCAGATATACCAGCAACAGCATCTATAAAATACTTAGACTTAAGTGCTTCAATGTAAATCTGTTTGTTCAGTGTAACCAGCAAGCTCTTAACCATTCCTTCACCATAGTTGCTGATGAGGTCGTAAGGAGCCATAGAAAGGTCTTTAGCTGTGAGGTTGATTGTTTTTCTGTAGGACTTGTCAAGAGCAACTTCAGCTTCTGTCTGTGCTATATCAGTTGCTGTTATTGTTGCGCCTGGTGCCCATGCATCAGCATCACCGAAGTCTACTGCAAGCGGAACGTTTACTTTCTGTCCGTAGTTTGCTATCTGTGCATCAAAGTTCCTTGATATAAGGTTCTGAAGATTGTATTCACCTGGATTGATAGCATCAAAAGACTGTGCCCAGAATTCAGGATAAAGATAATCCATATTAGTATTACTCATTTTTATTTCCTCTTACTATTTTATTAGGTTAATGAAGGATTCAGTCCGGCTTTCATAGCCTCTCTGTATTCCTTCGCTTCAGGACTGTCGACTATCGCAACTTCGCTGCGTTTGAATGATGTCCTGAATTGTTTTTGCTGTGAACCGGCTGCTTTTGTGCCGCTTCCAGGCTTAAGTGTTGATCTGATAAGGTTCGCATTTGAAGGATCCGTAAGGAACTTTTTAACCGCTTCCTGTACGGTGAGCTTTTCTGATCCATTAGAAAGGAACAATCCAAGATTGTCTCCATCCTCAGCGAATTCTGTTTTATATTCTGTCTTGACGAGTGCCAAGACCTGTTTTGCATTGACTACATCGTAACTTGAAACTTCTCTGAACAGCTCAGTATCAAGATAATAATTCTTATACTTATTGCTGTATGTTTCTGCTTTCTTTTCCAGTGCGTCGAAGGCCTCTTTCTTTTTAAGTTCTTCATGTGCCTGTCTTTCTTTATCGCTCATTTGTGCGAGTTTTATTTCTTCCAGTTGAACTGACAGTTCATTCAATTGGTCCTGTACAATTTTGTGTTTCTCTTTCCAGGCGTGTGTTTCAGATGCTACTCTTTTGTTTATTGCTTCTACTCCGCCCTTCTGTATCTTGAATCCATTATAAATTTCAAATTCATCGTTCTGTGGTTCTGTTTTAACTTCAGGTTCTTTTGCCGGTATTTGTGTTTCTGACATATTTTTAACTTCCTATTTTAAGTCCGTAGACTGATCGTTAGGCTGAGGGGCTAACATCCCGTTTTTTATCTATTTCGCCAGCAATCTTCGCAAGTTCATCGTTTTTAATGTCAGGGAAAAGTGCTGAAACTATTTCTTTATATGCTTTATTCTGTATTGTTGCTGAAGGTATGGTGAATGCATTTGCGAGTCTCAGAAGTTCTTTGTCGATGTCAGCTTTCTCATAGCTGAATGAATAATTTATTCCGCAGTCTATGTGGTCCTGCTCATACATTCCACAGAGTTTAACAATGCGTCTTTCAGCATTCTGCAGCTGTAACGAGAGTGATCTAAGGAAGGCTTCAGTCTTCTCGAAGTCGATACTCTTAGCTACTCCAGACTCCCAAGAACCTTTAGTTTCTCTTTTGAATCCGAATTTGAACAGTATTTCATCAGTCAAATGATTTATCATCATGATAAATTTCTCTATATCAATGTCAGGTCCTTCAAAGGATGGCTTCTGAGTTGTTGCTTTAAATGGTATAACTGGAAGGTCTGATATGCCACCAGATGCTGGACTGAATGTAGCTTCAAGAGCAGCTATATCCTCGGCACTTTCATAAGGGAACATAAGCACCTGGAATGAACTTGAAGCTAATACTTCAGAGGCCCATGAATTCATGTTAAATACTGTTCTGCTTTTATAAACTATATCTTCAAATGGACTGTCGCACACCATGTCCGCATCATTATCTCTGCAGTTCACGAATATAAAAGGAATTTCAGGGAGTCCATGTCCTATTTCTTCTGACAGAATATATTCAATTTCTTTACCATTTGTAATAGTCTCAATGTCCTGATAGTATTCTGTTGTCCATAGTCTTCTTATTGTTTTATATTTCGGTTCTGAATAAGGATCAGTTTTGTCAAGATATGAATTGTCTAATAATATCCAAACGAGTCTGCCGTCATCATCAGTCTCAAAGTCACATATTTGTTCAGGATTATAATAAACTACATAAGGATTTATGTTATTTGCTCTTCTGTCTGCTTCTGTCATTGCTTCAAGTTTTGGTGAGTCTACAAGCAGTCCGACAGTTGATTTAAGACAGTTAGATGCCACCATATTCATCAGTGTTTGAATGTCTTTACCTTTGAATATTGAATCAGTTATATAAGAATATTTTTCGTCCAGATCCCTTCTGACCGGCTTAGAATAGACAAATCCGACCATTAGGTCCACAAGTTGCTGTATGTGGTTTGTGTAGTCAGCTCTTTCAAGTCTTTTATTATATCTTGTGTTGTCTTCAATACGATATTGAAACAGGTTCTCTTTGTTTATAAAAGCAGAACCACCTTTATAGGCATTATATATCAGTTTCCATACTGGAAGTTTTTCTTTTATCTTTTCACTCCGCCTTGTGGCCAGAAGTTTTGCTTTTTCTTTGCTCATTATAACATCCTGTTGAATCTGTTTCTTGTTCTGAGCCCGTTGATTGCTGCAGCGATTGGAGAATTTATTCTTTGTG
>JAKQFQ010000298.1 GCA_029558315.1 Bacillota bacterium
ATCATAGAAAGCTCCTTCTCTTGTCTCAGATTTTTTCTTGTCGCTAAAATCATAACACAAGATGGGAGTTTTCTTCTTTTGTCTATTTAATTTTCCTACAAAAACTTTACACTAGCAAATATAATACAAATAAATTGAGAAAACAACTCTCTTTTTGAAAGGATTTTATGCGTCAATTTCCAACGATTCTTTTACCCATGGAGCCAACGTCTTCCCATAATTATACCGCTGTATTAAATGCACTCTCATGCCCCTACTTCATAACTCAGAAAGACATCCCTGTAGATTCGTTTGATTTACTGCTGCTTCCTGGTGGTGGGGATATTTATCCCTACCTGTATGCAGACGCTAATCTTGGATCGCGCAAAATCAATCTGGAGCAGGATCTCGTTCAGTTCAGTCTGTTGGATCGCTTCGTTCATCAAAAGAAACCCGTCTTAGGAATTTGTAAAGGTTTACAAATCATTCAGAGCTACTTTGGTGGCTCTCTGATCCAAAATCTTAGTTGTAATCTTATCCATCAGCTTCCAAAAGGAGACTGCTATCACTTAGTAGAAAATCAAACCGGCTCGATCCCTTATTCTATTTACGGTACACAATGTATTGTAAACAGTTCGCATCATCAAGCCATTATTACTCCTGCACCTCATTTACAGATAACACAAATGAGTTCTGACCATGTAATTGAGGGCTTATCACACGACTCTCTGCCAATTCTTGGTGTACAGTGGCATCCAGAACGGCTATGTCTTTCATTTTATCATAACACACTTTCAGATGGTTATGCACTTTTCACTGCATTTCTCCATGCTTTTCTCTAAGTGCCACTAAAAATTTCCACATACAGTTCTTCCAATCTAATTCCATCTTTGTAAAATCAGATGCCCCCGTTGCTGTCATCAATTCAAAGAAGTGATCAATCAGTTTCTTTCGTTCCTCAATCTCCATTCGAAAAATCCATCGTCGCAATAGTTCCTCCGGTACGCTTCTTCGAATTCTTTCGTTCTTCGCTATACGGACAAATTGGCCATGCATGATCACCCAGTTATATGGATTATGTTGCATAATTCCAATTCCATGGCTTTCAATCATCTCGCCTTCGCAGACTTCATCAAAAAGGCTTCCAATCAGAGAACTTCGCGTTATATATTTGTGAAATGTCCATGGATATTTTGTTTTATCTTCCTCCTGTTGTGTTGACATCCGATTCACTGCACACGGATTGCCCGGTCCATCATAGTTATAAACTTCTCTTATTCGATAGCGCACCGCATCCGGTGCATGTACCGCTGCATATTCTGCCAGATTGCCGCCCTTAGAATGTCCAACCAAATAAAGTGTCCCCTGCGTTCTTGCTGCTACCATCCGTAAATACGAAGCGGCCAACTCCTGCGCCGGTATTTTTTCCAGGAACGTGAGATTGCAATCCTCTTTCCACCCTATAAGAGATTCATCTGTTCCTCGGAATGTAATACAATGCGCACCCCCCGGAAGTATAACTGTTACAGCAGCAAACTGGGTCTCACGTTTGATATCATTTACCTCTGAGAAATATTTTAACGCCACCTCACGATATCGCACGCCATCAGTCATTGCCTGTAACAATTGCATATTCTCCAGTCCAAACCATTTCTCAAGAAACATGCTTGAGCTTGCCGGATGCACCAATAGTTCCCGCAATGACATCTTTTTCCGTTCTTCCATAATTCTTGGAACAATTCCGCCAAGATTTAAGTAAGAAATCTGCGCAAATATCAAAAAATCGACCTCGCATAATGGGAACTCATTTATCGTCTGCTCAGAATATTCATCAATATAAGAAATTACATCGTCCATATAGATAGGATTTCCACTATTTGAAATATTATCCCAGCACCTTATCTTTCTCTGTCTGCCAGTTGTTCTGTCAAATCTTTTGCAATTTGTTTATATTCCTGCTCTGTCTGTTCAAACGGCACTACTTGGACATCAGGTGTCCTTTGAAATCGAAAACCACCTTCCGGTACCGGTTCCTGCAACAATTCTGTAAGATCATAATCAAGGAGCGCATCATCCACTTCTTTCACCAGATCCCACTCCTCCTCCGAAAAATCCGACAGGTTAAAATGTTCAAAAACAGCTCCAAAGAACATTTCCTCAATTTCTGAATATTTTGGCAGGTGCTGTTTCACCGGTCTGATTACATCACTTAAATATGCCTCCGAAGCATCATGTAACAAGCAACCCAATTGTACTCTTATAGAGTAATTTCTGGCCTTAGCTTCCTTCTGGCAATTTATACAATGCATGGCAACCGAATAGAAGTGCGTAGTCTGCCCATTTCCTCTGCATATTAATGATAGTGCATGTGCAATGTCATCCAGACAAATGTCATTGGCCTTTGGTTCCAATGGATTCACTTTGCGTCCGGTGTATGTCTTCATATAGTTACTCATAATGTTTCTCCTTTTCCTATCTGTTCTTTCCTTCGCCCAATTGATATTGCTTCATTATCCTACTTCCCATCAATTTCTCTTTTATCTTTGCAATTCTTTATCCAGTCTTAGTCCGACCGTAATTCCGGTTCTCCATTCCTGATCCAGTCCGCCTCCCATGGATTGAATCTGGTTATTCACAAAACAGGCTCTAACTAGTGCGTCCTCACCAAACCTTCTCATCCATCCTATCAGCTCCACATATTGTATCGTGATATCTGTAATAGCATTATACAAACATATGTTCTATTTGTAAAGTATAAAAATATGGAAATATATAATTCTACTCTGTCAGTCCCAAAATGAAACTTAAAAAACGAATGGAATCCTGTTTTACTTTTTTTTGCTCCTCCTGATTCATTTCATCAAATGCCTTTGCATGCAGAATTCCTTCCAGCCCCTGTAAAGCAACCGCTGCCAATGTACACTCATCCATCTGCAAGGGGTTGGTTATCCTCCCCTCCTGCATCATCTGATGAATCAACAGCTCCATAGCCGGAGCAATAGCCTGCATTGTTTTCTTATGCAATACATACTGTATTGTCCAATGCATTGTCCCCGCCTTTAAATCTTGATGATATGTGATACTGTTTTGTTCAGTCAGATTAAGAATTTGATTGATTTTCTCGCTAAAGGATAAATCTTCTTGCACAATGCTCATAATCCGGCTTTCATGTTGCTGTAAAAAACGTTCCACAACCGCCTCAAATAAATCCTCTTTTGATTTAAAGAAATGATAAAAGCTTCCCGTCACCACATCAGCCTTAGCCAGAATCATGCGAACACCGGTATCTTCATATCCATATTGTGTAAATATCTGCTGTGCTGCATCCAGAATCTTATCTCTCGTTCCGCCTTCCGAGATCTTTGTTTTAGTCATTTGCACTCCTTCAATTCCTTTGATTCTTTTCAATAACAAAGTGATTTTTAGTCAAATCCGCTGCCGTAATGTAGGGATTATGATACAGTGTACGCTTATCCGGGAGTCCCATGAGTTTTATAACAGAAACATTCTCCGCGATGTCATTTAACTGCTCCATATCTTCTTTGGATATTTTATACCCAATAGCCCTCTTTGGGCAATAGCATACGCATGCCATACATTGCGCACAATGATGCAAAAAAGTCGGTTTGCCATCTACTATACTTATATTTTCAACTGGGCATACACGACTGCACAATCCGCAGGAAATACATGCTTTAGATACTGTAAATGGAATATCAGCATACACCTGCAATACTTTATAGCTTGGCATCACCTTGGGGTATTTTTTTCTAATATATGCACTCGCCCTAGGAATTTTTTTGACTTTACGATTGGCAATTTCCTCTGCGATTTTGGATATTTTTCTCTCAGTTCGTGGTACTACCCACTTAGGTGATGGCATGGGGCTATATACGATAACATAATTAGCTACCCCATTCACCTTGGCACCATAGGAAATCATGATTTCTTTCTTCTTTAATATTTCTTCTAATTTTTCACTGGCATGCCCATTCACAAAACTCGGCATAGTAACCACAAATACATAAGCATTTTTATTCATACTTAATTTTTCAACGAATTGAACCACCGGTTCAGGCATCGTCCAGTGATAGACCGGATAAATAAATCCAATCACATCATATTCCTTTGCCGACACCTCTTCTGGTGGGTTACGCATCGAAATCAGTTCTGTATCCCCTAATCTTTCTGCAATTTTTTTTGCAGCTCGTAAACTATTACCGGTTCCTGTAAAATAATAAATTACTTTTCTCATCATCATTTCTCCCTCCTGTTGTAGAAGGTAGTGTCAAATACCTACCTTGTTTTATTGTTCTAAACCTTGATTTTATGGGAGTTTGCACCAAAAAGAGCATTG
>JAKQFQ010000453.1 GCA_029558315.1 Bacillota bacterium
CTTGACCAGATAGCGGATATGGATATTCTTGATGAACCGGATACAGAATTGATACAGGATATTCTCTCCCGCTTGCGAGAATCTGTCACAGATCTTCAGAACAGGATTCCGGATGAGGAGACATTTATCCGGAAGGTAGAGGAGCAGGGATATTGGAGTGAAATAGAGGAATAAGCTGAAATTATATGGGTGTTATGTATGATTCAGCTCTCAAATCTCTTCTATTAAGAGAATTTCCTACCATTTCACCAACCAGGAATGAAATAAAAATTTTTGAGTTCAGCCTGACAGGTGACCAGAATATCCATGCATGACCATTAGATCTCTTTTTGGTACATGACCACATCGAGAATATCTCCGAATTTTTCACTAACATTCCGAAGGTGGGCTGCTTTTGTGTATCCCATCTTTTCTAGTAATCGAATGCTGGCTTGGTTTTCACCGCAGAGCGTCCCGATCAATACATGGATGCCCCCTTTCTTTGCTACTCCCTCAATATGGTGGATAGCGAATTGACCGATTCCCCTCCCGGTAAAACCGGGTTTTAAGTAGATGCTGAGTTCAGCGGTCCGGTCATATGCCTGTCTTTTTTTGAACCGTGAGATGAAACAATATTCGATGACCTCATCTGCTTTGTGAATGAGAAAGGACGGGTACCGGGGGTTATCCAGATAAATAATTTCCTCAAGTTCTTGTATGGTTATTCTTTCACTGTGGAAGGTTGCCGTTGTATTGAGGATGTAATTATCGTAGATCTCCTTGACTTTTGGGAGATCTTCATGGGTTATGGGAGTGAAATAAATCATTCGTCCATATGAGTGTGAAAGGATAATGAATAGTTATTTTCCGGCAGAGATAATTTTCCGGTAATCTTCTTCAGGTATCTCCCGCATTGCCTGCCTGAAATGCCCGGACCACATGGTCTTATTCGTCACAAACCCAAGTTTAGGAATTAATGGTTTAATCTCCACCGGCTCTTTGAATATCTTCACTGGTTTCAGCCTGAACCGGTATGGAAATCCCTCATCGCCCATCTGGGGTGGAGCGATGAAGAGCGGTTTTACATCTTCAAAGAGTTCGGTTACTTTGAACTCTCCCATGATAGCAGATGGAAGAATAATATCTCCATGTGTTTCGGACCTGACATACATGAGGATAATATCTCCAGGTTTCACCCTCGAATGAAGTCCTTTGCTTCGCTTTGGAACGCCCCAAATGTTGTGTTTTTTCACAACCTCCCAGTTCTGCCGATTCCCTGATGCTATCCAGATTGCCATAGTATCTATGTAGGCCGCACCAGTATTTGAAAACATATATCATTTGTCACGATTAACCCTCTAATCTCTGAATATGGCCCGTGCGAAAAAGACAAAGGAAACAACCGCATAAAAAATAACCAAATTATTCTCAAAGCTGATGCAGCAAGGAAAATGGCTCAAGGAAGAGTCAAAACTAACCATGTAGGATTAGGGTTTCGTGTGTGAATAATAATTTATCTCCTCAATTCAGGCTCTTTTATCCGATGAATCGTCAGTTCGCCCCTATTTTTCCTATTCATAATCATTCAGGAATAGGGATGTCTGATACCATATTAGTGGAATAGTTTCTCTAATTGCCTGTGAATACTCTTATAGAGGGCAATTTTCTTGTATTGTGATTCGCATATCAGTCA
>JAKQFQ010000454.1 GCA_029558315.1 Bacillota bacterium
ATTCCAGACATAGTAATACTTCAGGAAGGATTTCTTATATTTCGGGTCGTCTTCGTCTTGATTGCCTTCTTCCTTTGACTTGGGATTGAAAAGCCAGGTAACGATATGCCCTTCTTCTCCCTTTTTGATTTTAGCCTTACAATCCTGTATTTGCTTAAAGGTCAGGTAGTAAGGGTATGGATAGTCTTCTGTTGACAAAAGCAGCATATTGATGCCTGAATAAGGTCTTTTGCTCACATAGTTCATGGGGACTTTCAGTTTCCAGGTAGGCTTCCACGGGATGATATTATCTTCAAGCTTAGCGATGATCTGGCTGGCAATGATATCACTGACACTCATAATGCCTCCAGAAGAAACTCTTTATCTGAGTTATCCAGGTAATGAACCCGAATGTTATTCTTATCGAAGGTAATACTTTTAACCTGCGAATAATTGGGAAGGAAGGAGAAGTTCCTGCGATTCACTACAGAGAAGGTCTTCTCATATTCGCTTAAAAATTCACGCAAGGCATATTCCTGCTGGGTTTCAATCGAGTCAAAGCTGTCCGTATCACCAATAATCTCGTCATAGTTTTGCATAAAGACCCTGTAAATATCGGTTGAGTTCGTACCATATACATGGAAGTCGTTGGAGTAATCACAGATAACAGCCGTTTTAAGCTCACATTCCTCTTCTTTGTTTGCATGAAATTCAATCTTCAGCTTCAGAGGCTTTTGGATAATGGTATCATATTCTTTATCCATTATGTATAGATCTGTAATTTCTTTAAGTCCAAGCTCTCTCAGTATCATGCGGTATGAAGGGTTAATTCTCAGTACCGGCAATGGGAAATCTCCGGCCAGACGATAATCTGAATCAATATGAAGAGATTCCGTACAGAAATGATAGCTACTCATGTCCGATTTTAACATCAATACTTCATCCGGATAATCACTATAATCAAAAGCATCTTTCATAACAGGAATCCATGGCATTTGCTTGGCTTCTTCTTCGGTGCAGAGACTGTAAAAAGTATGCAGTAATGAGACCTGTGCCCCTTTATCGTTAAGCTCTTCAAATGGAAGCTTCATGACATACTCTTTAATAAAACTTGTCACTTCTCTGTCTATAAATGCGTCAAATTCAAGGAGTTTATTGTCTTTGACAATACTTGCCCTGTCCGGGTAAACAGGAGTCAGCGGAGTGCCTTTTTTGACATCATAATAGATTTTCATGGAGTTGCCCTGCTT
>JAKQFQ010000456.1 GCA_029558315.1 Bacillota bacterium
TTTCAGCTTCAATATCTCTTTCTCCATTTCCCTTACCTGTAAGAGCAGGGTATCATTTGCCTCGACCTGAAATTCGATACGCTTATTCAGCTTGTCGATCTGAGGCCGATATAAAGATTCGATATTGAATGCAATATCAGATATTACCTTACTCGGTGAATACGTGTGCTTCTTTAGTATCTTAATGATTTTTGCTTTCATAAGTTTATTTTTAATTGCCCTTTCAACTTGTTATTCCTGATCGTCTGGTTCCGGTGCTTCCGGTCATAATTATTATGGCATTTCTGGCAGAGGAAAGCGAGATTGTCATCTGAGTTATTTTGAGGATTATGGTCAAGGTGTGCAACGGTACAAACAACCCTGATTGCTTCGTATTCATCACTGAGACACGGCTCCCGGCTGATTCTGTTAATGCAATAATGATTTACGACTCCGCACCATTCACACCTATCCTTTGCCCTCTGCCGGATGCGCTCTCTGATTTCATTCCAGTTATCAGGATACAGCTTTTTATTTTCTGGTTTTATTGGCATTATAAGTACTTTTTACTTTATAAAATGCTGTCGTATAACTAACCGATATTGCTCTTGGGTACAACGAATCCTGATTGTAGATGCCCTCGGTGGTGTCGCTCTCCTTTTGGAAGGGATTTGCATTTTAGACTGTTATACATACCTGCGATTTTTACCAGCATTAATGGTTTTATCTGTCCTTTATTATCCCGTTCTGCCAGCCCATTAACCAGGATACACCTATCAAAAGAGCGATCAGCTTGAACATAAATAGGAAGTGATCAGCTGCGATCCCGGACCAGGCAAAGAACCACTGCCAGATCTGGTCATACCACTTCGTATTGCCGATAAAGAATAATGGCAATCCAGCACACCAGTTATGGATGACATCAAAGATTGCAAACCTGAGAAGCACATATCCCCCCAGAACAGTCAATATATTTGGCTGTAAGGATAATACAGTATTCCTCCGGGTAAAGATCCGGTAAGCTCCGGTTGTATAAGAGAACATCACAAAGGTTATTACAGCCAGGAAGATAAATTCCATTCCTCCAGCCAGTCCTTTATATCCTGCAAGACTAAGCCCCTCTGGGCAAGCCTCGAACAGAATTAGAAATAATGCGATTAATAGATTCATAGTATTCCAGCTTTAGTTAATTTTTCAACGATAAATGCGAAGAGGTAAACACCTCCGGTAATTGTGGCCATAAGGACCAGGAATAATGTTACGAAAATGGCATAAGGCTTCCCCTTCTCGTATTCCATTTCAATCATTTCCCTCTCTTCTCCTTCTTTAGTTTTTATTTTCATCTTTCAAATTGTTTTAGCATTTCAAAATAAGTTTCACGTAATTCTCTGTCATCTTTCCAGTGGACACCGATATATTCATCCATAGTGATCTTTCTGGCTTCAATGACCCGGGAATTACGTAAGTTCTTGTCGAACTTCAATTCGATATCAAGGGAATAATACTCCTGTATATTCCTTAATTCGATGTTAAGAGTATAGATAATACTGCCGGTGGCATATAAGGGGATCATGTTTGCGATATCTATTACTACATCTAAAACCTTCCCGGCAGTACCATCTCTTTTCAGAGCGTCATTAAACGGTATGAGTTTCTTCTCGATCATAACTGAGGCATGTCCAGTTTCCTATCAATAAGCTCACCCCTTAGCCGGTCCACCAGAGTCCTGATATTTACTTCAGTGTCGTAATAATCCTGAACCTTATTTTCATAGTGATAAACCGTAGCATGGTCTTTGCCTATATGCTTGCCAAGACATACAGGGGAGGTTCTTTTTGCATGTTGAACAGGATCCTCGTTCTTTATTGGGGTTGTATATACCAAGTAAGTATATACTTGCCTTGCATTTACTATTTCTCTTTTTCGGGATTTTATAAATAAGTTCTCTTCCGGGATCCCAAAAGCATCACATACCTCCTTCCGGAGTGTCCGTTTTTCTTCTGGCTTTGGTTCTGGCTCCGGAGGATTGATCATCTGCTCCATTTTCATTGTGCAGACCTTTGCTTCATTAAGCTTCTCAACTGCCTCATCAATCCTATTCTCGGATATGATAAGGGTTATAGCCTGGTCAATGGCTATTCCTGCATTTTGTACGAGTGTTAATGTTGTCATAGCTTTCTATTTTTAGTGTTGTTACTCAAAAGGTTCATTTAGTACAGTTTCAGCCGTAATCTTCTCTTCCTGGATTACTGTAAGGCTGTCATTATGATATAATGGGATTGAATTACAGGCACCATTGCGATTCTTAGCAATATCAAATACCAACAATCCCTCGGAATCCATCACCTCCCCATTAATTTTAGGCTCCCTTATGTTATAGTAAGCTGGTCGATATATGAATGCTACAATATCGGCATCCTGTTCAATAGCTCCGGATTCTCTGAGATCTGATAGTCTTGGCACTTTATCTGACCGATCTTCTACAGACCTGTTAAGTTGTGAAAGCGCAATGACAGGTATATTAAGTTCCTTTGCCAGGGCTTTGAGCCCTCTTGATATCTGACTAACCTCCTGCTCACGACTTCCGGCATCAGCCTTCATTAGTTGCAGGTAATCTACAATTACAAGCTTTAAATTATGCCTTACTATTAGCTTCTTTATTTTTGATTTCAGCTCAAATACTGTTATTGCGGGTGTGTCATCAATAAATATTGGAAGAGTAGCTATCTTATTAGACTTTAAACCAAGATCCATAAGGTCAACCCTTCCAAGACGAAGCTCCATGTTTGATTTACCTGAGACTGATGAAAGTAATCTCCCGGTTAATTCACTCTCTGACATTTCAAGAGAAAAAATCCCTACGGGAAACTTCAATGAAGCAGCTCCCTTTGCAAGTGCCAAAGCAACGGAGGTTTTTCCCATTGAGGGACGACCGGCAATTATTATTAGGTTTTGAGGTTGCCAGCCACCGGTTAACCTATCAAGTGAAGTAAAGCCCGATGCTACACCAGAAAGGCTATGTTCTTTGTTTATTATTTTCTCAACCTCAATTAAGAATTCATCCACACACCGGCTAATAATCTTCGGCTCCTTATTCTGTGTGAAATTTGAAATATTGAATAGTTCCCCTTCTGCAAATTCAATCACGTCAGCTAAATCCTCTTGATAGGCTATATTGGCAAGTTTACGGCTGAGTGTGATATATTGACGGAGAGCAAACTTCTCACGAACTATATAAACGGAGTTTAACAGATAGGCATTTGAAACAATATTGTCAGTACGTTTTGAAAGACCTACTACACCACCAAAACTATCGAGTGTTCCAGCCTTACGTAAATAGTCCGAAATAGAAATAATATCTGACGATCCTGTTTTCTTTGCTGTTTCAAGTATCGCGATATAAAGCTGGCGGTTCGATTCAAGGTAAAACATCTCAGGTGTGAGAATTGATGATATTTCAATAATCGCATCCGGGTAACTTAGGCATGTTCCAATAATAGCCTGTTCAGCGTCCAACGCTTGTGGCAACATTTTGTCTGTCATCGCTTAATATTTTTTTCAGATCTTCTGGTATCGGTCTTTTAAACTCAGCAGTTACAGATACCTGTTTTGGATTAGTTCTATTTCCCTTCTCCTTAAAGAGTCCGGAATAATTATTCGACATGGAGTAAACCAACATTTCTCTGCCAACAACCGGATCAGAGTTTGAATCCCTAAGAAATGTAGTGATGAGATTTTTTAATCCAGTCTCTTTATAAGACTGTCCTTTTTCAGATTTATATTTCAGCCATTCTAAAATGAGATTATAGAATTCTTCTGATAGATTGATTCCATTTTTTTTGATGACACTATCTAATACTACTATATTATTATATACTTTCCTTTCCTTTCCTTTGCCACGTTTTGCTGACCTTTGCTTAGCAATTGCTCCAGCCCTTCCCGCAACTGCCCGTTTTTCAGATAGTTCCTCTCTCTCTTTAATGTTCCTTAAAACACGTTCAGACCATATCATTTTACCATCTGTTTGCATTAACTCACATGGATCAATGCAATAGTTCAGAATTGCTTGAATTTGCTCAGCATTTGCTAACATTTGCTTAGCAATTGCCAAAAACACATATTGTTTTAGTGGTAATTTATGAGAGAGATCTGAGTGCAACATTTCAACCACACGCCAGTATATTCCATACCCTGAAGAACCATATTCACCAATCAAAGCTTGAATTTTTGGATCACTGGTCGGCTCGTAGTCATGAGGGAAATAATAGGTGTCCTTCTTCATGTGGTCAGTATGTTAGCAACCTTAACAATCTCATTATCTTTATTGAAAACATAAACCTGGGACAGGTCAATGTATTTGTAGAGCTTTAGCTTAAACTCGGGATTTTTGGATTTTAAACTCTTACCCTGGATGTCATCACAAACATTTAAGCCATAGATATTCTTGTTTTTCTCAACAAACTGATGACAGCACTCACACAGTGTTATGTAGTCGTCATTTTTATATTCCCATGGCCTTAATCCATTCTTATAATGCTTATGATGAACATTTAATGTACTAAGATTATCTCCACAGATCTGGCAGGTGAAATTATCTCTCTTCATTACTTCGAGACGTTTCTTCTGCCATCGTGGATCCTTTAATAGATCACTATATTCTTTCTTTGCCATACTTAATAAGGATTGATGCTAAAATCTAATTCCATTCCCTTTTTTGCAGCAAATACCAGTTTTCCGGTTGCTTCCCGGACCTCCCGGATAAATCTCTCCTCGTCTGAATTGCCAGAGCTTAGGTGACTTAAAACGATGTTGATAACATTCGTAAGGTCATTGGCTTTCAGAACGTTTATTGTCGTGGAGATTTCCATGTGTGTCTGCATCAGCCTGGGGCGCATGGAGGGATGAACACTGCCGTTTCTGATATTCTCCTCGAGGATATCGTCTGCGAAGTTCGCCTCTATGATTATGTGATTCAGTCCCGGGAATGTATGTTCACTCATGAAGGTATCAGTCATGAATAGTACCATCCCTGATCTGGGATGATCAATAAGGAAGGCATGGCAGGGTACATCGTGATAAGCAGGGATAGGTAGGATTTTGAAGTTACCCATTTTATAGCCATGACCTTCCTGAATGACTTTCACTCTCCAATCATTAAGGGGGATGCTGTGGGCATTAAAGACATCACTGTTAGCGAGGACAGTAATTCCCGCACCCATGTACTCTTTAATATACCCGGAATGATCTTTGTGCCTATGAGTAGTAATGCATCCGGCAATAGTGGACATATTGAAGTGTAGGGCCTTCTTTACGCGGGACAACTTCACTCCTGCTTCGATTATGAGTGTTTCATTTTCCGAGCTCAGGAGATACCCGTTGCCCGTACTGCCGGATGCTAATACTATTATTCTCATGTTATTGGTTTTAATATCCTGGACCTTCAGGGAACAATTCATTACCTCCTGCCGGTAATGGTTCAGGGGATGTCTCTTTTGGTGTCAGAGGAGTTTTGACCGGATCGCCTACCTCTTCATAGGATACAGATTCAGCATTGATTTCCTTCTTTCCAAGGTTCTCCTCGATGGCGAGCCTCCGGGATTCCTTGAGGGCTTCCAAGTGATCAGGATCCCGGTTAATCTCGAAATTCCTCTCATTCTCGATCAACCTCATGAGGTTCTCATCAATCTTCTCGCTGTCGAGGGTTATGGCATTATAAGCCATCCTGTAAATAGTTTTCCAGCACATTTCAGAGAACCATCCCTCAACTTGCTCTGTGCCGACCTTTTTACTCTTCCCTTTTTCATCCTTTTCCCATTTGGTCTTTTCGCCTCCCCAAAATTCTGTCGAGGCATACTCGGGTTTACGTTTGAGGATCTCAGCCAGGTTATAGAACATGAGCTTGTTCTTCTCCGGACAATCGGTATAGCTATGGTAATAATACCCTCCGGTTATCTCCCCGGGATTGAATGGATCCTCAGCTGGTTTGTGCAGGTAGTGTTCAATGGAGTTGTCCTTGTCCTTGTAGATGGGAGTAAACTTCTCGTTCTTATGGACAAGCTTGACGATAATATCATCGGGGACATCAAAGCCATATTTCTTGGCCTTGAGTTCCTTACCCCGGTACCCGTCAATGAAACCAATGTCATATTTCTTTGTACGGTTATTCTTGTAAGGGATAATGTTAATATGGTTCGGGAGTGAAGGATCGAGTCCTATCTTCGCACAGGCGACCACACTTATAGCCAGGGATTCCATGTTTACGTTATCCCATGTTACCGGAACCTCATCCCGGTATTTTTCATCCTTCTTCAGCCTTTTGTCCTCAGCCATCTTTAGTGACTGATCGGTAGCGATGAAATAGTTCTGGATCAATCTTCGGTGATGATCGCTCAGAGCTACATTACCGATTGTGCCGGTAAACTCCTGAATGACCTTGTTTGAGAATCTTTCACTCAGGGTAGCCGGTTTCTTGTTGTCTTTCTGCGGAGCGGGAGTGGTCCCTTTTGCTCCATAAGGTGCTTTTTCTTCCATGTGTTGATAATTAATTAATCGTTAATACTTTGTCGTTTGTTACGTATAGTTTTATTGTCTGTGCTTCTGTCTTGGGGAACTCAGACAAGGACTCCGAATTATCAACGAAGCAAGGGGCTGTCATACCGTAATGCTTTGAAAGGACTTTTATAATATCAAAGCCGGCATGAATCTTAGCCCCACTGTTTGCATCAGAAAATGGAACACCATTAATCATGGCTTCACATGTTTCCTCAGATTCCCCATTTACAAGCTCTTTGAACATTCGCCAGCTCACATAAGAGAACATGCTGTTGACCTTGCCCTCAATAGATTCAATCTTGGCCTTTATGAATCCCTGGATATTGTATTCGATCTTCTCAAGGTCCGCTAATTTCTGAGCGAGATCCTTCTGCACTTTTTTGAGCTCAGCGATTCGTTTATTCCCTTGTTCAATGAATTTCTGGTTGTTGAGCCTCTGAAGATGGGTTTCGAGTTCTTTCTGGATAGCCTCCTTCTTTGCTGTCTGCTCGGAGATATCAACCTTTTTGGGTTCTCCAATAGATAAGGTTAATTGACTGATTGCATGGGTAAGAGTCTTGTGCTGCTCATTCTCTGTGGTTAATTGTTTCCAGTTTTCGGATTGTTCTTTTGCCTTTACCAGCTCCTCATCCCATGTTTTGAGTTGATCCTCGGTGACTTTTATTTCAATCGCAAGGTCAGTTTGCTTTTGATTTGTGGCAGTGATCTTATGGGTGATCGACTGGATCCATTCAGCAACTTCTTTCCCCTTGTTGACGTTTTTCTCAAGCTTCTTTGCCCTTTCCTCATTCCACTTGGCAGTAAGCTCTGTTTTCTTTTCCTCAATGTCTGTATCATCCAGGGGACGCTTACATGTAGGACAAACAAACTCCTCTTCCAGGAAGAATACTTCCTTCTGCTTGCTCAGATCATACCATTCCTTTAACAGGGTCTCACGTTCATTAAGATATTGCTGCTTATCCTGTTCAAGGTTCTTGGAAGTTCTTTCCCATCTTTCTTTTTCCTCTTTAAGGGATCTGAGCCTTTCTGAATCCATTGCCCGGGAATGGGTTAATTCACCATATTTCCGTCCGGCCTTGTTTTGAATATCATACTCAAGCTGCTGTAGCTCTCTTTTCTTCGTGTTTAAGAGATTCAGATTACTGAGATACTTCTCATTCTCCTTTTCCAATCCGGACGACAGATCAGATATTTCCTTGTCAATAGATTGCATCTGGTCTCTCAGGGAGGCAATAACATTATTAAGATTCTGCCAGTCCTCTTCCTGCGGTAAGGCTCTCTGTGCCTCGTCTATTCTGGCCGGGATCTTTTCCAGATCCTCCTTGATCTTGCGCTTCTCTGATGCTATCTCCCTCTTGTACTCATCCATGGTCTTGTGGCCATTGATAGTGTTGAGAAGATCAGTCCATGCTTTTTGTTGGGCTGCTATCTCCTCGTCACTGATATTGCCACAGATCTCAAATAAGAGTTTCCTCTGTTCTTGCCAGGGAAGGGAGGGGAAGTACAGGGGGTTGGTCAGGAGCTTGAATAGTTGTTCCGGGCATATAGATTCTATCTTAGTGGTATATTCCCGCATCGTGACCGGTACACCGTTGAAATAATAGAGGCTCTCATGACCTGAAAATACAGCTTCGGCCTGTCCCCTGGGCTTGCGCCAGATCTCATGATAAACCTTCTTGAGAGTTATCTCATCATCACCGGAGAGGATAACTGCCGTTACCTCGCTGTCAACGTTATGGATCGGTTCACCTGTCTCAGCCAAGGGTTTGATTTCAAAATCTGTTCTACCAAACTGGTCCTTTCCAAAGAAGAGCCAGTTAACTGCTCTCATCACAGTTGTCTTACCGGTTGCATTCTGGCCCCGGATAGTGTTCTCTGAATCATTAAATTCTATGGTCTTATCCTTAAATCCCTGGAAGTTGACCATACGTAGGTTTTTGATAATAATGTGCTTCATGATATTGTTAGTTAAATTGATTCCATCAGTGTTTCGTAGTACGTATGTTCGTCCGTGTTGACCTGTTTGATAAAATGCGCCCTAACCTTATCGAGCCTTCCGTGGTATAAGAAATTCATTCGCTTCATGAGCTGGCGGGCAAATTCCTTTTGGAGTCTTGAGTCAGTATCACTGACATAGATTGATATGATCTCCTGTACCGATGATGCCTTGGTAATAGCACCCCGTACAATGCTGAAGTAATTTTCTGCTTTGTCCATGACTATTCTTCTTTCGGGGATTTGTCTTTCAGTAAAGCTTCAATTTCATCATCGACGAAGGTTGGAAGATATACCTGCTTCATCTTCTCTTTTAGTACACTGTCATCGTTGAAGAATTGCCCGATAAAGGGATAGTGAAGCTTATCACTATCGGTCGCCCTCATTACTATTTGAAAGTCATAAGTGGCAATATGATGCTTTTGTAGTAATGAGTTAAATTCATCTTTAATCTCTTCAAACCAAGCGTTAAACTTTTGCCTGGCTTTCTGTTCAATTTTTTGCTGAAGTGTTGGTAGTTCTTTCATGTGTCTGTGTGTTAAGTGGTTTCTATTTTTGTGACATAAGCATTCACATCCGTTGTGTAATGTTTCCCGTTATTAATCCTTTTGTATTCAAC
>JAKQFQ010000301.1 GCA_029558315.1 Bacillota bacterium
CCTATTATTAAAAATTATAATATAAAATATTTTATTTTATAAAGATAATCGCTATAATTCTATTATAGCTGCTTATAATTAGTAAATACATAAAGAAGATATTTTTTAGTTCATACTAGCTTGAAGATGCTAGATTTTGTATGGATAACCAAAAAATATTTATACTAACAATACCTACATCAGCTTATATTAACGGATGTATGGGGTGAGATTATTAAGACCATAGGAATTGCAATGGTATTGGCAGTAGCCATGTTGTCTGTCTCTGCTCTGGCAGGGTGCGACAGTGAGAGCGTTCTCGCATCGGGAATATTTGAGACCGAGGAGTCTTCCATAAAGTTCCCTGCGGGTCAAGACACCAACATTGACTCCCTTGAGGTTGGCAACGACAAAGCCCTGGCTTATGGAAGCATCTTCATGAGAACTCCCAAGGCCACCGCCGTCAACAACCTGGAGATCAAGAAGAATCAGGATTCAGGAAAATGCGGGGATAATTGCTGCAATCCATGGGTTAAATCAGAGGAAAATGGTACCGTAGTAGAAAGCACTGACTGCATGGACTGTTGCATCAAGGTGAATGTCGATCAGATCAAGGTCGGCAACAGGGATGCACTGGCTTTCGGCTTTGCCGCAGCAGAGAACAACGTCAAGATCGTGGCCAATCAGCATTAAATGCCGTATTGACATTGAAGATGTTGACCTAGCCCGCTATCGCTGGTTAGCGGGCAATATTTTTCTTTTCTAATTCGAATATCCCCTTATTGTTGCAGAAAAATATAATCTGCCTATCAGCCTCACGCCCTGATTGGATATCTAATAATAACTTAATATTTAACTTTATATAGAACACCCATCTCTAATTTTTTTAAATTATTTTTTATCTTTTTGAAAAAATTACTATTATATGGCTTATTGATAATATAAATTAATAAAAAATTTATAAATATATTTTTTATGTAATATCCAATTTGGCATGCTAAATTTAGTATGTATGGCCAAAAAATATTTATACCAATGATACATACATCAGCTTATATTAACAGATGTATGGGGTGAAATTATTAAGACCATAGGAATTGCAATGGTATTGGCGGTAGCCATGTTATCCGTCTCTGCTCTGGCAGGATGTGACGGTGAAGGCGTTCTGGCATCGGGAATATTCGAGACTGAGGAATCTTCGATAGAGTTCCCCGCGGCTCAAGACACTAACATTGACTCCCTTGAGGTTGGAAACGACAAAGCCCTGGCTTATGGAAGCATCTTCATGAGAACTCCCAAGGCCACAGCCACCAACAACCTGGAGATCAAGAAGAATCAGGATTCAGGAAAATGCGGGGATAATTGCTGCAATCCATGGATTAAATCAGAGGAACCAGATGGTACCGTAGTAGAAAGCACTGACTGTAAGGATTGCTGCATCAAGGTCAATGTCGATCAAATCAAAGTCGGTAACAGGAACTCTCTTGCCTTCGGCTATGCTGCAGCCGAGAACAACGTCAAGATCTGTGCTGATCAGGAGTGAGATTCCTAGCTCTTGATCCAGGAGGAACAAATGAAGATGTCGAAGTTGCCCGCTAGCCTGAGGCTAGTGGGAATATTTTTTATATGCATCTGTGCCTGTTCGGCATCATCCGTGCCCCAGCTGGATGTTAATGAGCAGCTAAATAAATTTAAAGATAATTCCATTTATTCCATGCGTCATGATAAAAATCCCGAATGGGGGAAGCTCCAGGCGGGAGGGGAGACGATATATTTCCCCTGGCACGGCTCATCCTTGCCCGGTCGGCCCGCTATTTCCAGGCCAGCCACCAGGTCTCCGGTGAGAGAGGAGATAATCATGGATGCCAACAACTCATCCGCCAGCTTGGATGATCTTCTGGTCATAAACTCGGTAAAAGAGCGAGATATGATCGAGAGAAGCTCTCAGAATGGAGATCCTGATGATGGGGGTCTATCAAACGCCCTCTCCATAGATGTGGGTGGCGGGGAGAGCCAGGGAGATCAAGCTTCCAATTATGACTCGGAGAGCATTGAAGCCGGCAGCCCGGGTTTTGGGCGCGATCTGAAGTATGCCGGCAATTACCTGACGGTAAATGTTCATGATATCAAAGTCACCGCTGTGAACAGCATGCCGGACGGCAATGCAGTGGCCACATCTAATATCATCATAGAGCCGGTTCAGACCATAGTCGTCCCCTCCGAGGTCCATCAAAAGCTGTGACGGCCTCGAATTCTTATATTTTAGTTTTTAATGAACATAGGTATTAATTTTTGCAGCTGATTTTACTATTGCTGCAAATGTCTCCTTGCATCTGATGAGACAGGCCATCCTCTTCCGCA
>JAKQFQ010000482.1 GCA_029558315.1 Bacillota bacterium
GTTTGAAACTGTTGTATACTCTTAATCATAGAAAGCTCCTTCTCTTGTCTCAGATTTTTTCTTGTCGCTAAAATCATAACACAAGATGGGAGTTTTCTTCTTTTGTCTATTTAATTTTCCTACAAAAACTTTACACTAGCCTTATTTGTTGGAGTATCTGATACATTTGTATGAATTTATCTATTACATTATAAGAATTAAAAAGAGGGAAGCATAATGCTTCCCCCTGTATTTATTTTCTGTTACTCTGCGCTTAACTCTGTGATTCCATCGATACGAATATCAAAGGAAGGAGCTGCACGTAATTCTGACTCATGGAAGTAACCATCCCAGATTGCTTCTTCATCATCATCTTCAAAATCTCCATCCATATCAACTAAGTAAGTTGAAAGATGTTCTCCGCCTACTGTAAATGCATTAACATCAAATACATGTAAGGAACCATCTTTGATTGCAGCAATTGCAGCATCAACGTTCTCTTGTGTTCCTTCTGCGCAGGAAGCACCAAGTGCTGTAATTGCAACAGCATTATCTGCATATCCCTTTGCCCAGTTGGTAGGAATCTTCTCTCCATTTAATACAGCCTGGAAAGCTTCAGTATAGTACACAGACCAGTTGTTAGAAGCAGATGTAAGGGCTGCTGTAGGGGCAACAGATGTCATATCTACATTATAACCAACGGAATATGCAACCTTACCAGCGGTAAGTGCTGCTTCTACTGCTGTAGGAGCACCTGTTGAATCTGCATGCTGTCCAATGATAACACAGCCATCTGCCATCAGCGAGTTCGCTGCTTCACCTTCAGCTGCAATGTCAAACCAGGAGTTCGTATAAGTTACTTCCATGGAAACATTTTCATAAACAGATTTGATTCCAAGGAAGAATGCTGTATATCCGGATACAACCTCTGCATATGGATAAGCACCAACATAACCAATCTTCACGTTACCATCTGCATCAAAGTTCTCATCTGCAAGAACGCCTGCATCAACCAGCTCCGCAACCTTCAAGCCTGCTACTATACCTGAAACGTAACGGGATTCGTATACGCTGGTAAAAGCATTAGAGAAATTGCTTAATCCACTGTTCGCTGCTGTATCACCTGTCATAGCAACAAACTGAACCTCTGGATAATCCCCAGCAGCCTGCTGAACAAATGACTGATGTCCGTAGCTGTTAGAGAAGATAGCAGTACAGCCCTGATCTACAAGATCCACTGCTGCTTCATAACATGACTCATCTTCTGGTACGGAATATTTCCAGATAATATTCTCTTCCGGAATACCTACTGCGGCTGCAGCCTGCTGAATTCCTTCGATATGAGAATAGGTATAACCTTCATTCTCATCACCTACAAGAATCACACCGATTTTTACGGATTCATCTGCAGTTGTGGCTTCTGTACCACATGCTGTCATGGAAAGAACCATTACAGCAACCAACAAAAAACTAATTAACTTTTTCATCGTTTTCCTCCATTTTTCTCATAAACCTTACCACTGTTTATCGTGGTATTTTTGATACTTTTGTAGCATAGAACAAATTTCTTTTATTGTAAAGATAATTTTATCTTTTTTGTCACCCATTGGCATTCTTTCACTATATGTTGTGTTCTGTTTTGTCAATTTATACCATAACGTGTGCTTTCTGGGTAATTTTTTTGTAGAAATCTCTGATTTTACATTTACAAACAAATTCTCCTATGCTAATATCTGATAAGATTTAGTTGTCGTACACACAATATTATATGGAGGATGGATCGTATGAAATTAGTTTATCAAGTTGAAGATAAGCCAAAGTTTGGTGCTCTGGTTATCTTTGCAATCCAACAGTTGCTTGCCATTATGACTGCAACATTGGTCGTACCTATTATTATAGGTAATAACATGAGTTCCGCTGCTGCATTGTTTGGTGCCGGTATAGGAACTCTAATTTATGTTTTCTTTACTCAGAAGAAGAGTCCTGTATTCTTAGGCTCCTCCTTTGCATTTATCGGTTCCATGTTTGCCGCCTTTGCCGGTGCTGTATCTATGGAATTAGGTTATCTTGGCTTAATCCTTGGCGCCGCACTTGCAGGTTTTGTCTATGTGATTATTGCACTTATTGTTAAATTAGTTGGTGTAGGCTGGATTAACAAGCTGATGCCTTCCGTTGTTATCGGGCCAACGGTTGCCATCATCGGTCTTTCTCTTGCCGGTAACGCAACCGGCGATATTGTATCTGGCGGTGTAAAGGATGCAGAGCTTGCTTCCATTGCTTCACCCAATATTGCTTTGGTCTGCGGACTTGTCACACTTGCAGTTACCATTCTCTGTTCTGTATATGGAAAGAGAGCCGGTAAGTTAATTCCTTTTATTTTCGGTATTCTGGCAGGCTATGCTGTCAGCCTGCTCTTTACAGTAATCGGAAATGTTGCCGGAATTGATGCCATAAAAATTATCAGTTTTTCTTCCTTTGAAAATCTTACAGCGAATGGAATCACCCTTGAAACATTTTTCAAAATTCCGGACTTCACTTTCTTTACAGCCTTTAAAGGAATTCATGAAATTGATGCATCCTACATAGGAACAATTGCAGTAGCTTATATCCCCGTTGCATTTGTTGTATTTGCTGAACACATTGCAGATCATAAGAATATCTCGTCCATTATTGAGAAGGATCTTCTTGAGAATCCCGGACTTCACAGAACTTTAATTGGTGATGGTGTCGGCTCTATGATTGGTGCATTCTTCGGTGGATGTCCCAATACAACTTATGGTGAGTCTATTGGTTGTGTTGCTATTACCAAAAATGCTTCTGTTTATACCATCATTACCGCTGCCGTTGGCGCAATTATTATTTCCACACTTTCCCCCTTCATCGCATTTGTCAATTCCATCCCTCCCTGTGTAATGGGTGGTGTATGTATGGCTTTGTACGGATTCATCGCTGTATCCGGTTTGAATATGGTTCAGGGTGTTGACTTAAACAAGAACAAAAATCTGTTCGTTGTATCCGTCATTCTGATTGCCGGAATTGGTGGATTAACGCTGACTTTTGGTAAAATCACCATTACAGCCATCGCAGTAGCCTTAATCCTTGGCATTCTTACAAACCTGGTTTTAAAGAATGCACCGGAGGAATCATAATAAAATTAAAGGAGAAAAATATGAGTCAGATTACCGTAGTGGATCATCCTTTGATCCAGCACAAAATATCAATGTTAAGAGATGCCAATACCGGAACTAATGAATTCCGTAAATTGGTAGAAGAAATTGCCATGTTGATGGGTTACGAAGCTCTTCGTGATCTTCCGTTAGAAGAGGTCGAAGTCAAGACTCCTATCGAAACCTGCATGACTCCAATGATTTCAGGCAAGAAGATGGCAATTGTACCTATTCTTCGTGCTGGTCTTGGAATGGTTGGCGGTATTCTCGCCTTAGCGCCTACTGCTAAGGTCGGTCATATCGGCTTATACCGCGATGAAGAGACACATGAACCACACGAATACTACTGCAAGCTTCCAAGTCCTATTGAACAACGTACCATTGTAGTCGTTGATCCAATGCTTGCGACCGGTGGTTCTGCTGTATCCGCAGTTGACTTTATCAAGAGTCATGGCGGAAAGCATATCAAATTTCTCTGCATTATTGCTGCACCTGATGGCTTAAAGAAGCTCTCTGAAGCACATCCGGACATTCAAATCTACTGTGGTCATGTAGATCGTTGTCTCAATGACAAAGCCTACATTTGTCCTGGTCTTGGTGATGCCGGAGATAGAATCTTTGGAACAAAATAGTGAAATAAAAAAACGCATCTTACGATGCGTTTTTTATTTATTAATATATCGTATGTCCTTCAATTTTATCATAGTCAGCAAAAAGCTTTTGGCATGCTTCCCGGTCAACACTTTCAAAACGCTCTTTGGGATGATTCGCCATCACTTCATAAAATGCATCATCTCTAAAATTGATCTTCGCAGTATCTTCACAGTTACAACCACAATAAATCTTTGAGATTCCCGACCAGAGAATGGCTCCCATACACATCGGGCATGGTTCTGCCGTGGTGTAGATTTCACAGTCATCTAACTGATAGGTCGCAAGATTTTCACAGGCATTTCTAATTGCCATTACCTCTCCATGTGCCGTCGGATCATTATTTTTTAATACACAGTTGTGACCTCTTCCAATCACCTTTCCTTTGCTTACAATCACTGCGCCAAATGGACCACCATGTGCATGGTTAATTCCCTCATACGCCTCATCAATCGCTTCCTGCATATATTTATTCGCCATTTTCATTGCTCCCTGCTTTTAATACCTATATTTCTCTGTTCTTAATTTTTTCGTTACCACGCAAAACATGTTCTTGTAAATACCCCCCCTAAGCTTAGGGTTCGTCATAACGTGGCTAAGTGGACCTGGCGGGATTTGAACCCGCGTCCGAAATATCCGCCATTGCTCTTCTACTATCGTAGTCTGTGGATTAACATTCCCTCTGCCGCCCCGTCATAGACACCGTAGCGGTTTTAGTAGCTTCATGAATCTGCCACACGCGCAAAGCTTAGCATGTGCGTTTCCTACAAATCCGATGCCTTGACCCTGATGTGTAGGTGCATCAGGCAAGACAGCTGCCATTAGGCAGCGATTGCTAAATTATCTTCAGCGTTTAATTTAATGCGGAATTTGACGCATCCCGTGCGGATAGCTTCTTCAACTTAAGACACCCCGTCGAAACCTTTCAGGCCCATGACGTTTTATAGATTTTTAACCTTAAACTCTCTTTCTACTTCTCTTCTCTGATCCTTCTTGGCAATTACCTGCCGCTTATCATAGTTCTTTTTACCTCTTGCCAAACCAAGTTCCAGTTTGGCTCTTCCGTTCTTAAAATACACCTGTAACGGCATAATCGTAAAGCCCTGTTCCGAACTATCTCCGACCAACTTGTTGATTTCACATTTGTGCATCAGGAGTTTTCTTGTACGAAGCGGATCTCTGTTAAAAATGTTACCTTTCTCATAGGGACTGATATTCATTCCAACAACAAATGCTTCTCCATTTTCGATTCTGACATATGCCTCTTTGATGCTGCATTTGCCATCGCGTAAGCTTTTCACTTCCGTCCCTACCAGTGAAATGCCTGCCTCATACTTATCCTCGATGAAAAAATCATGGTATGCTTTTTTATTGTTGGCAACTAATTTCGTTCCCTCACTCTTCATATCGGTTCATTCCTTCCGGCCTATAAGATAATCCGCCAGTTTTCCTTTCCTGTCTCTCTAGTATAGGAGAAATCGTTACAGAAATCAAGAAAAGACCTGCAACAAATTCTCTGTTTCTTCTTTATTCTTCGATAGGAAGCACAAAATCAATCGTTTTTAGGACTTTATCTACAGAATTAACCACAACCTGTATCTTTTCTCCCAGACGATATCTTCGATTCGTTGCCTGTCCTATCAGTTCAAAGGAATTCTCATCATAGTAATAGTAATCCCCTGAAATCTTAGAGATATGAACTAAGCCCTCAATCGTATTAGGAAGTTCCACATACATTCCCCATGCCGTAACACCGGAAATGACACCTTCGTAAGTCTCTCCAATGTGTTCTTCCATATATTCTGCTTTCTTCAGCTTGTTGGTCTCCCGCTCCGCTTCCTCGGCACGACGTTCTCTCAAAGAACACTGCTTGGCAACACTATCAAGGATTTCCTGATAATGTGCAATTCGCTTTCCATCCAACCGTCCTCTGATTTCATCCTTCAGAATCCGATGAATCTGCAGGTCCGGATATCTCCTGATTGGTGAAGTAAAATGACAATACTCCTTGCAGGCCAGTCCAAAATGTCCAAGGCATTCCGTAGCATATCTTGCCTGTTTCATACTTCGTAACGTCAGTCTTGTAATCAGATTCTCTTCATCTCTGCCTTCGATACTTGCCAGTAATTTCTGGATTTCCTTCGGATGAATTTCCTCTGTAGTTCCCTTCATATGATAACCGAAATTCTGTATCATTGTGAGTAACCGTTCAATCTTCTCTGCATCCGGAGCTTCATGTGTACGATAGACAAATGGCAGCTCCTGCCAGAACATATGACCTGCTACAGTCTCATTTGCAATCAACATAAAATCCTCAATTAATTTTGTTGCCGCATTATGTTCATATGGCTTAATATCAATTGGCTTTCCTTCTGCATCCAGAATAATCTTGGATTCCGGCAGATCAAAATCAATTGATCCGCGTTCTTTTCGCTTCCCTCTCAGAATATCAGCAAGTTCCTTCATCTCTTCAAACATGCCTACCAGTTCCTTGTTTTCTTCAATTGCCTGAGGATCTTTGTCTGTAAGAATCCGGTTGACCACTGTATAACTCATTCTTTTATCTACGTTAATGACTGATTCCTTAATCTTATAATCTCTGACTTCACCATCTTGCGTAATATACATAATACAACTTATTGCAAGTCTGTCTTCCCCGGCATTCAGCGAACAGATTCCATTAGACAATCGTCTTGGCAGCATTGGTATCACTCGGTCGACAAGATAGACACTGGTGCCTCTCTCATATGCTTCCCGATCCAATGCAGATCCCTCCTGCACATAATTACTGACATCTGCGATATGCACGCCAAGAACACACTCGCCATTCTCTCTTTTCAGACTGACAGCATCATCCAGATCCTTCGCATCTTCTCCATCAATGGTTACCATCTGTGTCTGCCGAAGATCTAATCGTCCCTCGTAGTCTCCTTCTACCAGTTCAAGCGAAACGCGTTCAGCTTGATTCATGACCTTCTCCGGGAACTCTACCGGTAATTCAAAGCCTCTGACAATAGACATGATATCAACACCCGGATCACTCATGTGTCCGATTATTTCAACAACCTTGCCCTCCGGTTTACGCTGATTCTTACCATAATCTGTAATCTCAACAACCACTTTATGACCGTCCATAGCACCCTTCGAACGTTCCGCCGGAATAAAAATATCCTGTGCGATTTTGGTGTTATCGGGTATTACAAAGCCATAATTCTTATTCTTCTGGTATGTTCCCACCAATTGAATAATCGAATGGCCAATAATCCGTGTGATAACTCCCTCCTGACGTTTGCCATGTTGCCCCTTTTGTAAGACAACTTCAACCTGATCCTGATGGAATGCTCCATTGCCATTACCTTCTGAAATAAAGATATCTTCATCGCGTCCTTCAACCTCAACAAAGCCAAATCCTCTGCTGTTACTGATATAAGTACCCTCAAGTGTCTGTGCTACTGCCTTGGAATACTTTCCCCTCTTGCTAATCTGAATCTCATGTTCCATTAGCAACTCATCCAACACCTGCTTTAATTCCGGTCTTTTATCCGGTGCAACCTGAAGTAAAATCGCCAGTTCCTTTTCTTTCATCGGCACATACAGTGATTCCTCCATCAGGTTTTTTACTAATTGCTTTTTTTCATCAATCTTCTTTTTTTCTTCAATTTTCTTTTTACTCATTCTTTTCCTTTCATAATCATCCATTTCAATTCAGAAGAGTCTTATCTCCAGATAGAAAAAAGACACCCTCATGCAAGGGTGTCGGTCAATCATTTCCTAAATTCTTGAAATATTTAACACAATCGCTAAGACAAAAAACGCAACTGCAAGCCATGTCGTAATCTTCACAAGATTACCTTCCATCGAGCGACCTTTGTTCTTACCCCAATAAGTCTCTGCTGCTCCGCTAATTGCTCCAAGTCCTGCAGATTTACCTTCCTGCATAAGTACTAAAATGGATACTGCAATACACACTATAATAAATACAACTTTTAATATTATACGTAACATAATGTCTCCTCCTAAACTACCAAACAAAATTTAGTTTATCATATCTATGTGTGAATAGCAACACATTTTTTATTTATCTGATTTCTCTATTTGTTCAAGATGCTCCAGCATCTCCTGATAAAATTGTATTGTCTTACTATCAGTAACTTCTCTTCCGGATTGATAATAGTGAATACAACCTTTGGAACCAGATGGCAGCTCCTGCGCTTTTAAGATGCGCTCCAGGTTTCTAACCGTCCCTTCGCTTCCATCAATCAATTTACATTCCGCTCCAAATATTTCTTCCAAAAGTGCTGCAAAATGATTAAAATGCGTACAACCAAAAACGATTACAGAGTAATTTTCACAAGCCAAGGATGCAAAGGAATCTTTCAAATACTTTTGCACTTCTATGGAATCAAATATCCCTTGTTCTGCAAAGCGCACAAGTTCCGGCAATGCCATCATATCAACCAGATGGTGTTCATCCACGCGATCCACTAACTCCCGTAATTTTTTTTCTTTCACGGTAAGCGGTGTTGCAATGACCAGGACACGCTTATGATTACTCTTGGCAACAGCCGGCTTCACCGCCGGTTCAATCCCAATAATCGGAATCTGAAAGCATTTTCTCAGCTCATGAGCAGCTGCACTGGTTGCTGTATTGCAGGCAATTACAACTGCATCACAGCCCTTTTTGACCAAAAATCCGGTTGCTTCCTTTGAATACGCTACGATTTCTTCCTTCGTCTTTCTTCCATAAGGGACATGCTCTGTATCTGCATAATAAAAATATTCTTCGTCCGGTAAGAATTGTAACGCACGATGCAGTATCGTCAGCCCACCTACACCGGAATCAAATAATCCAATCTTCATCTCTATCTCCATGCTGCAGCATTCCTGTCTACAGCCTACTATTTCTCTTTCGACTCTATCCCATTATAAATTCTCAGCATAGCCTCGTCAATTACAACCACCCTGATGCCATCTACATTCCTACCTGCTGATACATCATTTGTAACTCTTCCCCCTCTATTATGCGATACTCTCCGGGTTTTAAGCTTTTCAGTTCAATATTGATGACGCGAACTCGCTTTAACTTTGTAACAGTATAGCCCACTGTCTGCCACATTCTTCTAATCTGTCGGTTCAGCCCCTGTGTCAGCACCATGTTTACACTGTACTTCCCAATCCGTTCAATCGCACATTTTCTGGTTTTCACCTCCAGTTCAGGTAAAAATACACCCTCCCGTAACGTTTGAATATCCTGATCTTGAACTTCTCTGTTCAACGTTACAAGATATTCCTTCTCATAATGATGATTGCCTTTCATTGCTGCATGAATAAAGTCTCCGTCATTCGTCAACAGCAGCAATCCTTCCGAATCTTTATCCAGTCTTCCTGCATAAGTCAGTCTTGACGGATAATCCACATAATCTATCACTGTTTTTTTTACATGCGGATCTTTCGTTGTTACCACAACGCCTTCTGGCTTATAAAAAGCCAGAACCACTTTATCCAAAGTGGTTCTGATTAATTGTCCATTTACCTTGATTTCTTCTTCTCCGGTCACAATCTGTCCGTTATACGCAGGCAATCCATTTACTCTCACCCGCCCTTCTGATACCAGACGATCAGCCTCTCTTCTGGAACATATACCACATTCTGCAAGATATTTATTAATTCTTTTTGGTTCCATTCTGATTTCTCCATCCGGCGTTACATCGCCCGGTCTTATCTTGTTTTCCTGGTAATTGAATCATATTCCGGAAAACAATCAAAGGTTGCAAAATAGTCTGCCGGTGTTTCTGCTCTTCGAATCATCGCATAACTTCCATCCTCTTTTAATAATACTTCTGCGGATTTTAACTTACCATTGTAATTATACCCCATCGCAAATCCATGTGCACCGGTATCATGAATTGCAAGATAATCTCCCATATCAATCTTTGGAAGTTTTCTGTCAATGGCAAATTTATCATTGTTCTCACATAAGGAACCGGTTACATCATAAGTATGGTCACAGGGTTCATTTTCCTTACCTAATACAGTGATATGATGATAAGCTCCATACATTGCCGGTCTCATCAGGTTAACTGCACAGGCATCACAACCGATGTATTCTTTGTGGGTATGTTTCTCATGAATTGCCTTTGTTATCAGCATTCCGTAAGGTCCCATCATGAATCTTCCAAGTTCTGTATAGATTGCAACCTCTCCCATTCCAGCGGGTACTAAAACTTCCTCATAGACCTCTTTTACCTTCTGTCCGATAACTGCAATATCATTCGGCTCCTGATCCGGTTGGTAAGGGATTCCAATACCACCGGAAAGGTTGATGAAGGCTAACTCCACGCCAGTTTCCTTTTTAATGCGTACTGCTGTCTCAAACAATTGTCTTGCCAGAGTCGGGTAATAGTCATTGGTTACGGTATTGCTTGCCAAGAACGCATGCATACCAAATCTCTTAACCCCTTTCTCTTTTAAAATGCGATAACCTTCCAGCAGCTGTTCCTCTGTCAAACCATATTTTGCGTCTCCTGGATTATCCATGATGCTGTTACTAATCTTGAAATATCCCCCCGGGTTAAAGCGCAAGCTTAAACACTCCGGTAATTTACCAAGTGTTTCCTCCAAAAAAGCGATATGTGTAAAGTCATCCAGATTGATATTCGCTCCAAGTTTAGCTGCATAGACAAATTCATTTGCCGGGGTATCATTAGAGGAAAACATAATACTGTCTCCTGTAATGCCCATCGCCTCGCTTAGCATTAATTCTGTCAAGGAAGAACAATCACATCCGCAGCCATATTCATTTAAGATTTTAATTAAGAACGGATTAGGGGTTGCTTTAACAGCAAAATACTCCCGGTATCCGCGATTCCAGGCAAATGCCTTCTTCAATTTCTGAACATTTTCACGAATCTGTGACTCATCATAGATATGAAATGGAGTTGGGATTGTTTTTACGATTTCCTCAACTTTTTCTTTTGTTACAAAAGGTGTTTTTTTCATAATTCTTATCCTCCGGGTATATTGTACTAAAAATTGTTATTCTAACACAGGATGTGACCAATTCGATTGCAATGCTTCATCCTGGATATTAAATATCTTCAATCTGCCAATCAATGGGGGCAATCCCATACTTTTCAAGATAAGCATTGGTCTGGCTAAATGGTCTGCTTCCAAAGAACCCTCTATATGCAGATAAGGGACTGGGATGTGGAGCTTCTAACACAAGATGCTTAGGGTTATTTAACATGCTGTGTTTTCTCTGCGCCGGTGCCCCCCAGAGTAAAAATACCATTGGCCGATCTTCTTCATTCAAAATCGAAATAACAGCATCCGTGAACTGTTCCCATCCGATTCCTCTATGGGAATTGGCTTCATGCGCACGCACCGTAAGCACAGTATTAAGTAACAATACGCCTTGTTTCGCCCATTTGACCAAATATCCATTGTTTGGTATCTTACAGCCTACATCCGTCGATAATTCCTTATATATATTGACCAAAGAAGGGGGAATCTCAACATCCGGTTTCACGGAGAAACACAATCCATGTGCCTGTCCTATGTTATGATACGGATCCTGTCCTAAAATAACAACCTTTACATCGTGAAGCGCAGTTAAATGTAACGCATTGAACAAATCCTCCGAGTTTGGAAAAATCTGTCTGCTGCTATACTCCTCTTTGACCTTACAATATAATTTTCTATAATACTCCTTATCAAATTCCGGTGCAAGTGCTGCCAGCCAATCGTTTGCAATTGCAGTCATGATTTTCTCCCATCGTGCTATAGACGTACTGAAATATTACGTTCTCTTAAATATTTCTTGACTTCTGCTATTTCTAACTCTTTAAAGTGAAATAAGGATGCTGCTAAAGCCGCATCTGCCTTACCGGTCGTCAATGCTTCATAAAAATGCTCCTTTGTTCCGGCACCGCCTGAAGCAATTACAGGTATTGAAACATTTTCCGAGATTGCTCTGGTCAGTTCAAGATCATAACCTGCCTTGGTTCCATCGCAGTCCATACTCGTCAGAAGTATTTCTCCAGCCCCTAATTCATTGGCTTTCTTTGCCCATTCTACGGCATCGATGCCCATATCCAAGCGGCCGCCATTCTTATAAATATTCCAGCCGCTACCATCAGCTCTTCTTTTTGCATCAATTGCTACAACAACACACTGACTTCCAAATTTATCTGCTGCTTCTGCAATCAAAGCAGGATTCATAATTGCTGCGGAATTCACCGCCACTTTGTCAGCGCCTTCTCGCAGTATTTTCTTAAAATCGTTCACGGTACGAATTCCTCCGCCTACGGTAAATGGAATAAATACCTGGGCTGCTACCTTTCGAACCATATCAACCACAGTTTCTCTTGCATCACTAGATGCTGTAATATCAAGGAAAACGACTTCATCTGCACCGGCTTTATCATATGCCTTCGCAATTTCAACCGGATCTCCGGCATCAATCAGATTTACAAAATTAACACCCTTCACAACTCTGCCTGCATTTACATCCAGACAAGGGATAATTCTCTTCGTATGCATCGCAACTTATCCTTCCTATTCTATATTTCAACAAATCTCTGTAACATTGCAAGTCCTGCAGCAGAACTCTTCTCCGGATGAAACTGACAGGCGAATACATTATCCTTTTCCACCGCAGCATGAATATGCGTGCCATATTCTGTTGTCGCCACAACAATACTTTCATCCTCTGCCTTGAGATAGTAAGAATGTACAAAGTACACATAGGTTCCTTCTTCACACCCCTGAAACATTGTTCCGTTATTCTGCAAATGCAGAGAATTCCAGCCAATCTGCGGTATCTTTAGATCTTCAGAACCGGGAATTTTAAGAATTTTGCCTTTAAAGATTTCCAGTCCTCTTACTCCCGGAGCTTCTTCACTTTCTTCAAACAGTAATTGTAATCCCAGACAAATTGCCAAAAATGGAATCTTTCGATCAATAATCTGATGGATTACCGATTCTAAACCATAATCCCTGATTTTCTCCATTGCGTCTCCAAAAGCACCAACACCCGGAAGAATTACCTTGTCTGCACTTAACAGCTGTTTAGGGTCTCTTGTAACAACAACTTCCTGCCCTAGTAACTGCATCGCCTTCTCGACACTTTTTATATTGCCTGCATCATAATCAATGATTGCTATCATGTAAATACTCCTCCTGCTTAAAACTGATTGCTCTCAATCTGTATTTCAACTTCCATGTCCTGATTTAAATATTCTTCCTCCTCCGGCAATAAGTCGGGAAGTTCTTCCGGTACACTGTTATCGCTTATAGCGGTATCTTCCTCCTGATTTGAAATGACACCGTACTGTGCATTGATTTCATCTGCCGCTTTCACAAATGGCGTTTTATTTACGATAGACTCAATACAGTTCGTATAGTCTAAGGCATCGTAGGATAGGATTTCATTAGCATCCGCAACCGATAAACCAAATTCCTCCTGTAATGCTTCTATAATCCTGTTCTTTATCTGTTCTAAATCTGTACTCACGCCCAGTTCATTTGCACGTTCAGACAATAAAGCATAACGATCCAAGCCCTGCAGCAAAGCATTAAGCGCTTCAATATCCATTCCCATATTCATATAATTCTCGAAGCTTTCATATTTACGCTCCATTAAGACAATCAGCTTGGCCCGGTCATAGATTAACTGGTCACTTTCATTCAGTTCTTTTCCATATAATGATAGAAAAGCTTCTTTATAATTCTGTTGATAATAAGCATCCCTTGCATCTTTCATCAGCAGCAGATTCGGCAATAACAAAACAATCACCAGAATTGCAGCAAGTACTGAAAATGAAAGCAAAAATGTTCGCACCACATACTTCTTGGGAATCTTTTTGGTATCATCCGGCATGGGGGCAAGCTTCTCTTTCGTTTTCTTAGGCTTTTTTTGTTTCTTCTCTTTCTTTTCGTTTTTTGGCTTCTTCTCTTTTTTATCTTTCTTTTTCTTCCCCTCTTGAGGGTCTTCCTTAGAATTGTCCTTTTTCTCTGCATCTATCGCACTCAAAATGCTTAGATTCTCATCGCTAAGCATTGTTGCCTCTTGTTCAGGTACAGTATTATTTGGCTTGTCCGCTTCTCCTTCCTCTACAGTAAGGGCATGAAACAGTTTTGTAAAGAAAAAAGGTTTCTTTTCTTTTTCAGAATTCTCTTCATTCTCTGATTCCTTTTCTTTTTTAGTTTTCTTTTTCCACTTTGATTTTTTTGGCTTTTCTTCCTCCTGAGCACCAACATCTTCCGGTACACCTTCTTCTGTAACGCCAGCCTGTTCATAATCACTTAACTCACTAACATCGATACCTTCAGGTTGCTCTAAGAGACTCTCCTCGACCAATTCATTATTTTCTGCTTTCTTTAACAAATCACTGATATCTGTCAGTTCTTCATCTCCGTCCACCTCGTCTAAAAGTTCACTCAGATCCTTTTCTTCTTCAAACACTACCGATTTTGATGGTTCATCCACCTTAGCCGCCTGTGCCAGTTGTTCCTCTATATCAGGTTCTTCTATATCTATATCTATATCTATATCTATGTCTGTTTCTGTTTCTGTCTCTGTTTCTGTCTCTGTTTTGCTTTCTTTGTCGGCTCCCATTAATAGCGCCATGATTTCATCCGCTTCCTGCTCGATATTGGCATCAGCATCCGCCTCTTGTTCCTCTGTTATCGGTGTTTCTATTATCGGTGTTTCTTCTACCTGTGCTGCTACTGTTGTCTCTTCAACCGATGCAGCTACTGTTGTTTCATCCGTTAATACTTCTTCCGATGCTTTTTCAGGCATAGTAACCCCCATAGTTTCTTCCTTTTGCATTGCCGCTGCTAATAAATTGTCAAGATAATCT
>JAKQFQ010000311.1 GCA_029558315.1 Bacillota bacterium
CATTATGTATCTGTGCGAAATTTCTGCTATATCTGACAATATTTTCAATTATCCAGTTATGACTCTCAACATGCTCCTTCGAGCCAGTTCCATTATCATTGAAATTTTCCAGATAATAAGGTGGACTAAAATTGAAATTCTTGTACCAGTTAAAAGTATTTGCATAGTTTAAGCGGTAACTTAATCCTTTAATAAAGGGGATGCTGACTTCAGAATAAATATTTCCGAAGAAATTCTGGTTTTTTGACAGGTCCTGTATACGTGAAGCTCCCCATATCGGGCTTGAGGCCATTGCTTCAGAACCTCCATGTACCAGGCGTCTGAGGGTTACTCCATCATCAAAATACATTTGAGAATATGGACTGAGGGAGGTTGCAGTTCTGAGACTCCCTTCCTGACCGGAATCATCCCTTGATGAGAAAGAAGCATTTATTCCAATTCTTAACCAGCTTGTGATTTCATTATCCAAATTGCTGCGGAAAGCTATCCTGCTGAAGTTATCATTGTATACTATGCCATTTTCTTTTGTATAAGACCCTGATAAATAATAACTCGTTTGATCATTCTTCCCGGATATGGAAATGTCATGTGCCTGTACGTGTGAATTCTGCAGGGTAAAGTCAATTGGATCCACAGTTTTTCCATCCAGATAATTCTGATATTCCAGATCCTGCATATATGCCTGCAAATCAGGATCTTCCACCCCGGTTGTTTTAGCATAATCAATGATCTTCTGTATGTATTCGGGTCCATCCAGTACATTAATCCTATGACCTATCATTTGTACGCCGGCATACCCATGATACTGCAAAAGCGGTTTAATTGATTTTCCTCTTTTGGTTGTAATAAGTATAACCCCATTAGATGATTTTGCACCATATACAGCAGCTGAGCTTCCATCTTTCAAAACGTCAATTGTTTGTATATCATTAGGATTAATGTCTGACAGAGAACCGGCAAGCGGAATTCCGTCCACAATTACAAGAGGTGCATTATTTGCGGAAATGGACGTCAGACCCCTTATCGAAAGGCTTCCATTCTGCCCGGGACGTCCGTTGGAGTTAACATTTACTCCGGCTATTGACCCGCGTAGTGCTTGTGTTACATTTGTAATTGGCAGGTCTTCCTTTTCAGTCATATCCAGGTTGGAAACGGCTCCTGTAAGATCCCTCCTTCGTGCAGTTCCATATCCAATAACAACAACATCTTCCAGTTCCGTAATTGATGTACTCAGCACAATATCCAGGACAGACTGATTCGTGACCATGACCTTTTGTGAGGTGTAACCAATGAAAGAAAAACTTAACGAAACGCTTCCCCCTGGTAGGTCTATTGAGTATCTCCCCATAGCATCTGTCAGAGTACCTATATTAGCGCCTTCTACAGATACAGTTACTCCAGCCAGTGGTTCTCCTGTTCTTGAGTCTTTCACCGTGCCTGTTACAGTGCGCTGCTGTAAAAACAACATTGGTGTGATAACTACAAAATTGTTATCAAGCACCTTATAGCTCACTTCTGTTCCTTCAAGGATTAGTGGAAGAAATTCATCTAGCTTGCTTTCGGCGACAGAAAGGGATATTCTTTTGTTCAGATCAGTAAAATCTTCATTATAAAAAAACCTGAATTCACTCTCTCTTTCAATACTTTTAAGAACTTCGCGAATTGTCAGGTCTTTAAAGTCAAAATCAAACTTTGTTGTTTGAGAATATACTGAAGCTGACAGATTTAATGAAAAAAT
>JAKQFQ010000333.1 GCA_029558315.1 Bacillota bacterium
AATCAGTTCTAATCTTGGTAATCTGACAATTGGAACGCTTAATTCAACTGCAGGCAGCACCGTTCTGACTGCAGAAAATGGCAATATTGGCATAACCGCTGTTGATGCAGGACAGAACATTGACGTTACTGATAACGCTGGTAATGTAAACATCACAACCGCCAATGCCGGCAATAATCTTGCAGTTGCAGCAGGCAACGGTGATGTAACCCTTACAACTGTTGATGCTGGTAATAATATTTCGGTTAATAACAAAAAGGGCAAGATTAGTCTTGGATCTATTACTTCAGGAAAAGCTCTGGAATTGACGGCGGTTAATGGCAGCATTGATGGCAATACCCTTAAATCCGGCACTTTAACTTCTCTCTATTATAAAGATGGTGGATTAACCGTTGATAAGATTTTCGCCGGTGAAGATTTTGTTCTCAAAGGTATGAACGGCGATACCTGGATTGATTATGCTGATTCTGGCGCAAATATGGATCTTTCCGTCATAAATGGAAATCTGACGATAAACAACATGATTTCTGGCAGTAATATCAATGCTTTCATTGAATCAGGTGATTTTTACACTAAGAAGGCTGAATCTGCTGATGATATGACTCTTAACAGCAGAAATGGCAATATCAGCGTTGTGAATGGAGTTGCCGGAAACAGAATGACTCTCGAAACTATTAATGGTGATCTTTTTGCTGGAAATGTCAAATCCGGTGATGACATGTTGATAACCACGGATAAAGGCAATATTGTGATTGATGAAGCTTTTGGTGGAAACAATCTGAATGTCAGGACTACAGTTGGCGATATTGAGGTCGGAAATGCCAGATCTGGTAAAGGTAACCTGATCGTTAATACCGATATTGGTTCTTTGAAAATTAAGGGCGAAATGGAAAGCGGCAAAGATTCTCTTATACTTGTAAACGAAGGAACACTCGCAATTGATAAGGTCAAAGTTTTTAAAGATCTGGTTGTAACTACCAATATTGGGGATATCATAATTAACAAGATTCTCTCCGAGGCAGGAAATATCAACCTTTCTGCTGAAACCAGCGGAAACCTTTTGGTTGGCGAGGTCATTGCAGATCAGGATGTTAATCTCAGCACTTCCGGCGGAAAGATTGATTCTAACGGCAGAATTGAATCCATGTCAGCAAACGTTAATCTGGTTTCAGAAGGCAGAGGTGGAATCAATGTACATGAACTTCTTGCCAGAAAAGATGTCAAAGGCCTTGCAGAAGATGGTGACATAATGATTACCAGATTGAATGGCCGAAATGTTGTCCTGGTAGTAAACCATGACGGCAACAGTGTCGG
>JAKQFQ010000394.1 GCA_029558315.1 Bacillota bacterium
CTCTTCCGATCTCCATCGAAATCATTTCCTGTTCCGTCACCATATACTCCAGGGCATGGATCACAAAAATCACCCCAACCGTCTTTATCATAATCTGTCTGCTTAGGGTTAGGAACATCTGGACAACTGTCAAGTTCATCAGCAACTCCATCTCCATCACGGTCTTCTTTCTTCGCTGAATAACAATCTTCGGGAAAATAATCTACACAATTATCATTATCAATATCAATGTTAACCAAGTCAGAATTATAACTCTCCAAATCCCACCGACCATCCGGTCTCAGGGATTCCGCAGCAATATTATATTCAGTAAAATAAAGCGCTGAAGCAATGTTGGCTCTTACAACCCTCTCAATATCTTCTACTGGATAATTGGTGGTAAGTCCGGCATCCTTTCGTAGCAACTCAACAGTTATCGCAGGATATGAAGGCCATTCATCTTCCGGATTTTCCTCATCAAATCGATAATTCATGTAATAATCACAAAAATCACCTGTCGTAGGATACAGATTCAATGTATGATGACCTGTGTAAACATCAAGTCCGTTAATTGTATCCGGATATCCCTGCATGTTCTCATCATAATTGGTGGTTATATATGCAAGTTCTTCTGATAAAGGCTTCATCAATCCGATGTCATTAGGATGTGCTGCAAAATTTCCGTATCCGTAAAGAAATAGATTTGACTGACTATGATATGTAAGAGCACCTCTAAGCTCTGATTTATGAGCTAAAAGAAAATCTTTTATAGCAGTTGTTTCATATTGTGAAAACGGAGACCCTCCTGTCCAGTCTGCATAAGGGTCGTCACTATCATTGCCTTTATATCTTTGCGGAGCGCAATTACCTTCCCTTGTTTCTTCTGAGTCATAATCTGCAAAAACATCAGGATAGTTAACAGAATCAATTCTATAATGATCTCTCTGAATGCATGCATCGTAAACAACATCAAAATTTCTGTTCAGATCAATATTATTGGAATTTTCTCTTTTGTTGTTTATGTGTCCATAAGGATTTACGACGGGAATTATCCATATCACGGAGTTATCAATTATATCCGTCACCCTTTGATTCTGGCCTCTGTAATAAGTATTCACCAGAAACTTAGCTAGATGAAGAGTCACATCAACAGATATAGGTTCATCTCCATGTATTCCACCCAGAAACAAAATAGCTGGAGCTTCCGGGTCAGTACTTCCTGTAATTTTAAGTGCATATATTTTTTTGTCGTCAGGCTGATTTTCAGTTAAATCGACTTTAGTTGCAATAGCGTCCGGATAAATAACCGAATCAGAGAGTACATTAATTGCTGTTATCACTTCCTGATGGGTAAAATGTTTCCACCCGGAATCATAATCGACTACTTTACCATAATCCCAGTCATATACTGAATTTACACTTTGATTGAAATCAAA
>JAKQFQ010000396.1 GCA_029558315.1 Bacillota bacterium
TCTCGTCACTTTAAATGCTGTCTTCTTAATGGTCTCACACAGTACCTCAAAATTCTCGCCGCGCACTTTTTCCAACGCGGTTTTTACAACTCCTGGGCCACTAACTCCAACATTGATGATTGCATCGGCCTCTGTAACTCCATGAAAAGCTCCCGCCATAAAAGGATTATCATCCGGAGCATTGCAAAGTACAACCAGCTTGGCACATCCAAGGGAATCACGATCTGCCGTATAAACAGCAGTCTCTTTAATTATTTGTCCCATCAGTTTCACAGCATCCATATTAATTCCGGTTTTGGTAGAACCCACATTGATGGAACTGCAAACACGGTCTGTTGATGCAAGTGCCTTTGGAATAGAACGAATTAACAATTCGTCAGATACTGTCATTCCTTTCGAGACCAAAGCGGAGTATCCGCCAATAAAATTCACACCAACTTCCTTTGCAGCTTCATCAAGAGTCATCGCAATGGATGCATAATCATCTGACGTTTTGCAGGCAGAAGCACCTATCAGTGCAATCGGTGTAATGGAAATTCGCTTATTTACGATAGGAATCGCATATTTCTTTTCAATTTCTTTACCGGTTTTGACCAAATCTTTCGCAACGCTGGTAATTTTGTTATAAATATTACTCTTTAATTTCTCAAGATCTGTATCAATACAATCCAACAGACTGATTCCCAGTGTAATTGTACGGACATCCAGATTTTCCTTTTCTATCATCTGATTGGTTTCAGCAACCTCATATATGTTAATCATTTATTTACCATGCCTTTCTCTCAACAATATAATCTTCTAAATTCGATGCATAGAGTCAAAGATTTCTTCTCTCTGACATTTAATTATAACGCCGATTTCCTCTCCTATCTGAGTCAGCTCGTCAGCAATAACATCGAAAGGCTTGGCTGATTCATTCATGTCAACAATCATCATCATATTGAAATAATCCGAAACAATCGTTTGTGAAATATCAAGGATATTCACACGATTATTGGCAAGGTATGTGCAAACCTTTGCGATAATGCCTACTGTATCTTTACCTACTACTGTGATAATTGTTTTTTTCATATTGTTCTCTCCGTTCTGTTATAATTCAATGCACGCGGATGGTTCGCTCCGCTGCGCAATCTCAATGTTAAAATCGTCTCCCCTGTATGGGGTTTCTGACATCGTTACTTCCAGACGAACTGCTTCATAAGCAAGTTCCGGAAGATTATTCTCATGACTTAAATGGCTTAAAAAAATATGTTCCATATGATCGTTAAGCAGACAAGTAAGGAGTTTTCCTGATGCTTCATTAGACAAATGTCCCCGCTTGCCCAGGATTCTCTGCTTGAGCGGATATGGATATCTCCCTGTCTGCAGCATACGGACATCATGGTTTGCTTCCAGATAGATTGCATTTAATCCCTGCAAATTACCAATAATATAATCGTCATACATTCCCAAGTCAGTGATAATGGCTGCTTTTTTGCCCTCATGCAAGAATCGATATGCAACCGGTTGTGCCGCATCATGCGATATCTTCATCGTCCGAATCGTAATATCCTTGACAATAAATTTCTCTTCGCTTGATATTTCATGGAACAAAGATTGATCCACGCACCCCAGGCCGCTGGTATGCCATATTGCTTCTATTGTGCCCTTCGTTGCATATACCGGCACGCCATATTTACGACACATTACACCCAGTCCGCCAATATGGTCTGAATGCTCATGTGTAATTAAGACCGCATCCAGATCTTTCCCACAGACGTCCATCTGATTGAGGCCTTCTTCTATTCTCTTTGCACTGATTCCTGCATCTACCAGAATATGTGTGGTATCGGATCCTACATAAATTGCATTTCCGCTGCTTCCGCTGGCAATGCTTTTCATTCGCATAGTTCTGTTCGACCTTTCTTTAGACTTCTGCATGTTGTTTCAAAACAACATTTCTCATAATATCATATTCTTGGAGAAATGTCTCCCCCTAATCTTCCCAATGAATATCAACCACTGAGCCTTCTAACAGCGGCTCCATATATTCCGCTTTTCTTCCATTAACTGTTGTAATCAGATGATCACCCTTCACTGTTTTTAAATCAAAATCTATGTAATCAAAGATGTCCACAAACAGATAGGAGGATTTACCTGATAATACCAATGGTTTGGAATTAACTATCACACCAATGCTTACGGATGAGGAATTCTGCCTGTCAGAATCTACAGAATCCTCTTCCTGCTGTTTCGTTTCCTTTGCGGACTGTTCTGCCTGATGAAATTCGATGGATTCCTCAATCAATCCCCATTTAATCGTAAAATTATCATATACTTTCGTAGTATCATCTGCGATTTCATTATTGACTGTAATAGTCAATTCCGGATCCAGTTCCACATCGCTGAATTCCCTAATCTGTTCTAAGGTATAATAGTCAAGCATCTGAATCTGATCGCCACTCTGAATATCATAATACTGTGTTTTCAATTCGCCATTGACACTTGCCAGCTTGGGAAGCATTATCTTTTTGCCGTTCACATTGACACTGATTGCCGATTTAAATTCAGGCAGCTTACCCAGTTGAACAGATGCCGCTTTTCCTGCCGTAGATTCCTCCACTGTAATAATGTCATTGACACGGATTGGGCAATGCAGATCAGCCGCTTCTCCATTTAACATAATCAGTGCAGCTTCTCCCAGTTCTCCTCTGGAGATCTTCTTCTTTCCATTAATCGTATAGACAATCTCCGGTCCTCGTTTCGGAAACAGTCCATCATTTGGAAAGTTGGCATGCATTGCAGCATCAACAATTGCCAGATTGCCATTATCATATAGCTTAATATGTTCTTCGTTAAATGTCACATAAATAAAGTTGTTGCTTTGTTCATAAAAATTCAGGCAAATACCAATGGGCGTTACCAAAAGAGAATCCTTTTTTACCCTCTCCCTGAATTTAATTTTCTGCATAACCTCTTCACCCCGAAGTGCTACACGTTCAGGTAATATACCAAGATACTCTGCAAGCTTTTTGGTATATCCTTCAATTTTTCCACCACCGCCAACAATAAATACGGCACTGACCGGCTTGCCACCATTTAGCTCACAGATCTTATCAGATACCAGATGTGTCATTTGATCGATATCCTTTTTCAGCAGTTCCAAAACTTTCTTTCGGTCTGTCTTCTGCGGTAATCCCATAATGTCTTTATACTCAACAGAAGCTTTATCCTTAATACCACGTTTAATCTTCTCGGCAGTCCCAAAATCCACAAGGCACTCTCTGGCAAGCGTCTCCGTCAGCAGATCCCCTGCGCGGGGAATCATTCCATACGCCACAATACAGCCATCTTTCGTAATACAGATATCCGAAGTACCGGCTCCAACATCAACCAACGCAATATTTAACATACGATACATTTCCGGAATCGCCACTGCAATAGCCGCAATTGGCTCAAGAGTCATATTAACAACACGTAATCCGGCAATTTCAACGGCTCGATAAAGTCCATCTACAACATCATCCGGAAGAAATGTTGCAATAATATCAGCACCAATGCTTTTGGCCTTATGGTCTTCAATATTACCAATCTGATAGCCATTTAAATAATAACGGATAATGGAATTGCCAACACAGTAGAATTTATCCTGTGTATCATTTTCCTCCTGGAATTTCTCATAAGCCTTTTCTACACCCATGGCCGTCAGACCTGCTACTTCTTCCGATGTAACAATTTTCTCTTTATCAAAGTTCCAGGTTACCTGTGTCTCTACTGTTTTTAAGACACGTCCGGCGGCAGCAATACAAACATCGGTTAATTTGACAGAAAGCTTTTTCTCCAAGGCTTTCTTTACCTGACAGATTGTATTACCCACTTGTGAAATATCATGAATCTGGCCATCCATCATTGCACGCGTCTCATTTTCCTTGATTACCTGTGCCAGAACACAAAATGTGTCTGCTTCACGGTAGCCCACTGACCCTACAATACTTCTGGTTCCGATATCAAGACCAAATACAAGTTTCCCCTGTTCTTTCAACTCAACACTCATCTTTGCTCTCCTAAGGCTTCATCAATTAGTTTTTTCACATCTTCAACAGACGTATTATTGGTAATAATTTTCTCACAGTTCATTCTGAATTCGTCTTCACTCATCTGGTTCATCATAATACTGTCAATCTTTTCATCCGAATAACCGCGACTCTCTTTTAATCTGGCTCTGCGAATCGATTCATCCGCATATATATACCAGATTTCATCCATAATGCTCATATATCCTTCTTCGATCAAAAGTGCCGCTTCCAAAATAAAAAACGGTGTCTTCTTTTTCTCTTCTTCTCGTATTGCCTCTAATATATAGTTCTTTACTGCCGGATGGATAATCTCATTCGCCATCTGAAGATAACGATTATCCATAAATATCACTTCGGCAAAGCTCTTCTTATCTATTCTTCCATCCTTATCAAGGATTTCAATTCCAAATGCATCCAGAAGTTTCTGATAACACTCCTGTCCCGGAGCCTCCAGATTATGAGCCACCTGATCCGCTACAATTACTCTTGCATTATGATGCTCCCTGATATAGTTAATGATTTCAGTTTTTCCTGATCCGATACCACCTGTAATTCCGATTTTTCTCATTGTCTGTCTCCTCTTTATTTCGCCTCATACCAGTCATTGCCGGTATGTGCATCTATCAGCAGCTGCACAGGAAAATCTGCCGCTCCCTGCATCTCTTCTTTAAGAATTGCCATGACTTTTGCTTCTTCCCCAACTCTTGTTTCTATTAATAATTCATCGTGAACCTGCAAAAGCATTCTCGACTGAAGACCTTCACTGATCAGACGATCGTACACTCTGATCATTGCAATCTTCATCACATCTGCCGCAGTCCCCTGAATTGGTGCATTCATCGCTACTCTCTCTCCAAAGGAACGTTGCATATAATTGGAACTCTTCAACTCCGGAATAGGTCTTCTCCTTTTAAAATAAGTAACGGAATAACCATTTGCCTTTGCTTCCTCTTTCGCCTGTTCCAAATACTTTTTAATCTGCGGATATGTTTCAAAATATTCATCAATATACTGTTGTGCCAATTTTTTGGAAATTGACAGTCCCTGACTAAGGCCAAAGGAACTTATTCCATAAACAATTCCAAAATTAACCGCTTTCGCATCTCTTCGCTGTTGGCTTGTAACTTCCTCCATTGGGATATGAAACACCTTGGATGCTGTAATTGTATGGATATCTTCATTGGTTCTGTAAGCTTCAATCAGTTCATCATCCTGGGCAAGAGATGCCAGAATCCTAAGTTCAATCTGCGAATAATCTGCATCAATAAAGACATGGTCTTTCTTTGGAATAAACACTTTTCGAATTCTTCTTCCAAGTTCAATTCTCATTGGAATGTTCTGCAGATTAGGTTCTGTTGAACTGATTCGTCCTGTTGCCGTAATTGTCTGGTTAAAATTCGTATGAATCCTTCCATCATTTTCGATAAATACAGCCAGTCCATCTGCATAGGTAGATTTCAACTTTGCATAAGTTCTATACTCTAAAATATTCTGAATCATTGGATAATCGGGTGCAAGTTTCTCCAGGATATCTGCTGATGTAGAGTAGCCGGTTTTAGTTTTCTTTCCTCCCGGAATCTTCATTTCATCAAATAGCAGTTCTCCTAACTGTTTGGGAGAATTCAGATTAAATTCACGACCGGCATCCTGATATATGGACTTTTCAAGCCTGCTGATTTCTGATGCAAGTTCATCACCATAACACTTCAAAGCATTGGCATCTACACAAACACCTTCCCGTTCCATTCGGTATAAAACATACGACAACGGCATTTCAACCTGTTCCTGGAGTTCAAGCATTTCTTCCTCATTTAGTTTCTGATACAGCACGTCATCACTAAGGAAGGTGATTTGTACCTGCTTGGCAACAAATTGTTTCCATTCCTCTGGTTGCTCTTGCATCGCTTCTATATAAGTAAGTTTTCCAAAGACTTGTTCATAGGTCGCAATCGTCTGATTCAGATACTGATTGGAGATATCATCAATATGATAATCATTTTTCAGCGGATTCAGTAAATATGCCGCAAGTAAAATATCATGGAAATGTTTCACTACTTCATCAGTAAGCTGTCCTGGCATATGTTCCAGCATAAGGCAGGAATATAATTCTTTGACTGCATAAGTAACCATCACTGTATTGCTCTGATAGATTTGCCTAAGGAATTGCGTAAGCCCCTCATTTGACCAGCTTTGATTATTCAGGAGAAAGATTTTCTCAGCATTTAATGCAACTGCAATCGCTGTCGTCGTCTTCTGAACCAATGGCAGAATGGCAATCTTGTCGCAGAGAATAATCTGTGCTGTTAAATCATCCATTTCGCCCTGTGTTGATACTTCCTGAATTGTACAGCTAATTTGCTCTGTCTTCTGCATATTGTTGGCCATGTTGTCTTTGGAAAATCTCGACAGCATATTTTTAAATTCCAGTTCTTTGAATAACGGGTAAGCTTCGCTGGTAAATAATTCTCCAACCTTAGCCTCTTCCATATTACAGCTGATATCACAGTCCGTTTTGATTGTTGCCAGCGTAAGGCTTAAATCAGCCAAATCCTGATGCTCTCTGAGACTTTCCTTAATTGATTTTTTTGATATTTCTTCCAAATGCGCATAGATTGCACTAATTGATCCATAGGTTACCATCAGATCAGTCGCTGTTTTTTCTCCAACCTTAGGCACCCCCGGGATATTGTCGG
>JAKQFQ010000412.1 GCA_029558315.1 Bacillota bacterium
CTTCCGTCGCTTGATTAAATCTTTGTGTTCCATATTAATTCACCGCCGCACATCTCTCTTCCCGCGCAATAACAATCTTCATCGTCTGAGAGGATTCTTCTGGAAGCTCAACACACTTGTTCTTGCCGTATGTATCCTTCCCCTCTAACATTGCCCGAGCTTCTTTCAAATAACAACTGCGGAGATCCTTGGGAATCGATCCGAAGTTCTTCATCCGCTCTGAACGATAATCCCAATTTTTTCTAGGTCCTCTTTTTTCCTTCAATAACTCACGGAAACACTCTTTAGAGCAATATACATTCTTAGAGTGAACCTCGGAGGCATATCTTCCAAACTCTTCCCCGCATGTGGCACAGGTATATGTATGATAGCTTGAAAAATGTCTTCCTAGAGCATAACATTCCTTAGAACAGTAGTTCTTTTCTCCGTGTTTTTGGGAAGGGCGTCTTTCAAATTTAATCCCACAATAATCACATTTAAAGACCTGTACCCGCCTTTTGTATAAACCATAGCATGATAGGGAGCAAAATTTTTATCGTTTCGTCTGTTACTTGCGTACTCTTCACACTCCTTCCAGTACCAGTTGCATTTGAAGGTCTGTTTCTTGGACAAAAAATCACCTATATAACAAAAATATTTCTAATAATACTCTTATTCTCTTTCATCCCATATAACTTCCAATCGTTTTCCTGTACCCTACGAGCTACATCTTCCCGATCTAAACCCAAAACATCCATACCGATGGGACAAAATTTGGCTGGGAATTCGTGGTCTCTACACTGTTTTGGGCGGTTTTCATAATCGGAACAAATCTTCATCCCATTTGTATCAGTTAAAAGGGGACAAGGAGTGTTCTCATCTTTAGTTAGGGGTGACATACGTTCACAACACCAGCCGCAGTTTAGGCAGTACATCCTAAAACCCCAAATAATTCCTTATGGTAATGACTGATTTTGGATTAATGAGAAGTATATGTTTGTTATCGTTGTTGTCGTTGTTCTCTCCCTTAAGCCAATTGCTACTCTCTAAAGAACCTAGTGGATCTTCCTTATCTAACTCCACAAAATATTCATCTCCAGAAACCAGAGTTACAATCCATCTGCCGTCTTCCCAACTCTTTGCCATGTTTAGTTACCTCCTCTCAAATAATCCAGCCACGCCTGCATCATGTTCAAATAATTCTGGGCATCTTCCAAATCCTTGCGCTTCTTATCTTCATTAGATCTGTGTTGAGATCTCTTTGCAAGCAGATGGACCCAGTTCCCCAACTCCTGGAGAGTATAATCTTGCCAGGAGTGGTTCTGATAGCCTGCCGAATGTCCTTTAATTGATTCGGGAGTCTTCGGCTTGTCGTTGACAAACTCCTTTATACATTCGTTATAGATCATATTTCCTCCGCCAAAATACTCAAAATTCCCGTCAGAAAAAGAGACAGGAAAAGAAAAAGGACCGCTGTTATGATGTCAAACCGAATAAGCATTCGAACATCGCCTTAATTTCTTTTGTATCCCCATCCTGCCCTATTACATCACAAAAATGTCCTTTAATGGGTCGATAGTTGTATCCAAGAGACCTATTCCACTTTTTGCACCACCATTCAGAGAACGCCTCGCAAAAACCAATATGTTGACACTTGCCGCAGGGATTAACGCCGATTCGCAATGCACCACGCCCGGATTGCGTCGTAAAAATCATCTTCATCTACAGATTTTATATCCTCTAACATTTGTTCGTGGTCTTTAAG
>JAKQFQ010000419.1 GCA_029558315.1 Bacillota bacterium
TCTCTGCATGGGATATAACAGATAACAATGAAGACTTTGGTTTATGGATAAGGTCTCAGCTTGATTCATCCGAAAATCAAATAAAAATTGATAATATAAGAGTTTTCGGAAAACGTTTGAGTCAATAAGTGAACCAGAGAAGGGAGAATTGACGTGTTCAAAAACTCTGGAGGAATTAATGTGAAGACAATCCATGTCTGTCTTGTATTGACCATATTTCTAATACTTAGTCAAGAGAATGTCTATGGAAAGACAATATATGTATCAAAAAATGGTAATAATCAAGATGGAGAAACATGGCAAACTGCATACAACTCAATAATTAATGCTGTTTCCTATGCGGCCGATCAAGATACAATTTGGATAAAAGCAGGAACTTATAATGATCCGATAACAATAGAGAAAAATCTTTATCTTTATGGTGGGTTTGCTGGTAATGAGACTCCCGAGAAATTTGAATTGCGAGATCCAATAATAAATCAAACTATAGTAACGGTACGAGATATAAAAAAGGCCGGAATAAAGATCTATTCAGATTGTATGATAGATGGTATTACTACCTTAAATTGTGATCATCCTGGGTTTAGTATATTAACACAATCAAGTCCTGTTCTTAAAAGATGTATAATAAGAAATAACTCATCACCTACTGTGGGTGGTGGAATTGCCATTACTAATGCTAGTCCAGAATTCATCAACTGCACAATTTCAGGCAACTCAGCTGTCGATGGAGGAGGAATATTCATAAGAGAATCATCAAATGTATTATTCCAGAATTGTGAGATAATAGGAAATATCGCACTGAATGAAGGAGCATGGGGGGGTGGGATTTTGTTTGTAGGATCATCTTTATTCATTGATAACTGCAGGATTACGGGAAATATTGCACAACAAGGCAGTGACTATGAAGCTGATGGTGGTGGACTTTTTGCTAATGGCGGGGATGTTCTTGTAAGAAACACACTCTTCTCAAGCAATTTTGCCAGCTATGGTTTTGGAGAGCAGATTTACGCCATGAATAATCATTCATTTCTCGCTGAGAATTGCACCATCCTTGGGGGTGAAAAAGCAATCTCATGGAGGAAAGACCCGCCTACATTCATCAATTCGATCTTGTGGGGCAGTTCATCAATGTGTGTTCCACATATGGATTCCACGGGTGACCCCGACATCTCTTACAGTTGCGTCCAAGGCGGTTACCCCGGAGAAGGCAACATCAGTGATGATCCCCTGTTTCGCGATCCCGCAAGTGGCGATTTCCGTCTCTCCCCTGAGTCCCCCTGCATCGACACCGCAGGTACCTCCGGCCCTCCGGATGACCTCAATGGCAACCCCCGTCCCGTGGACATCGCAGGCATCG
>JAKQFQ010000012.1 GCA_029558315.1 Bacillota bacterium
CGAGCGAAAAGTACATCCCATCTGATCCTGCTCAGCGTAAGCTTGACTTTGACGGACTAGACATACTTCCCGAGGAAGAAGCGACAATCACGGCTTCAGCCACTGAAATCATCACCTATAAGCGCACTCGAAGAGAGAGTGAGAAGAAGCAGCCAGTCCGCATGTCACTGCCGGAGCATCTCCGCCGAGAGGAAGAGGTCATCGAGCCGGAGGGCATTGATGAGAACTGGGTGCGTATAGGTGAAGAGGTTACCGAGCAGTTGGAACATAAACCAGGAGAACTTTATGTCCGAAGGATCATTCGCCCGAAATATGCTCTGAAGAAAGATCTGCAGGTTATCCATGAGGTTAGTGGAGAAGAGGGTCAGGAGAAAGCTGTTAAGATCGCACCTCTTCCGCTGTTGCCCCTTCCCCGAAGCAATGCCGGGGCCAGTCTGCTAGCCGAGCTGATCATGAGCAAGTACATGTATCATCTTCCATTCCACCGGCAACTGTCACTTTTTAAGCTTGAAGGCATTAGAATACCTGCATCAACTGTCAATGACTGGTTCACCGGTTGCGGGGATCTTCTAAGGGCACTGTATTACAGATTAAAAGAGATAGTACTTGAGTCTGACTATATACAGGTAGATGAAAGCACGGTGCCGGTAATCAACAATGAAAAGCACCGGGCGGTGAAAGCCTACCTGTGGGTGGTAAGAGCGGTGATGAAGAACCTGGTATTCTTTCATTATGACAAGGGCTCCAGGGCTCAGAAAGTTGTCATAGAACTACTCCGGGATTACAAGGGTGCAGTACAGACAGACGGTTACGAGGCTTATTCAATCTACGAGAATAAGAAGGGAGTATTGCTGCTGAGTTGCTGGGCACATGCAAGGCGCAAATTTAACGAGGCCCTGAAAGAGGATCAGTCAGGCGCCACCTATGCACTTGAGCAGATCAGCCTACTCTACGGAGTGGAATCCATGGCAGACGACCAGGAGCTCGATTACCAGCAGAGGGCAGAACTTCGTACAAGGCTTGCTTATCCCATATTGCGTGGTTTTGAGAAATGGATCATAAACTACATGCCCAAGGCATTGCCCAAAGGCCGGATGAGTCAGGCATTAACTTATACATACTCGCTGTTCCACAGGTTATCCAGGTATCACCTTGACGGGCGCTACCAGATGGATAGTAACCTTGTAGAGAACAGTATCCGGCCACTGGCGCTAGGGAGAAAAAATTACATGTTCTGCGGTAATCATGATGCAGCAGAGAATGCGGCCATAATGTACTCCCTGCTCGGGTGCTGTGCTGCCCTGGATGTAAATCCACGAGAGTGGCTGACAGATGTGCTGACCCGGATCCCATACTATAACAACAATTACAGTCTTGACCTGGCAGATCTGCTGCCTCATAACTGGAAAGCCGGCCAGATGCTCCAAAATGCTCCATTGGATATCCAATAATCATTGGAGATTGTTGGAAAAAGCTGAACACTCCATCTACTTTTTACAGAATATCAAAGAACTCCAGAAAAGTTGTATTGGAACATAACTGCGGCAATATAGCCAATGGTCAAGCCCCTGTCAACATGTAGCAGGCCGAATGCTTACAATCAAATATGCCTTTGGGAAAAAGTGATGATAATTTTTGCTGTTAGCCTGTTTCAGCCAGTAGTTACTTATATTGACTATAGAATTATCATTAAAAGATTTTGGTAGTTGGTATGCGTATATGCATAGAATTCCCTTAATGAAACTCCTACCTGCACTAAACCATCCATGTTCAGAAATGAAATCTGTTGAAACATTGATTGACCATTCATATTTTGGCAATTTTTCTTCCAAAATCAGATCAATTCTTTTTATGTCTTGTGCTAATTTGCTTTCAACAGCGGAAGAGTAACGACCAACTAAACTAACTCTCCAGAAAAAGTCCTGAAGATATTGTTGTTTTAACCCTGTTGGTTTGTCTTTGTGATGATAGAAGAAGTAAGCAAATGGTACTACCAATGCGTTATATGGAAGTAATTGCGAAACTGGTATCCGGTAAAATCCTCTAAAATACTCAATTGCTCTTTCGATTGAGTCGGTTGCTAATTCCCAGATGTCAATAACACTTTTCTTGTCAAGTCTTAAAATTTGTTTTCGGGTACAATCTTTGGTAAGAATGATTGATACTGTTTGCAAAACAGTTGCATCGGATAGCGTTTCATAATTAACGGGTCGAAGGTTATCAATTAATTGATTATACTTTTCAGATAAGTCAAACTTCCTTTCTGCATCATATGTTTTTGCAACCATTATTTCAAATAGAGATAATGGTTTGCCCCCAACATTTATTCTCGTAAAAATTTCAGTAGCGGTATCGATAGGTGCTTCCTTTATCTGAATGATTGAATAATTATATGATTCGATACGTTGCTTATATGCTTCAATCAACTTATGGTACTTAGGATCATAACCTGCCAGCAAAGTTAAACCGCCATAAAGTAACTCTGTCAGTTTTATGAAAGTACCGGTTGCCAGATCATCAACATCGACAGTAACAATTTCAGAGTCCTCTGTACCGTTAAGATTTATGTATATTCTTGAATAATCATCTGTTTTATTATCCCTCTCTACTTTTAGACCTTTGAGGCTGGCAAATAAGGATGTCAGTCGCTGTTGTCCATCGAGTACAAAATCAATGAATTCACCATCTTGAGGTTCAGGCAAACTGAAATTTCCAATATCTCTGATTGTTCTTAAACGTTCTTTTGTTCTCCAAAAAATGAATGTGCCAATTGGATACCCTTTCACAATGCTATCCATGAGGTTAGCGGACTTTTTAATATCCCAAACAAAATCTCGTTGAAATTGTGGTATTTTGATCTGACCTTGTTCGATATCTGCGATTAGACCACTAAAAGTTCTGGTAATAGGTTCTGGTAAATTCATATTAAAGTTGCTTAGCGCATAAAAATACGAATTATGGAATCATTCTCACTAAATAATTC
>JAKQFQ010000455.1 GCA_029558315.1 Bacillota bacterium
TCGGTTTGATGAAAGCAGGAGAGATTATTCAGATTGGAACTCCTGAAGAGATATTAACAAAGCCCAAAGACGAATTTGTAGAGAGATTTGTTGAAGATGTCGATCTATCAAGGGTTTTAACGGCAAAGGATGTCATGAAAATCCCTGATCCAACAATCCATGTCACATCAGGTCCTCATGTTGCACTCAGGATGATGAAAGAAGCGGGAATTTCCACACTATTTGTGGTGGGAAAAAACCGTGAGTTAAAGGGCATTATCACGGTGGACGATGCCCTTCGTGCAGGTAAAGAAGGCCTTTTACTGCAGGATATTATTAATCCGGATGTAATCTCCCTGTCTCTTGATACACCTGTATCTGACATCATCCCGATGATTGCCGAGAGCAGGTTTCCTATTGCAGTCATCAATGAAGAAAGAAGATTAAAAGGCGTCATTGTAAGAGGTTCTGTCTTGTCAGCACTGAGCAGAACAGGAGCAGTCTGAATGGCTTTATCACCTTCATCGCCTTTTCCAAGACTCCCCCTTGGAGAGGTTGTAGAGGAGATTGTCCACTGGATTAGTAATAATCTTGGCTGGTTTTTAGATGCAGTAACCGGGTTTCTTACCGCTCTTATGGGTGCAATCCACGGGATTTTAAGCGAAATTCCGCCCCCGGTATTGATTATAGTTATTGCAGCTATTGCATTAGTACTAAAGTTACGAACTAATCCTAAACGGAGACCAGTTCACAAGCAGATCTATTCATCTCTTGATCTTTCGGTACTTTGCATTTTAGGTCTGCTGTTAATCTGGGATATGGGTCTTTGGGCCCATTCGATTGAGACACTGGGTCTTGTCATCGTTTCTACCTTTGTTTCTCTGGCTATAGGGATACCTGTCGGAATTATCGCATCATATTCTGACAGATTTAACCAGATTGCAAGAATTTTTCTTGATTTCATGCAGACGATGCCTTCATTTGTCTACCTTATCCCGGCCGTCATCTTCTTTGGACTGGGTAATGTTCCGGGAATTATTGCAACGGTTGTCTTTGCGATGCCTCCTACTATCAGGCTCACAAATCTTGGTATCAGGCAGCTTCCAAAAGAACTTATTGAAGTGTCAGAGGCATTTGGCGCTACACCTGCCCAGAAACTTATAAAAGTTGAACTTCCGGTGGCTCTTCCAACCATTATGGCAGGCGTAAACCAGTGTATAATGCTGGCACTATCAATGACAGTAATCGCCTCCATGATAGGAGCTGGTGGACTTGGATATCAGGTTTTGTATGGAAT
>JAKQFQ010000487.1 GCA_029558315.1 Bacillota bacterium
AAATTACTTGGCGCTACATGGACAATGTCGCCGACTTCCTCACAGCACAGGTAGAAAGTACAAAGGCAACATACGGATTTGGGAACTATCAGACTGTTGCAAATAATCTGGAAGCATACGTGGATGAAAGGATAGCCACGGAGAAAGAGCTAAGACAAGAAATGGTTATTGGAAATACAATGGCATATGCTAAAGCATATGAAAACTACCAGAAATGGTACGATGGGTTGGTAGAAAAAGGAGAAGAATTAAGAGCAAAAGCGGCTGAAGAGGCGAAGGCATCTGTATCCAAAGGTACAACATACTCTGTATGTCCTACAGGAACATCATATGCTGGGAATGGAAAGTGTTGTAAAACAGGTACCTATTTAGGAACGGATGGATATTGTCATACATATGTACATGCAAATGGGCAGTCAGCACCTATTTATAACCCTACGACCCCTTCAATATCTTCACCCTCAGGAAGCAGCGGTAGCAACTGTGTGACCTCGGGGACAGTGGCATATCAGGCTTGTAAAATGGCTGCAGAGGGAGTAACTAATAACGGGAAATATACTCTAAGCGGAAATAAATGTTGTATGCCTGATATAGATGCTCCAACGCTTGAGCCAGTAAAATAATATTAATCGGAATACGTGAGTTTGGGTTCCAGACCCGTATGTCCCGCCATATTCCAACGGTTGCTACAAGACCCGTCCGCTATACTCAAGAACCTTCTCTGGCATTGAGTTGTTTTCTCTCAAATTGTTCCACTTTCGAAATAACAGCCTGGTGGATGAAAAGTATCAAAAACAAGATGTTTTAAAGAGCTCTTGGTTCGAAGGTAAAATACTTTTATGATAGAATAATATATATGAAAACTTTTGTTTACCATGAGAATGCTTCTGGGAAAGCCTCTTTTACAAAGACTGGAGATGCATGGAGCATAGATGATGATTTAAAAATCTTTGCAGTTGCAGATTCTCCTCTCCGTTGTTTAATTCGTGACACAAAACAGTATCCATTTGATGATTATG
>JAKQFQ010000471.1 GCA_029558315.1 Bacillota bacterium
GTAACTATGTCTGAAGTTTTATTTCATAATTATGTGTTCTTAGGCCTTGGACTTATCGGAGGTTCCATCGCCCAGGCGGTGCGCTCTTTGAATCCGTCTGCTGTCATTTATGCATATGATGCAGATGCCAATAATACCGCACAGGCTCTTGCCGATGGAATCATTGATGCAGTCTGCGATAATGTTTTATCACATATTGAAGCCTCCGATGTTATTTTTCTGGCCGCTCCAATTGGCTGTAATATTGACAATCTAAGACAGATTGCTTCACATGTTCCTTCTCACTGTCTGATTACAGATGTCGGCAGTGTCAAAGGCAATATTCATGAGGAAATAAAAAGGCTTCATTTGACCACACAATTTATCGGCGGACATCCGATGACCGGCAAAGAAACCTCGGGTTATGCATCTGCTAATGAACGCTTATTGGAAAATGCTTACTACATTCTCACTCCCGAATGTGATACACTTGTCTCATTCGTTGAGCAAATGAATTCCTTAGTTCTTGGATTTCATGCACTTCCTTTGATTTCCACGCCTGATGCTCATGATTATGCAACTGCGGCCATTAGTCATTTGCCACATTTGATTGCAGCATCCTTAGTGGATCTGGTTGCAAAGGAGGATTCCAAGGAGCAGTTTATGAAGACAATCGCTGCAGGCGGTTTTAAAGATCTTACCAGAATAGCCTCCTCCGCCCCTACTATGTGGGAACACATTTGTTCGAGCAATGCAGACAATATATCCACGCTTCTTGACCATTACATTGAAGAATTGTCTAAAATAAAGCGTATTCTTGATCAGGGAGAGTTTGGCCAAATCAATGAACTGTTTACAAGCTCAGGTGCATATCGCCTGCAAATCAATGATACGCAGAATGGCTCAATTCCACGTATTTATCGTCTTTATGTTGATATTTTGGATGAAGCCGGTGCTATTGCACGAATCGCAACATTGCTTGCCGATCATCAGATTAGTATTATGAATATTGGAATTACACATAACAGAGAAATGGCTGAAGGTGTTTTGTATATTGTCTTTCATGACGCTAAAAGCATGCAGTCCGCAAGACCGATCTTAACAGCTTGCGGATATACGGTTATGGTACGTTAATTGTAGCTAAAGAAAGGAATCCTATGAACAAATCAATCTCTCCCCTGCACCATCCTATGAAAGGCACAATTGATATTCCGGGTGATAAATCGATCTCTCACAGAAGTATCATGTTTGGAGCTCTTGCCAGTGGCACTACTGAAATAACTCATTTCTTAAAGGCAGAAGATTGTATTTCAACAATTTCCTGTTTTCGTCAAATGGGTGTAACTATCGAGGAACAGGAAGATTGCATTCTGGTTCATGGTGTGGGGCTTCATGGATTAAAGCGTCCTTTGATGACATTATTTACCGGCAACAGCGGAACAACAACCAGATTGATTTCCGGCATATTAGCAGCGCAGCAATTTGATTGTACCCTTACCGGAGATTCTTCCATAGAAAAACGTCCCATGAAGAGAATCATACAACCACTATCTATGATGGGTGCTTGCATTGACAGTATTCATCATAATGATTGTGCGCCTCTATTCATTCACGGCACTCATTTACATGGAATCGACTATACAATGCCTGTTGCCAGTGCGCAGGTCAAATCCGCTATTTTACTGGCAGGTCTTTATGCTGATGAACCTACCACCATTACAGAATTAGTACCAAGCCGTAATCATACAGAACTGATGCTTAAGAATTATGGCTGCGACATAACCACTCAGGGGCATACCATCACCTTAAAGCCGGGGCAGCCGTTAAATGCATGTAAGATAACAGTTCCTTCCGATATTTCATCTGCTGCATACTTCATAGCTGCAGCACTTCTGGTTCCGGGTTCTTTACTTACGCTTCCCAATATCGGAATAAATCCTACACGAGATGGCATCATTCATGTTATTCAGTCTATGGGTGGTAATATCGAATTGAAGAATAAGCGATTATCCGCAGGAGAACAAATTGCCGATCTTGTTGTTCGATACAGTACCCTTCATGGCACTGTTATAGAAGGCGACATCATTCCCACCTTAATCGATGAGATACCCTTGATCGCCATACTTTCTGCAGTTTCAAAAGGGACAACAATAATCAGAGATGCTGCAGAGCTTCATTACAAAGAATGTGACCGAATTGAAGTCATGGTTGAAAATTTGAAAAAAGTTGGAATTCACGCAACTGCAGAATCTGATGGAATGATCATAGAAGGCAGTCATCATTTTGAAGGCGGCATGATTAACAGTTATCATGATCATCGAATTGCTATGAGTTTTGCGATCGCCGGTCTGATTGCCAAGGCACCGATTCATATCATGGATGCCGACTGTATCAGCATCTCTTACCCTGAATTCTTTACATCATTAGAGCAGCTTGCCCATAAATAGTGTCTGCTGATTAAACCGTTTCAGATTCAAAATCAGCAGGTTGATACCTTAATAGTTGCCTCAGCCAAAGAAGAACAAAAAGTATCTGTGACTGTATCTTGAAAAGATTCGT
>JAKQFQ010000474.1 GCA_029558315.1 Bacillota bacterium
TATGACCGGAATGCTCCGTACAATCCTCACTACCAGGTCCGGATGGATAAAGCACACATCTTCCATCTGGGCAGGTATCCCCTGGGGATGGTGTATTCTTCGGGAACGGATGCCGATGTCACGCACCTTCTCGCACTCATCGAAACGGTTGCGCCTATGTGCCCAAATCTTTACGGTGTACAGCTCGACTCTGCCTATGATTCCTTCGAGGCACATGCTCAGATCTGGTATCACCTGCAGGCCTGGCCGTGTATCGCTCTTCGGGAAGGGGCAGTCGTACAGAAAGATGGCACGGAGGACCGGATTCGTCATTGGGTGAACAAACTCTGGAAAGCGGGAGGCGATGTGCATGCTTCCCTGGAAGAGCAGTTGAGATTTCTCTTCAACCAGGGAAGAGCCGAGCAGGTGGGGATGTTCTTTAGGAACAAGAACATCCTCAATCCAGAATTCCCAACACTCATGCACGGCCGCGGTAATTGCGAGCGCGTGCATAATCACATCAAGACAACTGTCGTATTCCACCTCAAAGGAATACGAAACGAGAGTCGAGAACTCTACATGCTCCTGAACTTCATAGTATATCAACTTCTCCTCCTGGTCGGGTGTGAGGCAGGGGTCAAGAATCCAAGTGTACTGAGTGCGTTGATCTGAACAGCAACGGGTGAAAACAGGCGAATGAGAAGAATCAGCGGAGCAACCGACTCGTATGGCAGACCATGGTGTGTTCGAGTGCCGGAACAACACTGCTAAAGTGAGAGATAAGAGCGGGAAAAATAGAAAGAGTCAGAAAACGCAATCTGATAGAGTAACAGGGGGAAATACGCTGAGAAACATGCCGTCAAATTAGGACACCCTCTGATTTGAAGGGCTCTTTCATACCAGCAATATCAGGAGAAATTCTTTTAACGGATAGATCTACTGATTATCAAATATGCTTCAGAGGGGTCTAGTTTTTTTCCAAAAATGCTGGAGAGATTCTCTATATCGTAACTCGTTTTTACTCATAATAAACTCAATCTCGAATGTTGGCTTTGGTTTCATATTTTGGATGATAACCGCACACCTATATTCTCTCGAAGATGTAGGTGTTGCAACTGCGATTGTATCATCCATGTCAATTATTGTACTTCTTTCGCGATTGGGGTTTGATCAATCAATCATTCGTTATTTCCCACTACATGAAAAGGGGAAGGTCTTTACTACTATTGCTATAGTGACCACCATTTTGTCATTAGTACTCGGGATTATACTTCTTGCGAATATTGATAGTTGGTCCCCAGATCTTTCAATATTAAGAGAACATACCATAATATATCTTTTTTTTATCGCAATTCACTCTCTCTGCACAGTAATTGGAATGTCATATGTCGCACTAAGGAAATCAGGCTATTACTTTATACAAAGTCTTATAATGGGTTTAAGGGTGGTTTTCCTCTTTCCATTGGCAATCTGTGGTGCAATAGGTGTATTCATTGCCACTGGGATCTCCACACTTATAACTACCATCATTTTCCTCTATCATCTCGTTAAATTTGAGTTAGGACCCCTTGCAGTAGATCTTTCATTTTTAAAATCAGCGTTCCATTATTCACTAGCAAATTACATTTCAAGTCTTTTAATGACAGTATCCAGCCAGATACTCCCCATTATGGTACTAAATATCCTTGGCGCAGAAGAAGCAGCACAATACTTTATCGCATATTCCGTTGTCTCAGTATTATTTATGATCCCTAGCGCTATAGGCACATCGCTGTTTGTCGAAGGTTGTCACGGAGAAGCGATGCTGAAGGGTGTTGTCAAGTCATTCTCGCAATATTTGCCTTGTTAACCCCTAGCGCTCTTCTATTCTATTTCTATGGTAACTACTTACTTGGCTTATTCGGAACAAGTTATCTTGAAGGAGTCCAACTGCTCAACATTATGGCGTTATCGAGTTTTTTAGTCGCTCCTTTCTATGTCTATCTTACTATCCATAGGGTCCGAGGCACACTGAGAAAATTAACTTTCATCAGCTTGACGGTATTCATATCCCAAATTATCACAAGTTATATTCTTATGAATTCATTTGGACTTATTGGAATAGGGTACGCTTGGGTAATAAGTTACTTTATTGGTATAGTTATAATAATCCCTCTCGAGATGAAGCAATTCTCTAAATTTTCGAAGAGACATTATCCGACATAAAAAATCCAAATATTACCGTCATTATACATTCTGTTTATCTTCATATTTTGATCTATCTTACCAAAGTATTTATCCAATGGTTGGTACAGCACCCAAGACGTTGCTGCCGTAGGGCTATCAGATAGCTTCTTATTGATAA
>JAKQFQ010000072.1 GCA_029558315.1 Bacillota bacterium
AAATGAGGCATCACTTATTGATGATACTGTAAAATATGCGTTGAGTAATACCAATGTTATAAGCATGTTACAAGATAATGAAGGAAATGTCTGGCTGGGAACGTTCTATGGGGGGCTGAACCTCTGGCATAACAAGAAAAACAGTTTTGGCCAAATCTTCTATACAGGTACCGAAGGAACATTTTACGGAAAACTTGTTCATGCCATAATTCCTGATAACAATGGCAATATTTGGGTGGGCACCGAAGACGGAAATCTAAACAAATTGATTTTTAGTGAAAAGCGCGTAATTTGCTATTCCAACAAAAATGGGTTTCCATCTAACCTCAATATCCACGGTTTGCTTCAGGAAGGCAACAGGCTTTGGATTGCCACTTTCAACAAGGGACTCTATTTTTTTGATCTCAACACAGAAAAAATATGCGGTCATGCTGAGCTTCCATCTAATCAATGCGTATGCATTCTCAAAACCCAAGAAAATACCATACTTATTGGAACTGCACTCGGATTGTATCGTTATGACCGGGCTGCAAATAATTTTGTATTTGTGGAAGGTCCGGGTCATCGCTTCATTCACACCCTGTATGAGGACAGCTTTGGCACGGTTTGGGTTGGGACCTACGGTGCCGGCATCTTCTTCAGTAAGGACGGCCTGAAGAATTTTGATGTCATTCAGGCCGGGAATCAGGATTATGGCCTTGAATCGAACTATATAACCTGTTTTTTTGAAGACACATCACACCGGTTATGGGTGGCCACCGAAGGCGGAGGATTATGCAGGACGTCTCTCGAAGACACTATTTCATTTACACATATTACCCGGAATAACGGTCTCCCCTCCAATATTACCTGTACTATTACACAGGACCGGAAAGGGTTGTTGTGGGTTTCCACTACCAAAGGTCTGGCGACAGTCGATCCGCAGACAGGAGCTGTGATTAAAATCTTTCTGGATAATAATGGTATTGTAGGCAACCAATTTTCCTATGGATCCTGCTATCAGTTTCCCTCGGGTCAGATCTGCCTGGGTACCACCAATGGTATGATAACTTTTAATCCGGCTTCTCTTAAGGATCATATTACCGCTTCCCCTCTTTATATCCAGGAGATACATACGGGAATGGACGGTACTCATCATGTGGCAAACACTCCCGGGAAATCTGCTGTTATGTCTGATAAAATCCGTATCAGGCAAGCCGACGCCGCCTATTTGTCCATAACATATTCCGCGCTGAGCTACTCTCACATAAATGCACCCCAATACGAATATATTCTCTCGAGTGGAAGACGCAAATCTATCCAAACAGTGACTTCTGATAATACGGTTGTATTTACCGATATGAAACCGGGACGTTACCGCTTTGATGTAAAACTGATTGGCAGCGATTCACCGGAATCACATAAAAGCCTTTCTATTGTTGTCGTGCCGCCCTTCTATAAGTCATTATTTGCGTATATTGTTTATCTTCTATCTCTTGCATCAATTGCCAGCTATTTTCTAATTCTCACGTTTAAGAAGAAAAAAATTGAGGAGACAAGCAAGCTCGAACAGATGGAAGCTTTAAAACAGAAAGAGATCTACGATGCCAAAATCAATTTCTTCACGAATATAACTCACGAAATACGCACACCTCTGTCACTTATAAAAATGCCTGTCGAAAAAATTATTAATCAACATGAATATACAGAGGCATCCAAAGAGGATATTATGACCATTAAATCAAACACCAACAGGCTTTTGGAACTCACAAACCAGCTTCTTGACATAAGGAAAATGGAAAAGAACCAGATTACGGTCCATTTCCTGAGGGAAGATATACGCTCTATTGTACAGAAGACATGCGAGTACTTTGCAAAAGCTGCAAAAGAACAACATATATCATATACGGTCAATATTCCGGATCGGCCGGTCATAATGATGTGCTCTGCGGAAATAGTTAAAAAGATTGTCAGCAACCTGTTGTCAAATGCTGTTAAATACTGTAAGGACAGTATAGAATTAACCCTTTCTGTTTCTGAAAGTGATCAGAATGTGGTTATCCGTGTCACCAGTAACGGTGACCTCATTGAGGGTGACCAAAGAGAAAAAATCTTCACTCCGTTTTACCAGATACGGACAGTAACTGCCCAGCTTAAAGGGAGCAGCGGTACAGGATTGGGACTCCCCTACGCCAGAATGCTTGCCAATCTCCACAAAGGCACCCTGGTTCTTGACTCCGAAGTTAAAGATTATAACTCATTTGTTCTTACACTGCCTCTTGATCAGCCTTCTCTGTTGGACCAGCATAATGAAGAGCAGGATGCAGCAGGTGAAAAATGCATAGATTGTGATTCGGACAGCAGCAGACATACTATCCTTATTGTTGAAGATGCGGCTGAGATGAGACGTTACCTTTCCAAAGAGCTTTCATCCGAGTATAATGTATTTTCTGCTTCTAACGGCGAGGAAGGGGTGAACATCATCAGAGAACAGAAGATCGATCTTGTAGTCAGTGACATTATGATGCCGGTCATGGATGGATGTCAGCTTTGTAACTTCATCAAAAACAATATCGAGTTCAGCCATATTCCTGTTATCCTTCTGACAGCGGCCGTTGGCGTGGAAACGCGCATTGAAACCCTGGAAGTCGGGGCAGACGGGTATATTGAAAAACCTTTTGCGGTTGAACTTTTAATGGCAAATATCTCGAATCTTTTCAAAAACAAGGAAATTGCTTACAGGCAGTTCGCGAACTCTCCTCTGACTCATTTCAACAGCGTTTCTTTCAACAATATTGAGAAAGCGTTCATGGATAAGTTGCATGCCACCATTATGAAGCATATGGCGGAACAGGACCTGGGTATAGATACACTCACCGCATTACTTGGCACAAGCAAATCCACACTGTATCGCAAAATAAAGGCGAATACCGGGTTAAATACCAACGAGTATATTCGCCTGTGCAGATTGAAAAAAGC
>JAKQFQ010000032.1 GCA_029558315.1 Bacillota bacterium
CGATGCAATCCTTTTTAGTTGAATGGCATGCATCTGAGCAGACCGGAATTCGTTCTGAACAGGAAGATTATCCGGCCAAGACCTGCAGGATGGTTCTTAGCGAAAAGAAGGAGAATCGAGAACAGGAAAAATCGTCATCGGCAGTTTCGTGGGCAAGTATTTTTCTGCTTGTCGCAGTATGTGCAATTAGAATCATAATGATTAAGAGATATGAAAGTGCCAAAGACGCTGAGGCAATTGGGGACGAACTGGCACAGATACCGGTGACGGAAGTAGTAGTCAGTGTAGATACGATAGATATTTCAGAGAATCAGGTTACATCATTGGCTGAAGTATCAGAGCCCTTATCAACCAATGGAACTGTTTCTGAAGAAAATGTTCCAGAGCCAAATATTACAGAGTCAAATGATACAGAACAAAATGGTACGGAACAAGCCGAATTAGTACAATCCGCGCAGGAAGCACCAATTGCAGAAGAAGTAACGACTACGAATGTAGTTCAGTTGACACAATTTGAGCCGAATCCGATTCCACAGGAATATATGATTGAAAAGGGAGATACCTTGTGTTCAATCAGCAGACGCTATTATGGCTCTGAAAGTCAGGTGCCGGCAATCTGTGAAATTAATCATATTTTAGATCAGGATAATATTTTTTATGGGCAGGTAATTATTCTGCCATAGGAGTGCAAAACAAATGATGGAGCAGGAAAAGAACAGCGAAAAAGTTGTAGATTTAAAGAATTTCAGCAAACGTATCTGGGCGCATCGAGCGGCAATCGCGGCATCGGCGGCGGCTGTTGTGGTAATTATACTTGTATGTTCTTTGATTATCTATATTAGTTACGTGGGGAAAGTATACAATGGATATGAAGTAATTAATACAGTGGAACGTGAACAGGTAGAAGCTGCAACTGTTGTGGATTACGGAACGAATTTTCTGACTTATAGTGCAGATGGAATTCACTGTACTGATGCGAAAGGAAGTGATATCTGGAGCTGTCCTTTTGAAATGCAGAATCCGATGGTGGAAGTATGCGGCGATTATGTTGCTGCTGCTGATTACAATGGAAGAAAGATATATGTATATAACAGCAGTGGGGAACTGGGGGCGATTAGTACCAGCAATCCAATTAGAGCAATTAAAGTATCCGATAAGGGTGTAGTGGTTGCTGTTTTGGATGATACAACGGTAACTCCAATCTGTTTATACTACTATGACGGAAGTGAGATTGCTTCTTTTCGTACAACAATGTCAAAGAGCGGGTATCCTGTGGCGCTGGATATATCAGACGATTCTAAAATGGTTGCAATCTCCTACCTGTATCTTGACAGTGGTACGATGACTTCAAAGGTTGCGTTCTATAATTTTGGTGAAGTTGGACAAAATGAGACTGATAATCTCGTGAGTGGATATGATTATCAAAGCGAACTGGTGCCGGTAGTGGAGTTTATGGATAATTCCCATGCATTTGCATTGGCCAATGACAGGCTGATTTTCTATGCAGGAAGTCAGAGGCCACAAAGTACTGCGAATATACTTCTGCAGGAAGAGGTTCAATCGGTTTATTATAGTAAAGACTATGTTGGATTAGTATATCTGAATAATACTGGGGAAAGTAAATTCCGAATGGACATTTATAGTGTGTCCGGAGAATTGAAGAGTTCTTTGAACTTTGATATTCAGTATTCGGATATTTTTTTCACAGAAGATCGTGCAATTATTTACAACGCAGCTTCCTGTGTCATTTATTCAACAAGCGGCAGACTGAAATATCAGGGAGATTTTGATGAGTCTGTTTTATTGATGATACCAACTACTTCTTCCACAAAATATGTACTTGTGATGCCTGATCGAATTGAGACAATTCAACTGCAATAATGTTAATTAAAAAATATTTCAAAAAAGTGAAAAAACTTGTTGACATTATTTGCGCTCAGTGATATTCTTTAAAAGTCGCACGTCGGTACACACAAAAAACGGCGACAACAAAGAAATACAGAACCTTGATAACTACACAGTAATGCAACCCTGAAAATTTCAAAGAGAAAAATTCAGAGAACAGGTTCGAAAGAACCAAGCAAAACCAAGTAAAAAAGGAAAAGCCAGTTATAAACTGGTCAGACCAAACGAACTAACAATTA
>JAKQFQ010000044.1 GCA_029558315.1 Bacillota bacterium
ACTGGATGGAAGGCGACCGATTTCTCCGTTTCTTCATCGGGTGCATATCTCTATTACCGTCTGAAAATTCTAGCAGTAACAGGAAGTTATGCGATGATAACCAGTATAAAACTCTTAGATGCTGCTGGATGGAAATTGTCAATAGTTGGTGCGGGGGAGGATCCGAACTATCTCTCATGGAATGGAGATCAACTAAACATCAAAGGTAATATACTGCTTGGTTATGGAAACAATGATATTTATTTTGAAGATTCTAAGATATTTTTAAGTGATAATAGCATAGAGTATGATGGAGGCTACGTCTACAACTATATCAGGCATCTTGCTAATATACCCATCGATGAGGATCATCCAAGGTTTATCTTCAGCAGTCTTGGGTTTGAAACAGATTCAGAAACCTTGCCTACAAGTTTCAGCGTTTATAGGAATTTGCAGAATAGATTTTACGACTATTCCAATTACACTTATTTTACAGAACGCTTAAGTCAAGATAGCTATAGTCAAGCGTATCGATTTTATACCTCTGAGTCTGTAGATATCTTGAGGCACGTAATAGTAGGACCACATTACGCATCTGATGCTAATAGCATCCGTATCTATACCACTATGCCAATTCAATCTCCGATACCAATATGGGATTCTGTAACATCAACAAAAACCCCTGATATTTCAACATGGACTAATCCAGAGTATTGCCCTATATCAAACGTCTGGGCTTGGAGAAAAACCGGGCTTTCGCCTAATAGAGTTATGTATTTTAGGTTGGCCGACGGGCATATCTGGTGGGTAAACACCACTGAATTGTAAGGAGGTGAAAAGAGTGGAAGAACTCATTCGTGCATTTGGAAACGCAAAAATGGCAATCATTGGAACGACAAACCTCGCGCTTGAAAGTCTTGACAAAGCAATGCAGCAAGCAGTTGCGGAGTACAAAGCAATGCAGCAGAGAATTGCTGAATTGGAAGAAAAAGAAAAACAACCTAAATAACAACATAGCAAACAAGAGAGGCCCTCAGGGGCCTCTTTTTTATGGAGGTGAACAGAAAGGATCTCATCTCATTCAAGGTCTTCGACTGGAATCTCAAGAAACTGGTAG
>JAKQFQ010000047.1 GCA_029558315.1 Bacillota bacterium
GGTAAGTACCCTTCAGCAGTTCTTTTTCGTGCAATCAAGGGTGGCGATCAGCTACCACAACCTAAAACATCTACCGTTTTCAAGGTTCATCTGAGCCTTTTTTCTTTGCTCATTTTTTTCATAACTTATTTGACACTATCAAACAATACGCATTGTCGCCGTTATTTCTTCCCCAAGAATGGTATTTTTACGTTCTATAACCCAGACAAAATATCTAACTCCATCTGAATGAAGTGCCTGAATCGGAATAGTGACATCTGCCGTTACACCAACAGATTCTATGGTATATTCTCCAATCTCACCAATCTGCGCATTCGATGCATCTAAAGAAATAACCACATAGTTCTGTTCATTTTCCAGGATTATCTTATCCAGCACTGCATCCTCCGTTCTAGAGCCACTTCCCGGAAATAAAATACTGACATTATCTCCCACTGCTACATACTTGCAGTTCTCTTCCGTAATGGGTGCCTGAATTGTAAATGTTCCTTCTGTTAGCGCAATAACAAACGCTGCGTCTGATGTTGTGTTTGAGCCTTCTGTTACTGCAATCTGATCTATTACCCCAGCTTCCGGAGAATATACGATTCCATTCTGTGAGATCATTTCTTCATAAACCAATTGTTCCTCCAACAGATTTTGTAGTTGAATTTCTTTGATTTCTGCATTGTGATTGGTAACCTGTACTAAAGCGGCATCCTCTACCTCCCGTGTCGCATCCAGCAAAGCTGCCTGTACCTCAAGTTCTGTTTCCTCTACCTTCTGCCGGGCTTCATTAATTTCCTGTTGTATTCTATCGGTTTCAGCATCATAGGCATCCTCCGCATTCTGTCTCGCTATATAAATCATCATATCCATGTATTCTAACGCATCGTCATAACTGCTATTCTTCACCCCGGCGCTCTCCAGTTCGTGAACCGCCATTTGCGCTGCAATGACAGATCCATTTTGTCCGATACATTCCTGAATGTAGGCATCTCTGGAGATTCGATTCATACTTGCCTGTTGCGCAGTTTCCAATGCATTATTAGCCACATTTAGATTAAGTTGTGCCTGTGAAACAAAAAGAGCATAGTCTTCGTCTGCTCTTTCATCATTTAATCCGTTCACCTGTGCATTATGGAAAGCTACACTGTTTTGATCTTCAATTTCCATCTCAAGGATTGCAATCTCATCCTTTAGATCGTCCAGCTGCTGATTCATTTCTTCCTGATCAAGTTTCAGTAATGGTTCTCCTCTAGCTACCGTACTTCCTTTCTCTACCATTATTTGCGCAACTCTGATATCTGCTATCACATTTACCGGAATATAATCCTTAGCTTCTACCACACCTTCCCCGATAATTGTATGTACAATTGATCCACGTGACGGCGCCACCGTATTAACTCTGGGCAGCATATAGGCATAGATTCCACGTGATATCATTCCGAGGATCAGCATGATAATCAAAAATCCAACCAGTACCTGCGCCGGTTTTTTCTTATCGCTTTTTTGAAATCGCTCGATTATTTTTCCTATATCAGATTGAGAAGTTTTTTCATTTTTGTATGCCTCCGTTATTGTTATCCCTTCATTGCAGATGAGATGATCCCTTTCTCCAGATAGTCCTGTCCTAGAATGAACACAAGAATAGCCGGTATCAGTGTAATCACCGATGCTGCAAACCCCTCCCCTGCAAAATGGCCTCCGATTACAGGCAGATACAAGGATAGTGGCCATAAAACCTGATCCTTTAAAAATGCCAGTGGTTGTTCTATCATATTGTAACATTCCAAAAAGCTTAAGATTGCTGCAGACAATATCCCGGTGGAACCAAGAGGAATTCCGATTCTTAAAAAGATGGAAAATTCTCCTGCACCATCTACCCGGGCTGCATCCAGTAATTCCTCCGGTATCGATGCAAATCCTCTGTATATTAGAAAAACTGACATCGTTGAAAATGCGGCCGGAAGAATAATCGCCGCATGCGTATTCAACATTTTAAGACCATTTAGCAGCAAATATTGCGACAACATGGTTACCTGAAATGGCATCAGCATCAAAATAACGTAGATTGCAAAAATCAGATTTTTGCCTGGGAAACAAAATCTCGAAAATGCCCATGCACCAGGAACTGCAATCAGCATCTGCAGTATAAGAATCGTTCCATCCATTTTAATGGAATTGAAGAAAACCGTATAAAATTTGGGCGTAAAAATCAACAATTTAATATAATGCATAAGTGTCGGATAATTGGCCAGCAATGAAAAATTAGCATACTCCTCGCTTCCCGCATAAACCGGCATTAACAATGTTTTTAGTTCGTCACTTCCCTTTATGGAACAGCTTAACAACATTAGCAGCGGAAAACAAATGAGTACGGCTAATAGTGTCAGTATCAGATTTCTTAACAGACTTCTTTTTTTTATCCTGTGCCTCCTCTCCATCCCATACTCGTTTTAAAAACATTACGGTGATCAGCAATATGATAAATATGATTACCGCAGCTGCTGCCATCTTATCCAGCTCCAGATTGGTGTACCAGTTATTGAACAGATGCTGTAACAAATAAATCGAAGGTTGTGGATAGGCGCCGGCAACCAGATATGCTTCTCTGAAAACCTTAAATGAATTCAGGAAGGAAATGATAACAATTGTGTAGAGTGTAGGCTTTAAATTAGGAACGACAATATGATATAAGCATTGATTCTCATTTGCCCCATCCACCCTTGCAGCTTCAGTCAGTGCATCCGATATACTCTCCATTCCTGCCATCCAAAGGAGTGTGGTATATCCAAGATTTTTCCATATATAGGTAACCACCAATACCCAAAAAGCAGCATTGCTTCCCAAAAAATCCACCGTCGGCAATCCCATCCAGGCAAGTACTCCATTGATTTGTCCATAATCATTAAGAAGCATTCTCCAGACAACAGCAATTGTAGCTGCAGGAACCGCCATCGGTATTAAAAGAAATGATTTAAAGATTTTTCGAAGTGCTGTTCTGCTCAGTGCAACTGCAATGAAAAAGGAGAATAAAATCAGTGCAGGCAGACACACGAGCAGAAAACAGCCGGTGTTCTTCATCGCAAGTATAAACGCCTCATTATGGAACACCATTTGATAATTATCAAGACCAGTATATTCCATGGTTACTGCCTTAACAAAAGATCTCCTAATCACATCTGCAAATTCTTTAGGATAGAATCGATGATGTGGTAAACGAAAAAGCAGTTTTGGACTTCCAGTGAACTGCCCCTTCGTTTACACCATTTTCGATTTGACCTAATTGAACAAAGTGAGCGTTCCTGTAGCCAGTATACTATGGA
>JAKQFQ010000055.1 GCA_029558315.1 Bacillota bacterium
AAACAGGGGATCTGCCAGAACAAATACATTTTCCTTAGGAAGATCATAATTCAGGTGGGCATCCGGATGGTCCACCATTGCTTTCTCAATAGTTCTTCTTACATTCTGCCATGTGGGATCATTAATTCCAATATCTTCGTATATTCTTGTAAATATTATTAGTTCGTGGATGACTTCTGATATCTGCCTGCATTTTTTGGTATATTCCCGGACATCTTCTTTTGTGTTTATCTCTAATACCAGGTCAAGGAAACCTGACAAGGCGGTTAACTGGTTGATGATATCATGCCTGGTGATAATGTTCAGCATGGTAAGTTTGATATTTGCCTGTTCAAATGCATCTTTGAGTTTTCTAAGCTCTCTTGTTCTCTCTTCAATTATTTTCTCCTGGTCCTGGTATAATTGCCTGAGTTCCTCTTCCCTGGCAAGCACAAGACTACTCATCCGATTGATTTCACTGGCAATAAGGGTAAATTCATCATTTCCTGACTCATCAATCCGGACAGAGTAATCTCCGTCTCCAATCCTGTGCAGGCAATCCGTGATATGCATAAGACGGTGCAATACCAGCCGCCTGAACAGTCTTCCTGATACAAGAAATGATACAATTGTTACAATTACAAGGACAAGCAGGGTATGCCAGGCAGTTTTTGTTAATTCGTCCCTTGGCATACTTGTATCATATACCACCATGCTGGTCAGGTTCCCGGTATAGTCGGCTTCTTTTTCTTTTGGACGAAAATGAGTATATATTGTCAGGTTGCCTTCTGAAATCAGGCGAACTTCACCGTGAGCTTTTGCGACTTTATAAATTTCAGGATCCATCTTTTTCCCTTCGTTAATGAGAGAAAACTGGCTTAGTTCGTTTGAAGAGAAGAGATCTATCTCTTTAACAAAAGGATTATGCGTCTGAATATTTTGGAGGAGATCATCCATCAGGAAAGAAGTGAAATCCATTGATTTTGTCCTCTCCAGTGCATCTCTTAACCTGATGGATGTCTCGATAATATAACCGGTTCCAGGGTGACTGTAATAGGCATACTTGGTTATCTCGCCATTTAGTGCATTTACAGCGGCACG
>JAKQFQ010000063.1 GCA_029558315.1 Bacillota bacterium
ACGGTTACTGAAATTACATTATTCTATACAAAGCTTAGAACAATAGATGACAGAACTGTCATTTTACCCAATGGAACATTGGCCAATACCAGTTTGACCAATGTCAACGAATCTCCATTTAGAAGGCTGATTATGACGGTAGGTATTGCATATGAGGCAGATATTCAAAAAACCAAGAAAGTATTGGAGCATATCCTGATTGAGGAAGATAAAGTGATGAAGGATAAAGAAATCAATATTTATGTTGATTCGCTTGACTCCACACAGGTAACAATCGGAATTCGATGTTTTGTCAAAAATGAAGCATATTTTGATGTGAAGTGGCATCTGACAGAAATAATTAAGGAGACATTTGACAGGGAAGGAATTGCAATCCCATTCCCGCAATTAGATGTTCATCTATCCAATGAACAGGAATCGTAGAGCATCCAACGTCAGCAAATCAGTTTGCGGATGCATAAAAAAACCAGTTCGTAAGAACTGGTTTTTTAGAGCTGAAAAAGGGACTTGAACCCTCGACCCCTTCATTACGAGTGAAGTGCTCTACCAACTGAGCTATTTCAGCAACATTGCTATTATATAAGTAAAATGATTTTTTGGCAAGTATTTTGTTGCAAATGTTTGACAATGCAACACCTGCGATATTATAATTAGAACGCTGGTTTTACCAGAAGATTACGAGTGCCTGGCTGAGGGATGGTTGGGCTGAAGATGGAGGAGTAAGTCGTGGATAATTACGGTGTTAATCAACTTAGAAAAATGTTCTTGGATTTCTTTGAAAGTAAAGGTCATTTGGCGATGAAGAGTTTTTCGCTGGTACCACATAATGATAATTCTTTGCTGATTATCAATTCAGGAATGGCGCCTTTAAAACCATATTTTACAGGTCAGGAGATTCCGCCAAGGACAAGAGTGACCACCTGTCAGAAATGTGTTCGTACAGGAGATATTGAGAACGTAGGTAAGACCGCAAGACATCTTACTTTTTTTGAAATGCTTGGTAACTTCTCCTTTGGTGATTACTTTAAGCATGAATCCTTAGCATGGAGCTGGGAGTTTTTAACCAAGGTGGTAGGACTTGATCCTGAGAGATTATATCCTTCTATCTATTGTGAAGATGAGGAAGCATTTAAGATCTGGACAGACGAGATTGGAATTCCAGGTGAGAAGATTACCAGATTCTATCGTGATGCAGAAGGTAAATGTGATAACTTCTGGGAGCATGGTGCAGGCCCTTGCGGTCCTTGCTCTGAGATCTATTATGACCGTGGAATTAAGTATGGCTGTGGTAAACCGGATTGTAAAGTTGGCTGTGAGTGCGACCGCTTTATGGAAGTATGGAATAACGTATTTACCCAGTATGATGGAGACGGCAAGGGAAATTATTCTGAACTAAAGCAGAAGAATATAGATACCGGTATGGGACTGGAACGACTTGCAGTGGTTGTTCAGGACGTAGATACAGTATTTGATATTGATACTATGAAGGCGATCAGAAACCGCATCTGTGAAATTGCCGGTGTAGAATATCAGAAGGATAACTCGGTAGATGAATCTATCCGTCTGATTACCGATCACATGCGTTCCGCAACCTTTATGATTTCCGATGGAATCCTTCCTTCTAATGAGGGGAGAGGATATGTTCTTCGTAGAATCATCAGAAGAGCAGCAAGACATGGCAAGTTACTTGGCATTACAGATAAATTCCTTGCCGACCTTGCAAAGACGGTAATTGAAGGAAGTCGTGATGGCTATCCGGAACTTGAAGAGAAGAGAGATTTTATCTTAAATGTTTTAACGCAGGAAGAAGATAAATTCTATAAGACAATTGATCAGGGTCTGGCAATTCTTGCGGACTTAGAAGAGAAGATGGTCGCCAACAATAAGACTGTATTGGATGGAGAGGATGCATTTAAGTTATATGATACTTATGGATTTCCGACCGACCTTACCATTGAAATTCTGGAAGAAAAAGGATTTACCATGGATGAGGAAGGCTTTAAAAAAGCAATGGATGAGCAGAAAAAGCTTGCCAGAGGTTCCAGAAAAGAAACGAATTACATGGGCAAAGATGCCACAATCTATGAGACGATTGATAAGAATATAACCAGCAAGTTTGTTGGTTATGATAAGCTTACTGCATCTTCTAAGGTGACTGTTCTTACGACAAAAGACGAACTTGTAGAAGCATTGACCGATGGAGAAGAAGGCACCATTATCGTGGATGAGACACCATTCTATGCAACCATGGGTGGACAAAATGCAGATACCGGTGTGATTGAAGGACCGGAAGGAAGCTTTGAAGTTGTAGATACGATTAAGCTTCTTGGCGGTAAAGTTGGTCATGTGGGTAAAGTTCTAAAGGGCATGATTAAAGTATCCGACATGGTTACATTAACCGTTGATGAGAGTAAACGTAGCAATACCTGTAAGAATCATAGTGCGACACATTTGCTTCAGAAAGCTCTTCGTACAGTACTTGGTACCCATGTTGAGCAGAGTGGTTCCTATGTGGATGCAGACAGACTGCGTTTTGACTTCTCTCATTTTGCTGCAATGACAAAAGAAGAGATTGCCAAGGTCGAGGCCATGGTTAATGGAGAGATTGCCAATAATTTAATCGTTAATACTACAGAGATGAGCATGGAAGAAGCCAAAAAGACCGGTGCGGTGGCTCTCTTTGGTGAAAAGTATGGTGAGAAGGTTCGTGTCGTTACGATGGGAGATTTCTCTGTAGAACTTTGTGGTGGAACTCATGTTAAGAATACAGGTTCTATTGCAGCCTTTAAGATCCTCTCAGAAAGTGGCGTCGCTGCAGGTGTGAGACGTATTGAAGCAATCACAGGAGATGGTGTATTTGCTTACTATAATCAGATGGAAGAAGAAGTGAAGAGGGTTGCAGGTCTGTTAAAGACAACGCCGGCCAATGTGATTGAGAAAGTGGAAAGTGTACTGGCAGAAGTGAAGACACTGCAGAGCGAACTGGAATCCTTAAAGAGCAAGGCTGCCAATGAAGCACTTGGAGATGTGAAAGATCAGGTTGTAGAAGTAAAGGACGTGAAGTTACTTGCTGTAGCCGTTGATGGTGTTGATATGAACGGGCTTCGTGAGCTTGGTGACAAGATGAAAAATGAAATAGGAGAAGGTGTTATTGTCATTGCATCCAATGCAGACGGTAAAGTTAACCTTATGGCGATGGCGACCGAAGGATGTATGGCAAAGGGTGCACATGCCGGTAACTTAATTAAGGCAATCGCAGGACTTGTTGGCGGTGGCGGTGGTGGAAGACCGAACATGGCGCAGGCTGGTGGTAAGAATCCGGCGGGTATTCCTGATGCACTTGCTGCTGTAAAGGGCGCATTAGAAGGCCAGTTGAAATAATTATTGAAGCTTTTTCATACTGAATGCGATAAAAAAAGTATGTCAAGCATTTTTGAAAATGTCCAAAAATAAATGAAACATTAGCCCCGGCAACTTGCTGGGGCTTTTCAAAACTGGGGACATTTTTGCTTGTGGTATATAAGGACATTATCATAAATGGTTCATAATTTTAGTGGAATGAGGCAGATAGATTGGAAAAAAGCGCCGGGTGTGGTAAGATAAAATTATGATTCAAAGGAAAGGCTGTGAGATACATGGGAATTCCATCTCAGATTCAGGAGAAATGGCGAAAAGATTTATATATTGTCTGCGTTGTTCTTGCAACGATTGGAACAATCGCAGAGATTGTGATTTATTGCATTGATGCAGCATCGAAGACCTTGTTCCTTCCGGAAGCACTTTATCGATTCCGTTTCATCTATATGCCCTCCTGTCTGAATCTGGTGGTTATTATTCTAACGCTGTTTTGCCTTCGCTCAAAACGATTATCTAACACAGCCAAGAATTTCTGCTCCTGTTTTTTGATTTTCTTTTTGTGTATGAATACACAGTTTATACATTATGTTTATGGACCACTGCTGGCACTTCCCTGCCTTGCTATTTTTGTGTCTGTTCTGTTTGCAGATAAGCGTCTGACAGGGGGGATTTCCATTGCCTCCTGTTTGTCGATTCTGGCATCCTGCTATGTTGGCTCAAAAGAATTGAGAAAGGATGATCCCTTATTGCTGACAGATATGGGGTTAGCATTGGTGATTATGCTGGTATCCTATATCGGAGCCAGTCTGCTGATTCGTTATGTGGCACAACAGATAGACTACATTCTGAACAGTTCCAAGCGGGAGAATGAACTATTAGAGAAGATGCAGATTGATAATCTGATGGGAATCTATAACCGGAGTAAGATGGAGAGCGTGCTGGAATCCCTTGAAAAGAGTGACAGCAAGAGTCGAAAACAGTGTCTGCTCATGATTGATCTGGATGATTTTAAGAAAATTAATGATGCTTATGGACATCTGTCGGGAGATCAGGTATTGATGACACTGGCAGATATCATCAGGCAGGTTGAAGCCCGCAATGTCGTTCCCTGTCGATATGGCGGAGAAGAAATCGTCATTATTCTGAAGGACTATTCAGTAGAAGATGCTTATCAGTTGGCCAATCAGCTGCTGAATAATTTTAGAACACAGTCCTATCCTTTTGCACCGCAAGTTGTGATTACCTTCAGCTGCGGATTGGCAGCTTATGAAGAGGGTATGAGTCGCCATGAGTGGATTCGCAGAGCCGATGAAAACCTGTATCATGCAAAAAGGCAGGGCAAGAATCAGGTCTATCCTAAGATTCTTCCTTGATCAGTTCGTTGAGCGTAATGTGAAAGAAGAAATCGTGAACCATATGATCGAATCGCAGCAGCAATACATACAGTGAGACTTTATTCTGCAGGTATTAGAAAAGCGCACTCCCGTGAAACAGAAAATGTATTTCACAGGAATGCGCTTGAACAGCATATGTCTCAAAGAATATATACAAAGTAGGCAGCGTAACAGAGCAGCATGACAATTCCCCAGAAACGCTGCAATTTGAGCTTGCGACAGACAGAAATCCAGAGCAGAATGCCGGCAGCGACGGCAACAACACCATCGAACAGAAAGCTTGGCTGATAGCTTACCGGGATGATGAGTGCGGAGGTACCTATAACGAACAGAATGTTGAAGATATTACTTCCGACAATGTTACCAATGGCGATATCAGCATTCCCCTTTTTCGCAGCAGTGACGGAAGTCACGAGTTCCGGAAGGGAGGTGCCAAGTGCTACAATGGTCAGGCCGATGAAACGTTCACTTAGGCCAACAATTTTTGCAATCGCAGTTGCGCTGTCAACAGCAACATTACTGCCCAGTACAATAACAACACCACCAAGGATAGAAAAAAGAATCAGCTTCCAGGTCTTCGTCTTCACTTCTACATTTTCTTCTTTGTTTTTCTTGGATAAGAAATAAAGATATACAAGATAAAGAAGAAAGAGAATCCAGAAAATAATGCCTTCCACTCTGGAAATGCTTTGTCCCATCATTCCCATTACAATCAGAATTACGGTTACAGCAATCATAAATGGAATTTCAATCCACAGTGTGGATTTTTGAATGGCAACAGAGGTGATTACGGCTGTTATGCCCAGGATAATCAAAATGTTGAGGATGTTGCTTCCGACAACATTACCAATTGCAATATCAGCAGTACCCTTGATGGATGCTGTGATGCTGACGGCAGCCTCTGGAGCACTGGTGCCCATCGCAACGATTGTGAGACCAACAACAAGCTGGGGGATGCCGAGTTTTCTGGCAATGCCGGAAGTGCCATCGACAAACCAGTCAGCACCTTTCACAAGCATGGCAAAGCCAAGAATAAGTAATAAAATCTGTATCAGTATCATAAGAATCTCCTTGGGGATGAGGAGCCATTCCTTTAGTCAGGAATGCGCTCCACTTTGATTGTATTAGTATTGCCGGTACGACCATTGAGCAGACCGCCGGTAAGAACTACGTTGTCATTATGTGTCAGATGGAGAACGTCGCGTGCAACCTGCAATGCGTTGCGGAACATATCTTCCATGTTATCAAATTTCTCACAGAGAACGGGTGTGACACCCCAACTTAAATTGAGCTTTCGCCAAACTTTTTCTGAGGTTGTGGTTCCGATGATGTCAACCGGGCAACGAAAACGGCTTACCATTCTGGCAGTGCGTCCGCTGAGGGAATTCACGACAATACATTTGGCCTTTACATCAATCGCCATGGCGCAGGTGGAGTGAGAGACGGCATCGATATTGCTGGAAATCTCAAATTCGGCATTGCGAAAACGTCGGTCAAAATGAATACATTCTTCTGTGAATGTAACAGTATCTACCATGTTCTTCACGGAATCAATGGGGTACTTGCCGTTTGCAGTCTCTCCGGAGAGCATGACTGCAGAGGTGCCGTCATAGACTGCATTGGCAATGTCTGACAGCTCTGCCCTTGTGGGACGGGGATTGTGAATCATGGATTCTAACATTTCAGTTGCTGTGATGACTCGAGTGCCCAACAGACGGCAGGTGCTGATCAGATATTTCTGTACGGAAGGAACCTCCATGGCTGGAATCTCAACGCCAAGGTCACCTCTGGCAATCATGATGCCGTCTGCAATTTCACAGATCTCCTGCACATGATCAACACCGGAGCGATTCTCTATCTTGGCAATGATATCAATATTGTTACCGCCATTCTCATCAAGGAACTTACGGATACTGGCAACATCTTCTTTCGTAGAAACAAAGGAAGCGGCAACAAAATCCACATCGTTCTCAATGCCAAAGATGAGGTCGTCCTGGTCCTGCTCACTTAAAAAGTCTTTGTTCATGACTTTGCCGGGGAAATTCATGCTCTTTCTGTCGGAGAGTTCACCACCGGTAATAACGCGACATTGCGCCTCATATTCCAACAGCTTTTCGACCTCAAAAATGACAAGCCCATTATTAACCAGAATGGTATCGCCTACTTCCAGATTTTTAATCAGCTTGGAGTAGTTGACAGAGACGATGTTTTGATTGCCGACAACGTCTTTTGTAGTAAAGGTAAAGGTATCACCATCCTGTAAAGTGACTTTTTTGTTTTCAAAGGTCTTGATTCTGTATTCAGGCCCCTTTGTGTCAAGCATGATCGCAATCGGAAGTTTTAGTTCTGCCCGAACTTCTTTGATCAGATCGATTTTCTTTTTGTGTTCGTCATAGGTTCCGTGAGAGAAATTCAGTCTCGCGACATTCATTCCTGACTGACACATTTCTTTCAGTATTTCACGATCTTCTGATGCAGGACCGATGGTACAGATTACTTTTGTCTTTCTCATTGCTCATTTCCTTCTTCCTTTTTTTCTTCACTTTCCTCATTTTCTTTTATTGCAGGCCGGCAATTTTCAAACCACCAGCCAAAGATTCCAGCGGCGACAACAATAAGAATCATGCCGCCGACGATAATGTCTTCCATCATATTAGCCTCCATTTCTGTGAATGCACCCATAAGTTTTAAGCTGTTTAACCGGATAAAGCTGAAAATGGATACAGTAAAACATACAGTCAGCAGACTGTATAAGGGTACACAAAAAAACTGTGTGGTAACAGCATTTTGATGGAAGGGCTTATTTTTGGTCGGACTGATTGTGAATATAGTCAATCAGAGCGGCATAACAATGTTGTTCTGGGAATTGTGTGACATGAAATGCCAGATAAGAATTGTAATTTTCAGAAAATGCAGCATTCACATGCAGATAGTCTGTGGCAATCCGAATGTGGAGTTTTGCATTGGTGGAACGTGTGGTCTGCTGTACAAAAGATTCACTTCTGGTAGTAAGAAGATCCATCATGGAAAGGGACGAATCGATGATTGTACTTTGACAGAACACTTCCTGACCACTGGAAGTCTGAACAGAGGTAACTGAAAAAAAGGAATCCTCCATGATATTTGCATAGGACATTCCGATAATGAGCATAAATGCAATTAGAAACTGACTTAATATACGTTTATATTTTTTTCTCATTTCTGTTCTCCATCTAAGAATATAGCACATGTTATCCGTGATTTCCAGTACAGAGAGTAAATCGTTGTATTTACTTTTTATGACGGGCTCAGGTGACATCCTGATTGTTGGAGTAGACATCAGCGACTTCACTGATGGTTATGTATGCTTTTGTGTCAATTTCATGAACCAGATTCTTCATTCTGGTCACCTGAAAACGATTGACAACAAAATGAATCATGGTCTTTTCCTTATTTGAATAACCGCCGGTTACCTGAATTCTTGTCATACCGCTCTCAAAGGTATCAGAGAGAAGCTTGCAGATCTGATCCGGCTTGGAGGTTATAATCATGGCGCATTTGGCCCGATCAAAGCCTTCCACAATGTAGTCTATGGTCTTTAATGCAGCGGCATAGGCAAGGATGGAATACAGTGGAAGGATAAAACTTTGAAATACAATGCCGCATACCGTGTAGAGAAGGACATTATATACCATGACAAAGGAACCCACTGTGATACCGATTTTCTTGGCAAAGATGACGGCCATGACTTCGATTCCGTCCATTGCACCGCCAAAACGAATGGCAAGCCCGCTGCCGATGCCTGAGATAATACCGCCAAAGATGGCACATAACAGCAAATCATTGCCTGCTAACGGTGAAGCAGTACTGACATCCATAGGAATGATATCTGTGATTAACCACGCAGCAAGGGAATAAATGGCAACCGTGTAGATGGCATAGAAAGTAAATACGATTCCCTGCTTTTTCCAACCATAAAGAAACAGTGGAATGTTGAGGAATAACAGAAATATGGATAATGTCAGAGAGTGAGGCGTTATCTGTGCTAGCAGCATGGAAGTTCCAGAGATACCACTGTCATAAAGATTGACCGGTGATAGGAATACGGTGATGCCGAAGGCGTTAATGATTCCGGCGAGCGTAAGCAGAAGCATATTTTGCCAACGAACATTTTTACAAAGAAATTTTAACAAATAGTCGCTGCTAGTGTAAAGTTTTTGTAGGAAAATTAAATAGACAAAAGAAGAAAACTCCCATCTTGTGTTATGATTTTAGCGACAAGAAAAAATCTGAGACAAGAGAAGGAGCTTTCTATGATTA
>JAKQFQ010000085.1 GCA_029558315.1 Bacillota bacterium
ATCAAAGAATCAATTTATAAAATCTGTTGGGTTAATGCTGGCCGGGTATTTACTGATGTTTTTTGTGGAAAATATATTGGCATACAATGCATTGAATGTGTTAGTGTGGATAGCTGTCGGCATGTGCCATTCGGATGAATATCGCAATATGACGGATGAGGAAATCAGAAACTATTTAAGAAGAAATGGCTCATCTGCTTATCTGAAAAAAACGACGCATTTAAGTGAGAAGGAATAATCCTTCGAATGTCATAACGTAGATATGCGTGATAACCAGTTAGATAGATACAAGAAGTAATCATTCAAAAAAAGAACGGAATCTCGTGATGAAGATACTCTGGCTATCGAATGTAAAACAGACTGATGCAGCTGCTAATTCCAGTGGTACGTGGCTTCATCCACTTGCCACGGGATTATCCAGAACAGGATCAGTAGAGCTTTATAATATTTCTATTGATCTTGTCAGTAAGACAACCAGGAGTGATGCCGGAAAAATAGCTCAATGGCTGCTTCCTCGGGAAGAGTTGATGGTGAACAGATTGCCAAATGAATCATTGATCGCAGATATTCAGGGTATTGTGAACGAGATAGATCCGGATATAATCCATGTATGGGGGACAGAGTTACCCTGGGGCTTGCTTACGGCCAGAGGATACTTGCGTGGAAACATTCTTCTTGAGATTCAGGGATTGAAGTTTACGGTTGCAGATCATTTTTATTCCGGGTTGACTACTCTGGAGCTTCTCTCAACCCTGAATATAAATGAATTCATTAAGCCATCGGCTTCTCTTCCAGGCCTTAAAAGATCATTTCGGAAATGGGGATTCAATGAAAAGGAAATGATCCTGGGGCATAAGATGATTTCAACTCAATCAGAATGGGTGAGAGCTAATGTTAAAGCAATTAATCCAGATGCCCGTCTCTTTAAGACTTCGATGATGCTGAGGAGTGAGTTTAGAGAGACTCCCAGATGGTGCAAAGAAGAGTGTATACCCTTCAGGATATTTAGCATTACGTCTTCATTTGTGTCTTATAAAGGATTTCATGTGCTCCTCAGGGCAGCAGCAATCTTGAGGAGACAATATCCCATGTTAAAAGTTGTTTTGGCTGGCAGCATTTCATACAGATTACGAGCGGATGGTTATACCAAGTTCTTGCGCAAATTGGTAATTGAACTTGGTTTGCAGGAAAGTGTTGATTGGATAGGCCCTCTTAAAGCCAACGAAATAGTCGATCAGTTCAAAATGGCTAACGTAGTAATAATTCCTTCATTTGTAGAGTCTTACTGTCTTTCGCTTGATGAAGCATTAACTGTTGGAGTTCCCGTTGTGGCATCTTATGCAGGAGCTATGCCTGAACTGGCTTCCAATGATTCATCCGCATTGTTTTTCCCTCCTGGTGATTCCGTTTTATGTGCTGAAAAAGTATCGAGGGTCTTTAGTGAAAAGGACCTGGCTGAATACTTGTCTGTTACTGCTTATAAAGAGAGGCGGAAGGCAACCCCTGACAGCATCATCAAAAACCAAATAATGATCTATTCGGAATGCCTGAATGATCGTTTGCACAATCGCAACCTATAATCCGTTAACAAAAGTATCTTACTTAAGACAAACTAATACAATATGCAGATTCCTAGGGTAATAATCATTGGAGAAACATTTCGAGCCAACGGAGGAGGTGGAATTACCATGATGAACCTGTTCAGGGAGTGGCCATCAGATAAGTTGGCTGTTATTACAGAGTTAACACACGAATGTTCAAGAGAATATCATTGTAATAAATACTATCAAATTGGGCACCTCGAGAAAAGATTCCCTTTTCCGCTTAAAATTTTCAAAAAAAAGATCATCTCAGGCGACTTTCAGATTCCCCGTGGTTTGCATTCAAGTATTTCACAGAACGATTCATCCAAAGGTCTGAAAGATGCTTTGAAAAACATTTACTACAGGACAATTCATCTTCTGGGATTATACCATTTTACAAGCAAGATAATTCTATCTGACAGGTTGCTGGAATGGGTAAATGAATACTCCCCTGATATTATTTACCATCAGCCGTTCAATTATTCGGACATGAAACTTGCTTACAAGCTTAAGTGTGCAATACAGAAACCGTTGGTGGTACATGTCATGGATGATATTGTAAGTTTTGCCAACAAACCCAATTTGCTCTTTTACTACTGGCAGAAGCAAATAGAGAAACTCTTCAGGAGACTGATTGAATCCGCATCTCTGTGTCTTAGCATTTCAGACTACATGAGTCTTGAATACTATAGGAGATACAATAAGAAATGCCTCTCATTCCGGAATCCTGTTGATCTTGAAAGATGGATTCCTCACCGCAGAAATGATTGGCAAACAGGCAATTCAATCAAAATTATTTATACTGGCAGGCTT
>JAKQFQ010000117.1 GCA_029558315.1 Bacillota bacterium
AGAAGCTGATTCTGGATACATTATCATTTACCACGGAAGAAGAGATTATCGGTATCCATAATGAATGGGAATTTATCAATAAGATTAAAGAAAATGGCGGAACGGGTAAGTATGCAGTCTGTGCGGATTTGCATTTTGACAGTAGCCAGACCTATAAAGAAAATGAAAGTGGCACAGGATTATCTCCCAGAAATATTGTTGAAATTTTTGATGGGGAGATTGATTTTCAGGGCTTTGAAATGTCTTATAACTATCGCTCAGATGGCAGTAATATGTTCCATTATCTTGGTGAGCATGCAGATATTCATGACCTGGTACTGAAGGCAGGCATGGAGGATGCAACAAGCAGAATGTATGATGAGGGAATCCTCTGTCGTTCCAATTATGGACATATTCATGATGTTTATGTTATTTATGAAGGCGGAGACTATCTGAATAATGCATATTGCGGTATTTTATGCGGCAGTAATTCGGTCTCCGGTATTATTGAGAATTTTGTTGTTAAGAACTGTCTTACTGAGGATAAAATGCCATTCTGTGTTTATGTCACGGGCGGACTTGTCTGTGGAACGAATTACGGAATGGTAAGGAATGGATATGTCTATGGAGAAAATATTTACTCTGATGTTCAGACCAATTCCAATGGTGCAGCTATCAATGTAGGTGGAATTGTCGGTAGCCAGGGTGCTTCAGGAACGACAATGAATGTTTACAGTCTTGTAAATGTTACGGTTCCAAGTCCCGGAAGAAATACTTCACAGAAAGCGGTTAGTTCCTACGGTTCCGTGATTGGCAATGCGACAGGACGATTGAGCAATGTCTATGGAATTGGGCAGTCGATGTATTCACAAGCGTACAATGGAACTGCTTTTGATGAAACCAGAGGACCTGTGGCAGGTACCAATGGTTCTAGAAATACCAATGTATATTACTGGAATGAAGATAACTTTACTTATACAGGCACATTGTCCAAAGGACAGCAGAGAATTGGTGTTGAAACACTATATGATTACAGCTGGCAGTCTGCGCTTCTGGGGCAGAAGTTCAAGACGAATACAGTAGAAGTGGGATACTATCCACAGGTTTTGTTATCGTCAGAATTACCGAATCAGGAGTTTATACCGTTACCGGGAAGAGCACAAAACAGAATTGT
>JAKQFQ010000124.1 GCA_029558315.1 Bacillota bacterium
TATCGCGTTATCTGTATTTGTGACGAATCTTTTCAAGATACAGTCACAGATACTTTTTGTTCTTCTTTGGCTGAGGCAACTATTAAGGTATCAACCTGCTGATTTTGAATCTGAAACGGTTTAATCAGCAGACACTATTTAATAATTATGTTTCAAGACCGGGAATCAGACAGCCGCTGTTTACTTCCTATTGTAATGGTACAACTGCAACCTGCACAGGATTGTCGCAATGGGGATCAAAGTATCTTGGAGATGAAGGGTATAGACCAATTGAGATTCTTAGGTACTATTACGGAAGTGATGTTTATCTTAATTCTTCCGATTATGTAAGCGGAATCCCATACTCCTGGCCGGGAAGCAATCTGGTTCAAGGAAGCTCCGGAGTCAAAGTGTTGCAGCTGCAGGAACAGTTGAACCGGATTGCACAGAATTATCCGTTGATACCAAGAGTGAGGGAGGATGGAATCTATGGACCCGCAACAGCGAATTCGGTGCGGGTATTTCAACAGGTGTTTGGTCTGCCTGCCAACGGTGTTGTCGACTATCCAACCTGGTATAAAATATCACAGATTTATGTTGGTGTATCAAGAATTGCAGAACCATAATACAGTATGGGGGAGAGAGGCCTAGATAGAATCGCATACAATATACGAGCATTTTCCAATTGCGAAAAAAGACTCCCCAATGATACGGGGAGTCTTTTACAACCAATGCCGTCACAAAAAAAGTAATTGTGTTGAAGGATAGTGTACTGAATTCTAGGTTGTTGTATTGAAGGAAGAAGTACCGGAGGGCAGATAATTCGCTTTGCTTGTATAGGCAGTAGCGGAAGAACCGCCTGTCATTGCAAGAGAATAAATTTGTTCTGCTTTGTACAGGACTTTGCTTGCATAAGAACTGGCTCCGGAGAACAGCTCTTTCAACGTGGACTCATTGGCCTTGCCAAGCGTGTCTTTATTCAAACTCAGACGATTGTCACTTCCTACGCTGATACCGGCTTCGGACAATATCTCTGAAAATTCTTTTGTCATATTAGTCAGCCATTTGGTCTTTTGCAGGATGTTCTTAGAATCGGTATTTGTTGCAGATGAAACCATTGTATTATAATCATCCACAAAATCAGTAATCTGAGTGGTGAGCTTATCGCGGTCTTTTTCGGCAAAGGATGCATTTTTTAACTCGTTGAGAGAAGAAACTACATTGCCGGCGCCATTCGCGGCGGATTTTATTTTGGATACAACGGCAGACGTATCAACGCTGGTTGAATTTCTATTATAATATGTTTTCAGCAATTTATAGTAACTACCGCTCTTGATAGAAGAATAGTCACTCAGATTAACACCATTAAAAGAACTGGCATTACTTGTATTATCGGATGAATTGAGGGAATTAAGTAAAGAGGATACGCTGCTGTCTTTACCACTGATGGAAGCACTGGTTCCTGAAATGGAGGAAAGCAGGCTGTTGATACTGGAAATATTATTCATATCATCACTCCTTTGATTATGGTGGCATCCATGCCTGAAAAGTTGAAATATACATCTATTATAGCATTAGAAAAAGATAAAAACAATTCTTCAATAATTGTATCGACAGGTTGCCCAAAAAAGTTTATGGTGGACGCAAAAATCATTGCGGATTATACATACAAAATGATATACTTAAAGACAAAGTGAGGTGAGAGTTGTGAAAGAAATTATTAGCCAGATATTGAAAGAGGATTACAGCTTTGACAGGAAGCAGTGTCCACTTTCTTTTTCATGCTCTCAGATTACCTGTGAAGCACAACGCGATAAAATCGTCAAAGGATCATTTTTCATTGTTGCAGAGGATCAGTATAAGGCTGAGGGGTATGTGTATTCTTCTGATCTGCGAATGATGATTCCAAATCCACAGTTTGGCGGATTAAGAATGGAAGTGTGTTTTCAGTTTGATGCGCATGGATTGACAGAAGGAAGTACTCAGGAGGGAAACTTATCGATTGTCTCAAACATGGGAGAGTACGAGTTACCGTATCGGATTGAAATTGCGCAGAATCTTCCACAGAGTTCCCTTGGAGAAATTAGAAATCTGTTCCATTTTGCTAATTTGGCACAGGCTAATTGGCAGGAAGCTGTAAGCATGTTCTATTCACCTGATTTTATCAATGTTTTGATTGGCAATGACGAACAATTCAGAACCCTGTATCGTGGATTGTCTGCAAATATTGGGAATGAACAAAATGTAGAGAATTTTTTGCAGATTGCGAAGAAAAAAACACGTGCAAGCTACATGACGGATGTTAATGAAGTGGAAATGGAAGCAAAAAAAGAAACAACAATGCACTATATCCGTATCATCCGTGAAGGCTGGGGATATACAAATCTGCAGGTTCATGCAGAAGGTGATTTTATCTTGCTTGATCAGGAGCAAATACGAGAAGAAGAATTTATAGGCAATGTTAAGGAGCTTCCTTACTATATTAACGAAAAATGTCTGCACCGGGGAAAAAACCAGGGTGCGATTATTTTGTCTGATATCTATGGTGAAAAGAAAATAAATATTACGATTCACAAGAAGGGCACCGTACCGGTTGAACATCGTGAAGAAAGAAAAAATACAATTGCACTGATGAGGCTGTATTTGGCTTTTCGTACCGGAAAGAAGTCAAAAATGGAATGGATGAAGGAATGTAATTCGCTCATTACTGCAATGATTATGGCTAATCCGGACAGCATTGTCAAACGACTTTATCAGGTACAGCTTCTGTTAACTGAGAAGAGAACTGAAGAAGCGGGACGTATACTGGAAAGAATCGGTTTTCTTCTTGAAGAAAAGACCGTGTTACCGGAGGTTGAAGGCTATTACTATTATTTGCTGTCGCTTTCTGGTAAGGACGAAGCACTGCTACAGTCTTTGGCGGAAAAAACGGAGTATCTATATGTTCAGAATGTGCAAAACTGGCGTTTGGCATGGTTACTTCTCTATATGAAAGAAGAATATGTAGATGAGGAACAAAAGAAATGGGATCTGATCAAGCAGCAGTATGAGTATGGCAATGCCAGCCCCATTCTGTTTCTTGAGGCACTTCATGTTATGCTGCAGCGCCCAACCGTGATGTCAGAAATAACGGATTTTGAACTGGCATTCCTGACATTTGCCCGCAGAAAAAAGGTATTAACAAGAGAAATCAGAAACCGTTTTATTTTTCTGGTAAGTAAGATCAAGGTATTTTCCAAAGAAATTTTCGAATTGCTTGCGGATTGTTACAAGACGGAAGAAAAGGATTCTACACTAGAAGCAATATGCACACATTTAATGAAAGGCAACCGTATTGGAAAAGAGTATTTTGTATGGTATTCCAAAGCGGTAGAGCAGGAACTTAGAATCACGCATTTATATGAATACTATATCATGTCCATTGATATGAAGTTTGAAGGCAAACTTCCCAAAATCATATTGATGTATTTTGCGTACCGTTCCAATCTTGATTATGAGAGAAATGCATTTTTATATTCCAATATTCTTAAGCATCGACAGGAGTACCAGGATATCTATATGGAGTATTACCCGATTATAGAAAAATTTGCCTGCGAACAGATCCTGAAAAAGAGAATCAGTGAAAATCTTGCTTTCATCTATAAGAAGGTCATGCTGCCCATGCTGCAGGAGGAAAGCTATGCGACTGCATATGCAGAGCTTACTTTTATGCGTTGGGTATGGGTTACGAATCCTTGCATTAAGGAAATCATTGTTGTGAATGAGAATCTGAAGCAGGAATTCAGATATTCAATCTATCAGGAGGAAAGTGTTATTCCTATGATAGGAGAACGAGATAAGATTCTGCTGGAGGATTCAGAGGGTAACCGTTATACAGAATCGGAATTCTACCATACGAAAAGAGCAATGAGTATACCTCAGAATATCACCGGCTTATTAAAGAATGCTTCCTTAAATGTGACTTTTGCAATGTATATTGCAGAAGACTCCGGAGAACGTGTGACCATTACAAAAGAAAATGAATCTGTTTTAATGTGGCTATCCATGTCAGAGGAGATAACGGAAGCTTACCGAACAGAATTGATGATTAACCTTGCAGAATATTACTTTGACAATGACCTGATCGCACCACTCGATGAACTTCTGCTGCGATTTGAACCAATCAAACTCAGTGGGAAGGATCGGGAGACCTGTATTCGGATTATGGTCGCAAGAGGAATGTATGACAAAGCATTTGAGTGGCTTCGCAATTGTGGTATAGAATCGATAGACCAGAAGATACTGGTACGTCTTTGCGATCGGCTTTTGATGCGCAGCGACTACGAATATGAACCTGAATTGCTAAAAATCTGTGAAGGTATTTTCCAGAAGGGCAAGTATGATGAAACAATATTGAATTATCTGCTTTTATATGAACAGGGAGCAACGAAGAATCTGAAAGCATTATGGAGAGCAGCGGATTCTTTTGGCATGGATGTGCAGCGATTGCTGGAAAATATGTTAATCCAGATTCTCTATACAAGAGTGGATATTGGTGAGCAGACCAATATTTTTATGGAATATGTTACCTATGGGGCAGCAGCGGATGTCGAAAAGGCTTTTCTCAGTTATCTTTCCTATGAATATTTTGTGAAGCAAAAAGTAATTGACGAGAGTGTATTTGACCGCGTGTTATATCTGTATCAGATATCAGAAGATATTCCAACGGTATGTAAGCTTGCTTATCTAAAGAAGGAAGAGGAGACCGTGCTTGCATATAAACTTTCGGAAGAAGAACAGGAGGCTGTGGTTGCATTTCTCAGACAATTGTGGCATAAGAAGATCTTTTTCTCCCTGTTTTTAAGTTACCGCGAGGTGATGCCTAAGCTTGAACTGATGAAAGACCAAAGCTATATCGAGTATCGCGGCAGAGAAGGCAGTCGTGTTATTCTGCACTATGTTATGGAGTGCGAAGGGAAAGAAGAACGGGATTATCGTAAAGAAGAAATGAAGCATATGTTTGGTGGCATTTACGTCAAATCCTTTATCTTATTCTACGGAGAACGGGTAATGTATTATATTACCGAAGAGGATGGGCGTCAGGAAAAATTGACGCAATCAAGCGTGTTGCAGAAGAATGAATTAGAGCAGAATCAGAAGGAAGACCGTTTCGCAATGATTAACAATGTTGTGATTAGTCGCGATATGCAGGATTACGAGACTTATTGCAAGTTGGCAATGGAGTATGCAAAAAGGAGTTATCTGGTGAACCAGTTATTTACACCGGATAAATAAGGTTGGAGGGGTAACGCTAAGTGATTGGTGAGATTAAGGATACAATCGGAAAAAGTGCAAAAGAACGAATGGTCCTGGGGATTGATCTGACAGACGAGTTCTCTCAGATTAGTTATTGTCCTTTCAGCCAGGAAGAACCGGAAACCCTCAGTATGATACTGGGTGAAGAGAAAATGTGTATTCCTACTGCATTGGCCAAAAGATACGGCGAGAATATATGGACATTTGGAGAAGAAGCACAGGAGCTGGAGCAAAAGAATGAGGGTTTTTTGATTACTTCCCTGATTACACTGGCAAGAGAGGGCGAACTGATTGAAGTAGAAACAAGAGATTATGATCCGGTGGATTTGCTTGCGTTGTTTCTTAAAAAATGCATTTCCAAACTCGCATTGGTTGCACCGATAGAAAAGGTATCTTCGATTGTAATTACTGTTGAAGAACCGGATGCCCAGATGATTCAGATATTATCTAAAGTAATCGCAACACTTCGAATTAAGCCGGAAAAAGTCTTCTTTCAAAGTCATGCTGAGAGTGCTTATCATTATATTTTGCATCAACCGAAGGAATTATGGAATCATGATGTGCTGATTTGCAATTTAAAAGGAAATGGACTTGAAGTCATGATGTTTCAGAAGAATAATCAGACGACACCTGTGGTAATGCTCATGAAATCGCAAACATATCCTCGATTCCTGCCGGAGACATTTGCTACAGATAAGAAGGAGGATGGAAGAAAGAGCAGAAAGGATCAGGAACTCTATCAGATTCTGTATGTTCACTGTGAAGGACACTACATTTCCTCCATCTATTTATTGGGAGATGGATTTGACGGGGGATGGTATCAGGATTCTTTGAAATATATGTGTCGAAACAGGAGAGTATTTCGGGGAAACAATTTGTTTAGCAAAGGGGCCTGTTATGGTGCCAAAGAAAAAATCGAGAACACAGAGCTTGAATCAAAGCATGTATTCCTAGGGAAAGATAAGTTAAAATCAAACCTGGGAATGCGTGTTGTAAGAGAAGGCAGAGAATCTTATATGGCCCTATTGGATGCGGGAAAGAACTGGTATGATTCTGTGAAGGAATGTGATTTGATTCTGGATAGAGAAGATACCATCAATATTATCGTAACGCCACTTGATGGGAAGAATCCCAAAACGATTCCAATCTATCTGAGGGGACTTCCGGTGCGACCACCACGTGCCACGCGGATTCATATTGAAATCCGAATGCTTTCTGAGACAAGACTGGCAGTGAATGTCACGGATCTGGGATTTGGCGAATTCTTTGCGGCCAGCGGGATGCAGTGGTCGAGTGAAGTGGAAATAGACTAAAGAATATGGAGATAATCAATTGGGACGGATATATAACTGTGTCGGAAGATACGCAGGCACTGCTTATACAATAAAAAATACTTGGATCAGGGTGTATTGTGTGGAGGAACTCTGCTATTACATCTGCAATAACTCCTATCTTCTGGAGGATGAATTTGTCAGCAATGAATTGATTACCTGGTTGGAAGAAGAGTGCAACCTTCCAATGCTGGTGCGAAGGATACGTACACAGTTACGACAAAACAGTCGCCTGGAAGCATTTGTACGTGTGATTCTGGAGGAACTACATTATTGCTCTGAAGAGGAAATTGTGACGATAGAGCAGATGATTCTTGCGAATCAAAGTAAGACCAGCGTGGAGAAAACAAAGGTGCTGGCAGACTATTTTTTGAAGAATCGTCGTTATGCGCTTGCACTTAAAACATATGGAGAACTTCTGGATGAATACGAGAAGCAGCTGAATTTTGCTACAAGGGCTTCTGTATATTATCAAATCGGAGTGATTTATGCCAACCTGTTTCTATTTGAACAGGCAGCAGATCATTTTAAACTGGCGTATTCTACCTATGAGAGAGAGGACTATAAGACAGCGTATCTGGCTGTCAATCGTCTGATTTTGAGCGACGATGCATACCTTAAGTTTATTAGTACTGTGCCTGATGCATATGAGAGTACCGTAGTGTTGGAAGAACGACTGGAACAGACTCTGAGCGAGTGGAAATATTCTGAAGAGTACAGAAAGCAAAGAGGTACAGAACAATTAAAGGCAGAAGGCAGCATTGCTGAATTCTGCCATACAATGGATCTGGATACGGAATTGTATAAGAATGAGTACCGTTGCTTTATGGCGGAATAGGAGGTTTATCCTTGGGGATCATTAAGAAACTAAGGGAAAAATGGGACAACTGGTATTACCGAGATATAGAAGATGAAGCCGGTGAAGTTGAATGGGAACCGATTCGGGAAGACCAGGAGGAGGCTTACTTTGCAGATGCGGATCAAAGAACGGTCTATGTTCTGGAGTGCCTCGGACAGATGGCGGAGTCTGCAAAGAGAGTGGAACAGTACTCGGATGAATATAATGCGGTGACCAGCCTTTTGATGGATATGGAGGAAATAGAGAATCTTCCGGGCGATGTGCGTGGACAGATTATGGAGCAGGCGCAGAAAATAGAAATGCTTGAGAAGGAACGTCGTCTGGTGTATCATCAATCAGGTCAATTAAAGGAAAGTACAGTTCGCCTTCTGGAACGCTATGAGGATGAAGTTCCGGATGGCATTCGCAAGATTAAAGAAGCGGAAGCATATAGAAAACTTGTCAAACAGGACTTGAAAAAACTCAACGGAGAACGAAATTCCTGCAGATATCAGATTAAGGAAGCAAAAACGATAACTGCCAATTCACGAGGAATTGCAATGATTTGTTCCTTTGCAATGATAGTTTGCATAGTGTTCCTGTTCATTCTCCAAATGGTATATAAGATGGATGTACGAATTGGATATCTGATTACCTGTGGGGCCGGTGCAATCACACTGACGATTCTGTATCTTCGCTATATGGATGCCGGTAAAGAACAAAAGAAACTTGCAAAAATGCTCAATAAGCTGATTACACTTCATAATACAGTCAAAATTCGCTATATTAATAATACCAACCTTCTTTCTTATCTTTATATGAAATATGAGGTAGAGTCTTTTGAAGAACTTGAAGAGAACTGGAATCTTTTTGTTGATGAGATGGGGGCAAGACAAAAAGATGAGAAACTGAAGGAAGATTTGGAATACTATTATGACAAACTGACGAAGGCTCTTGCAAAATATCGAGTGAAAGACCCGGAGATCTGGACACATCAGGCGAATGCGCTAATTGATTCCAGAGAGATGGTGGAAGTGCGTCATGCATTGATTGGAAGACGGCAAAAGCTGCGCGAACAGATAGAATATAATAAGAAGATTGCCGGTACAGCACAGGAGGACATCAAAAATCTGGCTGAAAAATATCCCAAATATAGCGCAGAAATTGCGGCACTTGTAAAGCAATATGATGAAAAAACCACAATCTAGCTGCATTTCACATATTTGGCAGAAATCCTGTGGACAGATAGAAAAATAAATAGTATACTTTGGTAGGAAAAATGCGGTAAACGTACTGCATTTACACATTATAGATACGAAAGGCGAGGTAGAAACATGCAGAAACTGGAACAACTTTATGAAGGAAAAGCAAAGAAAGTCTATTGTACAGATGATCCTGATACCCTGATTGTAGATTATAAGGATGATGCAACAGCGTTTAACGGAATCAAGAAAGGAACGATTGTTGGAAAAGGTGTTATTAATAACAGAATGACCAACCATGTATTTCAATTACTTGAAAAAGAAGGCGTTCCGACACATTTTATCGAAGAATTAAGCGATCGTGAGACAGCTGTAAAGAGAGTATCTATTGTTCCTTTGGAAGTTATTATCCGTAATGTCGCTGCAGGCAGCTTCTCTAAGAGACTTGGAGTTCCGGAAGGAACACAGTTTGAAGAGCCTACAATAGAGTTTTCTTATAAAAATGATGATTTGGGTGATCCATTAATTAACGCATATTTTGCAAGAGCATTGAATCTTGCTACATGGGAAGAAATTGAGACAATAAAGAAGTATGCATTTAAGGTAAATGAAGTATTAAAAGCATATTTCCTTCAGGCAGATATTAAACTGATTGATTTCAAAATCGAGTTTGGCCGTTACCACGGAGAGATTATTCTGGCTGATGAGACTTCACCGGATACCTGTCGTCTCTGGGATGTGAATACCAACGAAAAACTGGATAAAGACAGATTCCGTCGTGATCTTGGTAACGTGGAAGAAGCATACCAGGAAGTATTCAAACGTTTGGGATTAGCTTAATTGATTAAGGAAAACGGAGGAAAAGAATGGCAACAGATTCATACTCAAGCCCTTTATCTGAGCGTTATGCAAGCAAAGAGATGCAATATATTTTCTCACAGGATATGAAATTTACAACCTGGAGAAAGCTATGGATTGCACTTGCAGAGACAGAGAAGGAACTTGGACTTAATATTACACAGGAACAGATTGATGAATTGAAGGCGCATCAGACGGATATTAATTATGATGTTGCGAAGGCAAGAGAGAAAGAAGTCAGACATGATGTTATGAGCCATGTATATGCATATGGTGTACAGTGTCCCAAAGCGAAGGGAATTATCCATCTGGGAGCTACATCCTGCTATGTAGGCGATAATACAGATATTATCATCATGAAGGAAGCATTGCTGCTGATTAAGAAGAAACTTGTCTGCGTAATTGATGAATTAGCCAGATTCGCTAAGGAGTATAAGGATCTTCCAACACTTGCATTTACACATTTCCAGCCGGCACAGCCAACAACTGTAGGAAAACGTGCAACATTATGGCTAAATGAGTTTATGATTGATTTAGAAGATCTGGACTATGTGATTGGAACCTTGAAATTATTGGGATCAAAGGGAACAACAGGCACACAGGCCAGTTTTCAGGAATTGTTTAATGGAGATCAGGATACAATAGATCGAATTGATCCTATGATTGCTGAGAAAATGGGATTTTGTGCATGTTATCCTGTATCAGGACAGACTTATTCCAGAAAAGTTGATACAAGGGTATGTAATGTTCTTGCCGGTATTGCTGCCAGCGCAACAAAGATGAGTAATGATATTCGATTGTTACAACACCTAAAGGAAGTGGAAGAACCGTTTGAGAAGAGCCAGATTGGATCTTCGGCAATGGCTTATAAGCGTAATCCGATGCGTTCTGAAAGAATCGCATCTCTTTCCAGATATGTGATTATTGATGCGTTGAATCCGGCAATTACCTCCGCAACACAGTGGTTTGAAAGAACACTGGATGATTCTGCGAACAAACGTCTTTCTATTGCAGAAGGATTTCTTGCAACAGATGGAGTTCTTGATTTGTGTCTGAATGTTGTTGATGGTCTGGTAGTAAATGATAAGGTTATTACCAAACGACTGATGTCGGAATTACCATTTATGGCAACCGAAAATATCATGATGGATGCAGTGAAAGCAGGCGGAGATCGTCAGGAACTGCATGAGGAGATTAGAAAGCTGTCTATGCAGGCAGGGGAGAATGTTAAGAAGAAGGGACTTGATAACAACCTTCTGGAATTAATTGCAGATGACCCATGCTTCCATATGGATCTTGACCAGCTGAAGGATACAATGCAGCCGGAGAGATATATCGGCAGATCTCCAATTCAGGTGGAACAATATCTGAAAAATGTAGTTGCTCCTGTGCTTGAAGCAAATAAGGATTTATTGGGTGCAACGGCCAATATTAATGTATAGTTCACAAGGTAGTAAAAATGATTAGAAACATCTGTAGTTACGCATGTAATTTACAGATGTTTTTTATTCCAGCACAGGTTCTTTATATATTTTTCGTGCGTTTTCCTTATTTTATGATAAAATGAATTAAAATCAACGATACGAAACAATTTACATTATAGAATGGAGGGAGCGATGGGGACAGAACGAAAAATACTGAAGCTTCCCGCTAACATGGAGCACTTAGAGGAAGTGCTGAGTATGATAAGGACAATGTTGGAGGATGCAGACGCTGGCATGAAATCGAGCCTGGCAGTGGAAGTGGTTGTAGAAGAAATCGTAACGAATATAGCCAGTTATGCATATCCGGATGAAGAAGGAAAGATGGAAATCGATTGCCTGCTGGAACCTTCTCTTTCTACAATAGTGATACATTTTACCGATTGGGGAATTGCTTATAATCCAATTGAACGGGAGAACCCGGATATCAATGCACCATTAGAGGAACGGGGGATTGGCGGTCTTGGTATCTATATGACTAAGAAAATGATGGATCAAGTAACTTATGAAAGAATAGATGGGAAAAACAGATTAACCATCCAAAAAAACATTATGGAATAGGAGAGTAGAGATGGCAGAGGAAAAGACGGTAAAGGCAATGAAGAGAATTGATGCTGCTAATGCACCAATTCTGGAAGAAGAACTAAAAGAGGTCATAGCGAAAGGAGCAGAATGCCTGATTATTGATATGGAAGAAACGGTTTATATCTGTTCAGTTGGGCTGCGTGTATTGCTTGCTACACAAAAAACAATTCGTAATAGTGGGAACGAGATGAAGATTATTCATGTATTACCACAGATTATGGAAAATTTTGAAATGACTGGTTTCTCAGGGATTATGACGATTGAATAGGGGGCAAAAATGAAGAAGCGTATCAGAACACTGTTGAAGCTGAATCTGAAAAATCGCGCAATGTTTTCAATGCTGACAGGAATGCTGCTGTTAACAATATCAGCAGCTGTTGTCAGCTTTTTGACCTACACGAATGCAATGAAGAATCATTATGGTGATCTGGCAGTAAACCTGGCCAAGACAGTTGCAGTGATTGTTGATACAGATGAAGTAAAGAAGCTTACCGATCAGGTAATGGAGACCTATCGTTCTCAATGTGGAGAAGATGGCAGTGCTCCGGATTTTGAAGCTTTTACAGCAAAGGACTGGGATGCTTACTATGATGCATTTAAACCACTCTATGATACACCGGAATATGAGAGTCTGTTTGAATGCATGAGTAAGGTAAAAGAGAACAATGAAGTTCTGTGGGTCTATATCTGTTTTATGGATGAAACGACGAATAAAGCAATCTATATTATTGATGCAGATATAACAGAAAGTGCCTGCAATATTGGAAAATGCGATGAAATCGAAGATGAAAATCTCTATATGATGCAGCATAACATATATGATTTCCCGGCATATTGCACTAACTATGAAGAATATGGCTGGCTCTGTTCTTCGGCAGCAGCGATTCAGGATGATAAAGGAAATGTAATTGCAAATGCTTATGTTGACATTTCCATGGTTGATGTAATGGACACCAGTATTAGTTTCCTCAGAAATCTTCTGATTCTCCTAATCATTGCGGCCATCATAATCTGTTGGGTTTATTCTATTATCATTGCACATACAATTGTTGATCCAATTAACCAGCTGGCGGCAGCAACCAGTGATTTTGTCTCAGAGAAAAAAGGCAATGCAAAGGATGGTACTACACAAATCTCGCAATTGCACATTCAGACAGGAGATGAGATTGAGACGCTTGCCACCTCAATTCAGAAAATGGAAAAAGATATTAACTTCTATATAAAAAATCTGACAGAAGTTACGGCAGAAAAGGAAAGAATTGGAACGGAACTTCGGGTTGCAGCCAAAATTCAGCAGGAAACCATGAATTGCATACTTCCGGAGCTTCCCAAGCAAAAGAAGATCGATATTGAAGCAAAGCTGTTTCCATCAAAAACTCCGGGTGGAAGTTTCTATGATGTTTTTATGATTGATGAGGATCATCTGGGAATGATTGTTGCCAGTGCAACAGGGAAGGGGGTTCCGGCGGCTTTGTTTATGATAATAACAAAGGGATTAATCCGTAATCAGCTACAGGAATTCAAATCACTTGATGCTGTGCTGTATCAGGCAAACAATAAGCTATGGAAGGAAAATGACAGTACAATATTCGCATGCGTATGGATAGGAATTCTGGAAATAAGTACAGGCAGACTCACCTACTGTAATGCCGGAGGTGAAAATCCTTATCTGATGACGGCGAACAGTAAGAATCATTTTCTACAGTCGCAGGAGAAACCTTTGCCTATTGCAGCATGGGAGAATACGAAGTATCGAGCAGGCGAAGTGATGCTGCATCCGGGAGATGTAATTTTTATGTTTACGAGCGCTGTTACGGAGTCGTGCAATGCAGATAAGGAACCGTATGGCGTGGAACGATTGCAGGAGACGCTGGATGTAAATTGCCACGAAGGAATGAAAGACCTGATCAATATTCAATATAGAGAACTGAAGGAATATATGGATCAGGTTGAGCAGAATGAGGATCTGATTATGTTGTCATTACGCTATGGTGAGACGCATATTTCTGACGAAAATTAGGACTTTTGTTCCTTTACTTTATCACGGTAGTGTGCTATATTCATTTAGTAAGAGACAGGAGCGGGTTTTTTACAACCCGCTCCTGCTATGCATTAGAGAATCAAAAAGGAGGCCATCTCACATGGTAAAAGCAGTTGTCGGAGCAAATTGGGGCGATGAAGGAAAAGGAAAGATTACAGATATGCTGGCAGAGAATGCAGACATTATTGTAAGATTTCAGGGCGGAGCCAATGCAGGACATACAATCAAGAACAAATATGGTAAGTTTGCATTACATACCTTGCCATCAGGCGTATTTTATGATCATACCACCAGCGTAATCGGTAACGGTGTTGCATTAAATATTCCGATTCTGTTTCGTGAGATTAAGTCTATTACAGATAAGAATGTACCGGCACCTAAGATTCTGGTGTCAGAACGTGCACAGATGGTTATGCCATATCACATCCTGTTTGATCAGTATGAAGAAGAAAGACTTGGCGGTAAATCATTTGGTTCTACCAAATCAGGAATTGCACCGTTTTATTCGGACAAATATGCTAAGGTTGGATTTCAGGTATGTGAACTGTTTGACGAAGCATCTCTGAAAGAAAAGTTAGAGCGTGTTATTGTAAGTAAGAATGTCTTACTGGAGCATTTATATCATAAACCATTACTGAATGCGGAGGAGTTATTCAATACTCTGATGGAATATAAAAGTATGGTTGCACCTTACGTTTGTGATGTTGCTTCATTTTTGGATCAGGCTTTGAAGGATGGAAAAACGATTCTTTTGGAAGGACAGCTTGGAACCTTGAAAGATACGGATCATGGAATCTATCCAATGGTTACCTCATCCAATACAATTGCAGCGTATGGAGCCGTAGGAGCCGGTATTCCTCCTTATGAGATTAAGGAAGTAGTTACGGTATGTAAAGCTTATTCTTCTGCTGTTGGAGCAGGAGCATTTGTATCAGAGATTTTTGGTGATGAAGCAGATGAGCTTAGAAAACGCGGTGGCGATGGCGGAGAATTTGGAGCAACTACAGGACGTCCAAGACGTATGGGATGGTTTGACTGTGTTGCATCTAAGTATGGATGTCGTCTGCAGGGTACTACAGATGTAGCATTTACCGTGTTGGATGTTTTGGGATATCTTGATGAGATTCCGGTATGTACAGGTTATGAAATTGATGGAAAGGTTACAACCAATTTCCCTGTTACACATTTGTTAGAGAAAGCAAAACCGGTTACGGTGAAGCTTCCTGGATGGAAGAGTGACATCTCTGGAATTCGTAATTATGAAGAATTACCGGATAATTGTAAAAAATATATTGAATTTGTGGAAGAACAGATTGGATATCCTATTACTATGGTCAGCAATGGACCGGGCAGAGAGGACATCATCTATCGTAAGAGTCCACTGAAAAAATAGGATAAGGATATATTTATGGAACGTCAGACGAAAACAACACCAAGACAGATAGCTGCGTGGATCGGAATTATTTTTCTGGTTGTGCTTATCCTGTGTACATTGATTGTTGCATGTATTTCTTTCCCCGGGAAAGAAAAAGTATTAATAGCTTTATCACTATGTGATATCGTGGTTCCTGTGTTTATGTGGTTTTGCCTTCATTTGGCCAGGAATAACAGAGTGCAGTCGGATGTCAGTGAGAATGATGGAGATACAGCGCAATGACCTGGATATTGTTAACGCTGGTTTACGGTATTCTGAAGGGCGTTCGTGAAATTGTAAAAAAGAAATCTTTGGAGAAAAGTACCGTAATGGAGGTACTTTTCTTTTATACTCTGTTTGGCTTTTTACTGCTGTTACCTGAGGCCGGACATGTTGGCGGAGTACTGCCGGGGCAGATGTTCTGGATTGCGTTTAAGTCTTTCCTGATTTTTGTAGCGTGGATCTGTTCTTTTAAAGCGATAGAAAAAATTCCAATCAGTGTATATGGTATTTTGGATCTTTCGCGTGTTCTATTTGCAACGTTATTAGGAATTATTGTCCTGAAGGAAGTGCTGGGACCGTTACAGATTGCAGGGTTGGTATTGGTGGCGACAGGCTTATTGATGCTGAAGATCAAAAAAGGCAGGAAACCGGAAAATACGGCAACAAAATATGTGATACTGGCATTTATCTCATGTGTGCTTAATGCAGTATCAGGACTCATGGATAAAATACTGACAAAAGAGATTACCTCTGCACAGCTGCAGTTCTGGTATATGCTCTATCTGATGCTGTTTTATGCCCTATATCTGGTGATTACACGAACAAAGATACGTTGGAAAAAGGTGCTGAAGAATTATTGGATCTGGATTCTGAGCATTCTGTTTATTATTGCGGATCGATGTCTGTTTGTAGCCAATTCCATTCCGGAATCCAGAGTGAGCGTTATGACGTTAGTGAAGCAATCCGGTTGTATTGTAACCATAATCGCAGGAAGATTGATATTTAAAGAAAAAAATATTGGATATAAATTGTTGTGTGCGGCAGTGATTATTGCCGGAATTGTAATTGGAGTAATGAAGTAAAGGAGAAAAGTTATGCTGGAAGGATTAAACGATAAACAATATGAAGCGGCAACACATGTTGACGGCCCGTTATTAATTATTGCCGGTGCAGGTTCCGGTAAGACCCGTGTATTAACCCAACGTATCGCATATTTAATCGAAGAGCAGGAAATCAATCCTTATAATATTATGGCGATTACATTTACCAATAAGGCTGCAGGGGAAATGAGGGAACGTGTCGATAGCATTGTCGGATTTGGTGCTGAGAGCATTTGGGTCATGACCTTTCATGCGACCTGTGTAAGAATATTGCGAAGATATATTGATCATATTGGATATGATAATAGTTTTACAATCTATGATACAGATGATATGAAAAGTGTTATGAAGGGCGTTTTTAAGAAATTACAGTATGATCCAAAACAGATTAAGGAATCGACTATATTAAAGGAAATTTCCAATGCAAAGAATGAATTATTAGGATCCAATGAATTTGCTGCTGAGAATGCTGCTGATTTTGGTAAGAGGAAGGTCGTTACGGCATATCAGGAGTACCAGGAAACACTGAGAAAGAATAATGCACTGGACTTTGACGACTTAATCCGACTGACGGTATATTTATTCAAAGCGTGCCCGGAGATTTTGGAGAGTTATCAGAAACGATTCCGCTATATCATGGTGGATGAGTATCAGGATACCAATACTGCGCAGTTTGAACTGATTCGCCTTTTGGCAGCCAAGCATGAGAATCTGTGTGTGGTAGGTGATGATGATCAGTCTATCTATAAATTTCGTGGCGCCAATATTATGAATATCCTTAATTTTGAGAAGGTTTATCATGATGCAAAAGTGATTAAACTGGAGCAGAATTACAGAAGCACCCAGTGTATTCTGGATGCCGCTAACGCAGTGATTGCCAACAATACCGGAAGAAAGCAGAAAGCTTTATGGACGGCACGAACAGACAATGAGCCCATTCATTTTCATCTCTATGAGAACGGCAGAGAAGAAGCAGCAGAGATTGTGGATGATATCTGCAGGAGAAAAAGACATGGTGAATCAGACTTCTCTGACTGTGCAATTCTATACAGAACCAATGCACAGTCTCGTGAATTTGAAGAAGCATTTGTCCGGGAAAATGTTCCCTATCACATTGTAGGCGGTATTAATTTCTATGCTCGTAAAGAAATCAAGGATCTGTTGGCTTACCTCAAAACGGTAGATAATGCGCAGGATGATCTGTGTGTGCGCAGAATAATCAATGTGCCAAAGCGTGGAATTGGCGCAACAACGATTACAAAATTGCAGGATTATGCAGATAATATGGATTTAAGCTTTTTTGAAGCATGTAATCAGGCGAAGAATATTCCGACATTGGGTAAAGCAGCAGATAAAGTGGAATCCTTTGCACTGATGATCAGACGTTACCGGACGGAGCTTTCCAATAAGGGAATCCTTGGATTGATGAGTGAAATTATTGAAAATACCGGATATGTGGCAGAGATTAAGGCATCCGGAGAAGAAGATGCAGAAGACAGAATAGAGAATATTGATGAATTTTTGTCTAAAATTCAAATCTACGAAGAAGAACATCCGGAGTTCAATCTTTCGGAGTTCTTAGAAGAGGTTGCACTGGTCTCAGATATTGATAATATGGATTCGGAAGTATCCAGAGTGTTATTAATGACAATTCATAGTGCAAAGGGACTGGAGTTTTCGCGTGTATATCTAAGCGGTATGGAAGATGGTGTTTTCCCAAGCTATATGACAATTAATAGCGGGAAAAATGAAGATATGGAAGAGGAGCGAAGACTGGCGTATGTTGCAATTACACGAGCCAAAGACTGCCTGAATATCAGTGCATCAAGATCGCGTATGGTTAGAGGTGAAACCCAGTATAATCCTGTCAGCCGCTTTGTAAAGGAAATTCCCAAAGAGTTTTTAGAAGGGGAATTACCAAAAACAAGAATTCGCGAAGACGAGATTTATAATGATAATTCACGTGCGCGTTCTTTCTTTCGGGAGAATCCATACACATCGCAGCCCGGAGAGCAAAGGGATAACTTTATTCCACGGAAGGTGAGCGTGAAAACTGCAGAACAGAACAACGCAGTTTCATTTGCCCAGATGAAAAAGGGAGTTCCACAGAAGTCGGGTGCACTGGAATATTCGGTTGGAGATCGTGTGCGACATGTCAAATTTGGTGATGGAACCGTGCGGTCTATTGAAGAAACACCAAGAGATTATCAGGTGTCGGTTGCATTTGACACCGTTGGCAACAAAATCATGTATGCGGCATTTGCCAAATTGATGAAAATATAAAGTTAAATTGGCATTATGAACAGAAGGAAAGTGATTTCAAAACAAATGTTATAAAAAATGATAGTAAAAGACAGGAAATCGTGGTATGATATGTACAGTAATAGCTGTAACGACAGTTACGAAATGACAGGTATTGAGAAAGGCGGATTTGGAAGATGAACAAGATGGAAGACATGATTGCAGCAGTTAAGCTGAACGAACTTCTGAAGAAGAAGGAAGAGAAAAAGAAAAAATGCCCACTTAAGACAATCTTGATTGTTCTTGGTGTGATTGCTGCAGTAGCTGCAGCAGTATATGCGATTTATCGTTTCATGACTCCGGATTATCTGGAAGACTTTGACGATGATTTCGATGAAGATTTCTTTGATGATGATGATCTTGTAGAAGATGAGTCTGAGAAGAAAGAGACGAAAGAAACAAAGTAATCAGTCTCATGATATGAACAATGAAGTGGGATACTATAAAGCATCCCACTTTTTCGTGTACCTATAAGCCGAACTAAGAAAGTTGGAGAAAAAGATGAAAAAAGGACAGACCTATTGTGGAAGAGTCGTTGAGATGGATTTCCCGAACAAAGGAATCGTTGAGGTTGAGACAACTGTCGCAGATGAAAGCAAAAGTCAGACTGTGACAGAGACTGCGGTTGTAAAGAACGCGGTAAAGGGACAGACGGTTCGATTTGTTGTGAATAAGAAACGCGGCGGTAAGGTCGAAGGAAGACTTCTTACGGTAGAACAGAAGGCGGAACACGAGAATGGGAAGGCCTGCGTGTATGGCGGGGTGTGTGGCGGCTGCCTGTATCAGGGGTTTGCCTATGAGGAGCAGCTTGCGCTCAAGGAGGAACAGGTTTTAAAGCTCCTTGGAAAATATATGAAGGAAGCTGTCTATGATGGGATAAAGGGAAGCCCGAAGGAACTGGAATACAGAAATAAAATGGAATTTACGTTTGGCGATGAATACAAGGATGGACCCTTATCTCTTGGATTGCACAAGAGAGGGAGCTTCTATGATATTCTATCGGTGGAGGATTGCAGAATCAATGATGGAGATTTCCGCATGATTCTTTCGTTTACCAAAGACTATTTTACGAAGATTAAAACGCCATATTTTCATCGAATGCAGCATACCGGTGTGTTACGCCATCTTTTGGTAAGAAAAGCAGCAAAGACCGGAGAAATCCTGATTGCACTGGTAACAAGTACCGAGCAGACGTTGGAACTGGAGGCGTGGAAGGAAGGCCTGAGAGCACTCAAGCTTCAGGGAACAATCGCAGGGATTCTACATATCCTGAATGATTCACTGGCTGATGTTGTACAGTGTGACCGCCAGGATATTCTATATGGCCAGGATTATTTTATGGAGGAACTTCTTGGACTTCGGTTTCGAGTGTCCGCCTTTTCCTTCTTTCAGACCAACAGTCTGGGGGCAGAGGTATTATATGAAACAGTGAGAGGCTATCTTAAGAAAGAAGAACAGGGAGGCGTTGTATTTGACTTATACAGCGGAACCGGTACGATTGCCCAGCTTCTGGCACCAGCTGCAAGAAAGGTAATCGGAGTAGAAATTGTTGCTGATGCAGTAGCGGCAGCCAGAGAAAATGCGGCCTTGAATGGATTGCAGAACTGTGAGTTTATTGCAGGTGATGTCCTGAAGGTTTTGGATGAAATAGAAGAAAAGCCGGATTACATTATTCTTGACCCGCCACGGGATGGCGTGCATCCCAAGGCGCTGCGTAAGATCATTAATTATGATGTACAGCATCTGGTGTATATTTCTTGTAAGCCGACAAGCCTGGCAAGAGATCTCGAAATGCTGACAGGCTGTGGTTATATTCCGCAACGGTATTGCATGGTGGATATGTTCCCGCAGACAGGTCATGTCGAGACCGTCACATGTCTACACAGGGTGAATTCATAGAAATCCTTAGTTTTAGGCACTTTGCGAGGTATATGCAGTTTTTAAAAACTGACCATCGAGGAGTGAAAAAGGAGATTTCGACGAGCATCCATGTCTCAGTAGTTATGGAACTCGTATGAGTGGACACAAAAATGTGCAGTTCATAATTTTGATTATTTCAGTAAAATAAACCATCAACAATTTCATGAGTTACAGTCGAAAGACCGTTTGTTTTCAACATCTTTGATGTGAAAGCAGGCGGTCTTTTTCTTTTGCCAGCTTTTACGTGACACTTAAATGAAGGAGGCATGAAAAGATGAAGAAATCAAAGGAATTGTGTTCATTATGGAACAACGAGCAGGAAGTACAGACGGGAAACGTTAAAATCAGCGAATTGCATGAGTTTAAGGGACATCCCTTTCGTGTGGAGCATGATATGCATTTGTTTGAATTATCAAGAAGCATTGAAGAAAAGGGAGTAATCAGGCCTCCATCGTTTTCAATGTGGCGGCAGATATGGTGCGCATGTGCCCGGCACTGTCAAAGCGGGTGAAAATCCTTGATTCACAGAAACGGCTCATTTTCCTACCAACCGGCAGCATCTACCAGGTCTTGTCTGCTGATGTGGGAAACAAGCACGGTTTCAATACCCACGGCGTCGTGTTTGATGAACTGCACACCCAGCCCAATCGAAAACTGTTTGATGTCATGACTAAGGGCAGCGGCGACGCCAGGATGCAGCCTCTGTATTTCCTGATCACCACTGCCGGTGATAACCAAAACAGCATCTGCTGGGAAGTACATCAAAAAGCCCTGGATATCATCGACGGCAGAAAGAACGATCCCACCTTCTATCCGGTGATTTATGGT
>JAKQFQ010000151.1 GCA_029558315.1 Bacillota bacterium
GACAGGGGATAAGCAGCACTATGTTTATGTAGATTATTCTTTTGGGGAACAGGTATTTGAAAATGTAAGAACAGATTCCTACCAGAATGAGGTGCTAAAGGGCGATGAGATTACGATTTCTGTGAACCCGAGTACCGGAGAACTGATGACCAGTAAGCGAACCTACAATTTTATGGGACTTTTGGTCAGCTTTTTCGGATTGTTATTTGGAGTTGGTGGCTTTTTCATGATTAAAGATTAACGATACATAATGAAAGAATTGATAACATTTCCTGTTACCTTTTAAAAGAGAGCCGGTATGGTGGTTCCTTTGCAGATTGGTTATGTGAGCATTCATGGCATTGGAGGGACCCGTTGACGAATCGTCAATGGGTCTTTTTTTATACACAGAGTAAGGCGGTCTGCAAAGAGGGACAGCGATGATTGTGGAAAGAGAGATTTGCACAATATCTTCTAAATTTTGCAACTTAATACCTGAATTTTACAACATAACAGGTTCCTGATTGAACGTAAAAATTTGTCAGAGTATAGTAAGCACATATCAAGAAGAAACAGGTATCTGTGAAATAAGTTTGAAGTCTTGAATTAAAACGAAGAGAGGTTAAGTTATGAGTGAGATTATCCAGATAGAACATCTTGCAAAATATTATCAAGATGTTAAAGCGGTAGATGACATCAGCTTTCATGTTAGTAAAGGAGAAATGTTTGGATTCCTTGGCGTTAATGGAGCCGGCAAATCAACTACCATCAATATGCTGTGTACCCTGCTAACACCAACCAGAGGAACTGTAAGTGTGGATGGATTAACCCTTGGAAAGGACAACCAGAAGATAAAATATAAAATAGGTGTTGTCTTTCAGAATAATTGTCTGGACAAAAGATTAACCGTAAAGGAAAATCTTTTGATCAAAGGAAGCCTGTATGAAGCAGAAAACAGAAAATTGAAAGCACAACTGGAGAAGGTGACAGAGATTCTGGAGTTATCGGATGTGTTGAATCGAAGATATGGAAAGCTCTCCGGAGGACAGAAGAGAAGATGTGAAATAGCCTCAGCGTTGTTACATACACCGGAAATCTTATTTCTGGATGAGCCAACAACGGGACTGGATCCGGCGACCAGACAGAGCGTGTGGAAGACGATTCACCAGTTACAAAAGGAAATGGGAATGACAGTATTTCTAACCACACACTATATGGAAGAGGCTGCCAAGGCTAATCATATTGCGATTATGGATCATGGAAAACTCGTAGAATTTGGAACTCCATTTTCGTTAAAAGAACGTTTTGCAAAAGATAAATTAAATCTTTTGCCGAAGCAGGATGCCAGAGAGCACCTGATGAAATTATTAAGACAGAATCAAATTCCATTTAAAGAAAAAGAGGAGTATCTTCGAATTTATCAGGACAGAACAATCGATGCAATTGCACTTTTACAAAGATATCAGGAGTATCTGGAAGGATTTGAAGTGATTCAGGGGACGATGGATGATGTATTCTTAAATGTCACAGCACAGAACTGGGAGGAAATGGAACATGCGTAAATATCTTAGTCTGACCAAAAGAGACTGCCTGGTATTTGTAAGGGATCGTGCAGCAGTATTCTTTTCATTACTTACAATGTTAATCATTTTATTGCTTTGCGGGGTATTCCTTAAGGGAATCAACGTAAACGAAGTCACCAATTTATTGCAGAACTATTGCGGCATCAGGGATGAAGCCCTGGACCTGGAAAATGCCAATCATCTCGTTGAATTCTGGACGCTGGCAGGTATCTTAACGGTTAATTCCATTACGATATCGCTAACGGTCATCGGAGTTATGGTAAATGATGTAGCAGATAATCGGTTGGAGAGTTTCTACTGTGCACCGGTAGATAAAAAAATCATTGCTTTGGCATATATCAGTGCAGCGACGATGATCAGTACAGCTTTTGATCTATTGACATTAGTACTTGGAGAGGCATATATTGGAGGTACAGGCGGTACCTTGCTGCCCTTGCAGTCAATTCTAAAGATTGTAGGTATGATTGTGTTAAATGCTTTGATTAGCTCCATTGTGATGTATTTTGTTGCTATGTTTGTAAAGAGCAGCAGTGCCTGGTCCGGAATGGCAACACTGGTAGGTACTCTGGTCGGCTTTGTTGGAGCAATCTATCTTCCGATGGGAAATTTACCGGAGAAGGTGGCAGAAGTGTTGAAGTACACACCATTATTACATTCCACTGCGTTGATGAGAGCAATCTGTTGTGAGGCAGCAATGAATGAGACATTTTCCAATGTACCAACACAGCTGCTGACAGAATATCAGAATTACATGGGAATCACCGTTACAATGAAGGATGAGATTGTTGGAAGTGTGGAACAGATACTATTTATTCTATCCTGTGGAATTGCAGCATTTATCGCAATTTCTATTGTTACTGGCAGGAAGAAAATGAATGATCGATAGAGAAAGGACTCTTGGAATGAAGATAACCATATTGGACGTGGCTCCTGGGGAAGAAGAAGAAATCATCGTCAAATGCCATCAAATAGAGGATTCACTAAAACAGCTGCTGAATCGTTTCAAACAGGGGAAAGATACGATCACACTTCACCAGAATGGAGATATCTGTCTGGTTCCCATCCAGGAGGTTTATTATTTTGAGTCAATTGACCAGAAAGTCTTTGCCTATGGAAAAAAAGAAGTATATGAGACAAGAATGAAGTTATATGAATTAGAAGAGGCACTGATGGATACAGATTTTCTTCGAGCTACCAAATCGAGTATTGTGAATCTGAATAAAATCAAGCGCCTAACGCCGACTTTTAGCGGACGCTTTGAAGCTTTGCTGATGAATGGAGAGAGAATCGTTTTTTCAAGGCAGTATGTGGTGTTATTAAAAGAACGATTGGGCTTATAGAAGATTGGATGGAGGAAGCTATATGATTAAGCGATTACAGGATTTGTTTAATATGTTTACGAAAATTGTCACAGGAATTACAATCTGTTCGGCGGTATTTATTTATTTTGCTTGGGGACCGGACACAAATCTGGACGTTTTTTATCTATTGGAAATTATTCTGGTATCTTTGTTATGCTCCTTTGGAAGTGTGTTCTTAACCGGAGAAGATGGAAAATTATCAGGCTTAAGTATGGGAGGGCGTCTTCTTCTTAACTTCCTGTATGTCAATTTGATTGTATTTATATGCGGTTTCTTCTTCGAGTGGTTTCTGTTTGGATGGAAAATGATTTGCGGAATGGAATTTACAATTATCGGAGTTTTTATCCTGGTAACGCTGGCCTGTTATGGAATGGATGCCAGAACCAGTAAAAGAATTAATGAGAGATTAAATAAGAGAAATAGAAACACAGAGAATGAAGAAAAATAGAATTGACAAGGTTTCATTTCTAAAGTACAATTTGTATATTATTTTGAAAGAATAAGAGGTAATTTTTTGTTAACGGTTTTTCATTGCAAATAAAAGCAAAGAAATAAAAATGGTATTGGCAGAGAGGGCAATCCCCTTTTTGTTATGATACCATAAACCGTTGAAACTAATTGGCATAGAACATGTAATTTCTTAAGCACAACGGTAGCGTTGTGCTTTTTTATATAACAGGAAATGCCTGTATGAGGTTATTTTATTTTGGTGTTGAATTTCAACAACGTAACCATTTTATCAGTAAAGGAGTTAAATATGAGTACAGAACAAATTTTAGAATTTGACCAGATGAAGAAATGTCTGGCAAAATATGCATATACAGAGAAAGCAAAACAAGAGGCAATGCAGATAGAACCCTTCTATTCTGAATTGGAATTGACAGCAGCATTGCGGGAGACTACGGAGGCAGTCTTATTATTAAACAAAGGAGGAAATCCTCCACTTCTTACACTGTTGGGAGTGAGGGAACTTTTTGCACTCGCATCCAAAGGAGCCTGCCTTAGTGCAGAAGAGATTGAACAAATAGGCAATACACTGACTGATATTAAAAGATTGAAGGAATACTTGGAACGTTGTCAGCAATTTGAGTGTGGACTGGCATACTATGCACAGAACCTGGAACCATTACAGTCTCTTAGAGAGGAAATCTTTGTGACGATTCGAAATGAAAAAGTTGAAGATAGTGCAACAAAGCTTTTACGTAATCTGAGAAATGACATTATTGTAAAAGAAAGTAAGATGCGGGAGAAGGCTGATGCTGTAATTCGCTCGAATAAGGAGGCAATGTCTGATAGTTACAGTACACTTCGGAATGGACACCTCTGCGTGCCTGTAAAGAAGGAATATCGCAGTAGAATCGATGGAAGTGTCATTGGGCAGTCTTCGACTGGCAGTACCATTTTTATTGAACCGGCAGGTGTTGGAAGATTCTATACAGAATTAGAGGAGCTTCGAATTGAGGAGGAGAACGAAACAAGAAGAATCCTTTATACACTAACTGCAATGATTGGCGAAGAAATCGTGACGATGGAACAAAATGCAGAGTATATTGAGAAACTGGACTTTGCATTTGCCAAGGGCAAATTAAGCATTTCTTATCAGGGCATTTGCCCGACGATGAATACTTCCCGCCATATTCGTTTGGTGGATGGAAGACATCCGTTGATGGATCCAAAGACTAATGTTCCTTTACAATTTGCCATTGGCAATGGAATCAATGGTGTTGTGATTACCGGTCCAAATACCGGAGGTAAAACAGTTGCAATTAAGACGGTTGCATTGAATAGTTATATGGCGCAATGTGGATTGCATGTTGCAGCCAGAGAGGCAGATATCTGCATGAACAGTGCAATTCTGTGCGATATAGGAGATGGTCAGAACATCTCGGAGAATTTATCCACTTTTTCAGCACATATTAAGAATGTGCTGGATATACTGGCAAAGGCAGATCATAACAGTCTGGTTATTATGGACGAATTAGGTTCCGGAACAGATCCGACAGAGGGAATGGGGATAGCCATTGCTATTTTAAGACAACTGAAAAAGAGTGGTGCGTTATATCTTGTAACGACGCACTATCCAGAAGTTAAGATTTATGCAGAAAATGAGGAGGGCGTTATCAATGCCAGAATGACATTTGACAAGGAAAGCCTTTGTCCCTTATATCAAATGGTGATCGGGGAAGCGGGAGAGAGCTGTGCTTTCCATATTGCTGCCAGATTAGGTATGCCGGATGAAATGCTGCGATGTGCGATGAAGGAAGCATATGGGGAAAGAGTACCGCAACATTTATGCCGGTTAAGCGGTAGTGAAGGGCTGCACAAGGAGAATGGAAGAAAGATTCAAGCAAAGAAGGAAAGCCACAAGAACACAGAGCTTACAAAGAAGCTGCACCGGGGAGACAGTGTTATGATCTATCCGGACAAAAAGATAGGCATTGTTGCACAGGGAATCAATGACAAGGGAATTCTGCAGGTTCAATTGCCCAACAAGAAGATTTATATCAATCATAAACGTGTAAAATTATTGGTTCAGGCAACAGAGATGTATCCGGAGGACTATGATTTTTCGATTGTCTTTGATTCTGTTGAGAACAGAAAAATGCGGCATGCAATGGAACGCAAATATGTTGAAAATGATATATTAGAAATATCAGAGGATGATTTGTAGGTGCAGGAAAAATGTCAAAAGGTGATTCCGTGTCCGCTTCGCGGTGACGATAATGCAAGAAAGGTGTCAAAAAGAATCAGAAGTGACAGTACAATCAATAATGCCTTTCGAATCAAAGACGGGATGCGGTACCAAAGGGTAAACAGATGCGGATATAGGTAATGGAGAAACAGGCTTCCGCAGATTCCAAAACCCAGCATGGAAAAGAGACAGATATAGCCGTGATAGTTCATGAACCATTCCGTGTAATCCCAATAGCGAAGTCCAAAGAACTGATGAAGCAATACCCCAAGGAGCAATTCCGTAACGCTGCCAAGAAAAGCTGATGAAACGAAACACAGAAAGAAGTTACGACGAAAGGGGACAAGGAAGAATACAAGGAGTACCGTTCCGGTTCCATAGATTGGAAGCCAGGGACCGTAGAAAAATCCACGTTTGGCCCATATTCCGGCTTGCAGGTAGAGAAGGAAGGATTCCCATAGAAAGCCAAGAATGGAAGCTAAAAAGAACAGAAACAGATAGATTTGTATTGTTGGATTATGCGTAAAGTCTTTCATGATAATAGTGTAACCCAAATCAGGCAAATAATGTTACAATGGTCGAAGGAAATGCAGGTAGGAGGAAGAGGATGACATTACAACAAATCAGATATGTGGTGACTGTTGCCAGAACCGGCTCCATGAATGAAGCTGCAAGAAAACTGTTTGTATCGCAACCAAGCCTTTCCAGCGCCATAAGGGAACTGGAAAAGGAAATGAATATAACAATCTTTAGGAGAACCACAAAGGGGGTTGCACTGACTGCGGAGGGAGAAGAGTTCTTAGGATATGCAAGACAGGTTCTTGGTCAGGTGGAGCTTCTTGAAGAGAAATATGTTGAAGGAGCTAATTTTAAGAAAAAGTTTGGCGTGTCCACGCAGCACTATTCTTTTGCAGTCAAAGCATTTGTAGAGATGGTCAAAGGTTTTGACATGAATGAGTACGAATTTGCCATCCGGGAGACCAGAACGGCAGATGTTATTGGGGATGTCAGTACGGGAAAGAGCGAGATTGGAATTCTTTACTGCAATGAAGCTAATGAGAAGATTCTGGAGAAAATATTCAAAGATAAGCAGTTAGAATTTGAATTTCTCTTCTCCTGCAAGGGATATGTCTACCTGTGGAAAGAGCATCCATTAGCGAATCGCCAAGTGATAACAATGAAAGATTTGGAGCCATATCCGTGTCTTTCTTTTGAACAGGGAGATAACAATTCCTTCTATTTTGCAGAGGAGATTCTCAGTACTTATGAGTATAAAAAAACCATCAAAGCATGTGACAGAGCGACATTGCTAAACCTGATGGTTGGACTGGATGCCTATACACTTTGTTCCGGAATTATTTGTGAGGAGCTGAATGGAAGTGATTACAGGGCGGTTTTGCTGGATCATGAGGTAGAGATGAAAATAGGCTTCCTCAGAAAGAGCTTCGCGCCGCTTAGCAGCATTGGTCAGCTCTATATTGAGGAAGTAAAGAAAGCAGTTGGAATTCTGCCCAAGTTATGATCGGAGAAGAAGCATTATGACCCTGTTCCTGTATAATTTCTGGCGCCATGCATCCAGAACAGATAGGACAGATAGAAAAATACGACTCCGATTAACGGAGAAAGCCAGGTGAGAAGCGGAATATTGTTGGTCCGCAGGAACAGAAGGCTTGGATAGTATGCAATGAAGGCAATCGGTATAATAAAAGTAAAGATGAAACGGAAAAACGGTTCAAAAATCGTAATCGGATATTTGGCATAATCTCTGAATTTATTAGCGGTTACCATGACATAGCCTGAGTTAATAATGTAGAAGCAGGTTGCCGCAGCAAAGTTCATGATGGCGATCATGAAGAGTGAAGCGGTAGTCAGAGCCAATAACAACTGTACAATAATCAGGAAGGTTACAGGAAGCTGCAATTTATTCCAGGCATAGATGAGTGTAACCAGACCAAAAGCTCCCTGTCCAAGTCCTTTTAAATCAAACACTTCAGAAATGAAGTAAAAATAGGTGTTAATCGGTCGGAAACAATATTTAATAAAGTCGCCGCGATACACAAAATTACGTAAGGACCAGTTATTGTCAAATAGACACTGTAACGGAGTCAGCGCAAGGAGCGAAAAACCATACAAAAACAACATTTCATGATAACTCCAGCCCATAACGGAAGGAAAGTTAAGAAATGTGATATAGAAGGCTGCCAGGCTGGACAGGTTGGTAAAAATCATTCCAATCGTTGAGATAAAGAAATCAGCCCGGTAGCTCATTTTACTTTTAATGTCCTGAATCAGGATCATTTTATAGATGTGTGCATAATAAGGAAGAGAAAGTGTCTTCATAATCAGCCTCCATTCACAGTAATCGCTCTAATGGAAAAGTGCCAGAAGAGGTTACCAATTAGTAAAGTTACAACGACCCAGATGCATTGCATGCCAAGCATCGATAACATCGCAGGAATTGTCAACGTGGAATCGGTCAGGATGGTCAAGGGGGTGTGATAGATTGCCTGAAATGGTAGGAAATCCACGATGCTGCGCAGGGTTTTTGGAAAAAATGCCAGTGGAACCGTTGCACCTGAAAGAAACATTACAATGACTTCCTTCATAATGTTGATGCCCCAGATGGACTCAGTATAAATACAAATGGTACCCACGAAGAAATCAACGGCAAAGTTGATGGTCGTACCAAGAATGACACTGAACAGAAAGAACAGCAGATTAATGCCTGGACGAATTGCCCCATTCGTGATGATTTCAATCACAATAAATGTCGGGATAAAGGTCAGAAAAAAGGATGCTACCAGATTGCCGGCAAGCGAAAAATATTGATATTTGGCATATCCCATTGGTTTTAGCAGTGCTAAGGTAATATTGCCATCCTGAATACTTCGTCCCATCTCCCAGACCAGAAAGCATTCCATAAAGGAAAACATGGAAGAGGCGAGTACCAGATAAATCATTGTTTCCTCAAAGGTCATCCCATTTACTGTCGGGGTATCTACAGAAGCATAGATGGCTTTCCATAGATTGTAGATGACAATCAGGTAGATCATGTTACCGACAATGATAACGAAAGTACCAAGTCGAAACTGTAGAAAATCCAATATACCTGCTTTGATTAGGGTAAAATATTTACGCAGGTTCATGTCCACCATCTCCTTCATATATTTTTTTGATTACGCTCTCTGTAGAAATTTCATCCAGCTGCATATCATAGATTTTATTCTTTGTTTGGATAAAGGATAACACCTTCATCAGCTCTACTTCAGATTCATTGATCAGAATATTTACCCAGTCTTCTTCTGCACTAATCTGGAAATGTGCATTTGGAAACTGTGGTGTAATCAGTTCTTCCATTGTTTGGATTGCACGATTCTTAGCCTCTTCAGAGTAATCTGTTATATGCTTGGATAGTTTTACCTTCAACGTTCTGTAAGCACCAAAGAAGCTTCGCAAATGTTCAATATCATTATCATAAAGCATAGTTCCTTTATCAATAATGACAATTCGTTTACAAAGGGCATCAACATCACCCATATCATGTGTGGTAAGAATGACTGTAGTCTTTTTCTGCTGATTCAGAGCCTTAATCAGTTCACGTATCTTACTCTTCATAGAGACATCAAGACCAATGGTAGGTTCGTCCAGAAAGACAACGGGTGGGTTATGTAGAAATGCAGCCAGAATATCACTTAGTGTACGCTGCCCAAGAGACATTTGCCTGACCGGCTTGTGATAAAGATCCTGAACATCAACCAGAGATTCATATAAGGCAAGCATATCCTGATAATCCACATCACTGATTTGGTAAATATCTTTTAATATTTTAAAGGATTCAATAAGAGGCAATGACCACCATAGCTGTGAGCGTTGACCGAACACAACACCGATTTCCTGTGCATTCTGAGTACGATTTTTATAAGGAGTACGACCGTGGACGAGAATCTCACCACTTGTTGGCTCCAAAACACCAGTCATCATTTTGATTGTCGTTGATTTGCCTGCACCGTTAGGACCAAGATAGCCTACAATTTCTCCGGGGTGAATATTCATGGAAATATGATTCACTGCGTGAACAGTCTTGTAATCACGGGAAAACAGATCCTGAATACTTCCCTTTAGACCTTCTCTTCGATTTAATACTTTGAATTCTTTTGATACATCGGTCAGTTGAATAATGTTGTTCATTGCAAGATACCTTCTTTCTGTAATTAAAGATTAAGAAATTTTAACACTTGTCTATTCTTTTGTAAATACAACTTCTAATATAATAAAATCAGATAATTATTTGGAATGTTGTGCCTCCCCCGGGCGTATCCATAAAGGAAATGCTGCCCTTATGCGCTTTGATAATTTCGCTGGCGATGGAAAGTCCAAGACCATAATGCGTGGTATCGCCATCCTTGGTACTTCTGGATTGGTCACCGCGATAGAAGCGTTCAAAGAGATGGCTGCGATCCTTTGGCGCAATTCCACGGCCGTTGTCTTCTACCAGAAAAATGATGTGACGGGAATCGCTTTGCAGTGACAGCGTGATTCTGCCACCGGCAGGTGTATAGCTGATTGCATTATAAATCAGAATGGAAAGAACCTGATAAATCTTGTCATAATCCAACAAATGAGGAGCGACGGCATCCTTTGGAAGCTTAATATGCAGGGCAAGTGCATGTTCATGAGCCAGTGCAAAAAACGCTTCGTACATTTCCAAAAGAAGAGTATCAGGTTCCTGGGGTTTAAGATTAAGATCATTCATTCGAAGGTCACTTTGTGCCAATTTCAACATATCATTAACCAGAGTAGAGAGACGCTTGGTTTCAGAGAGAGAAGCATCAAGGAAATGCTTCTGTTCTGATAAATCTGCGATTCTGGCAGCGTCAAGCGATGACTGGATTGCTGCAAGCGGGGTCCTAAGCTCAGGGGAGGCAGCAGCAATAAACTGCGTCTGTCTAAGCTGATTCTCTTCAAGAGGAGCTAAGAGATGACCGGTGTAGTAATAACTAAAAAGAAATAAGAGGATTCAGGTGGCAATAATGATACCGGCAGACTGCAGATAGAGGCGATGCAACTGGTGATAAATGTTGTCGAGCGGATATAAAACGACCAGTGTGAGGAATCCATTACTTCGCGGAATCCGCCCAATACCAATATAGTAATTGAGGCCCTCCTTGCTTTGATATGCAAAATCCAGATGATAGGAGGAAAAAGGATGATTGACTGCATATTCTTTAAGCTGATTGTCATAGAGTTGAAGCAGATTCGCAGCCAGTTCTGTATAGGCTTGATCCTGGGCGATGGTATTATATAGGAAGGGGGAATTATTATCATAGAGAAAAAGGCGATACTGCTGACTGTTTTCCAGTTTGGCAAGCCAGTCATAGGAAATTACCGTTCGGGATTCAAAATTGGTAACATAAGAGCTTACATTGGATTCAAAGGACGTAAATTCATTATCCAGAAGATTTCTGGTAGATAAATAAAGATAGAGAAATGTCATAACAGTCAGGATGATACAACAAACTGTTGTAAATAATAACGTCAGTCGTCTGCGTGCTTTATGAAACATAAGGAAGTCTTCTTGTCTGAAAACGAATGGATGATTCTATTCATTATAACACAATGTAGTTATTTCATTAAATAGCCTGTGCCGCGAATGGTACGAACCGTTACGCAACTGTTCACACTTTTTAAACGCCGTCGAATGAAATAGATATAGTTATCCAGATTCCCGTCTTCAATTTCGGCTTCAGCACCCCAGACATTAGACAAAATGGTTGAACGGGGCAGCGTCTGACCATTGTTACGAAGAAGCAGTTCCATCAGAGCACCTTCCTTTACGGAGAGAGTATACTGACCATGAACAGTGGAGAGCACATGCGTATTGACTGCGTATGTAAGATCTGAATAGGTAATCTCGTTAGCATCATGCTATTGCTGCGGACGACGCATGATACTGCGTATACGTGCTAATAACTCTTCAAAGGAAAATGGTTTAACCAAATAATCATCGGCTCCGCTATCAAGCCCGGTAACTTTATCGCTCAATTCATCGAGAGCGGTTAGCATAATGACAGGAGTCTGGTTCCCCAAATCACGATAATGACGAAGCAGAGTGATCCCGTCTACATGAGGAAGCATTCGGTCAAGCAGAATCAGATCATAGGTATTCTGACACATCAAAATTCTGGCGTCGGTTCCATCATCACAGGAATCCACCTGATATGAACAGCTTTCAATTGAAAAGAAAGACTGTCTTTTAGATGTATATCATCTTCAACCAGTAAAATTCTCATACCAAAGTTACCTCATTTCATAACATTTTCTTGGTGTTTTTCAATATTATATCACAAGAAAAATTTTTTCATCATTTTAGAGAAAAATTAGAGAATGCTCTGTTAAAGTGAGAAATAGATTTACATAATCAGGAGCTATATAACAACAGATACTAGGATTGAGAATATAGCACTTCGACTTGCGGAGTAGAATGGAGAAAAAATGAAACGAAGTAAAGAATTAGCAATTGGTATGGCTGGAATTATGCTAATGATGTGCAGCTGTCAGAATAATCCGGAGGCACTACAGACACAGGAAACAGGAAGTGTATCGGTGAATACAGGCATGGGAAGATATGTGGAATCTGAACTTGCGGGGCCGGAAGAAGAGGTACAGTGGTGTAGTGAACTGGAAATGAGAGCAGACGGAAATCTTGCTTTTTACGATCTGTCTTTATTAAAGACATTTGTGTCTGGGGATTATGGTGCCACATGGACAGAAGAAATTCCGGAATTCACAATAGAGACAGATCCGGACAGGGAGTACATCAGTCAGGTGGAGCTTGGCGTCAACGGGGAGTATTTTGTTGAAAGCATGGATACTGAGGCCCTGGAGAATTATGATGCCAGTACAGTTATCCCAACAAGATATTATTACAATGATGCGCAGGGTAATGTTAAATCCTGTGAATTCAATGAATGGGAGAACTCCTGCGGTAAAATGCAGATTGCAGAGGATGGAACACCATACGTTGCCAATTATGACGGAGAAATCTACAAAATTGATGTAGATAATGGAAATGCGGAAATGATCCTGGCTACAAAAGATTATCCAAATGCATTTACAATATGTGGTAATTATCTGATTGTTACAGATGTGGCGAACACCTATCTGATGGACTTAACGACAGGACAGCAGATAGAAGATACGCAGACACTGAGCGATTTTATGCTCGGAGAAGGAATGGCAAGTCAGGATTATTCCCTATTGTATGAATGTGCACACTTTGCCGCATCTAGCGATGGAGAGGCAATCTATATTTTGGTAAAAAGCGGGATATATCGTTATGTAATTGGAGGAAGTTCCATTGAACAGTTAGTAGATGGCAAACTAAATTCTATCTCTGAACCAACCAATGATCTTATGGCATTAGAAGCCTTGCCGGATGGACGATTTCTTGTACAGTCATGTTCCGGAAAAATGTATCTGTATACCTTTGATGAAAAGATGAGCAGCGCACCTGCCAATGAGCTTGTAATCTATACACTCTATGAGAATTCAATACTGTCACAGGCAATTTCAGATTTCCAGCGGAGTCATCCTGACACATATGTCACATGTAATGTCGGAATTGTGGAAGGCTCAGGTATTACCTATGATGATGCATTGAAAAATCTAAACACGGAAATTATGTCAGGAAATGCTCCGGATATTTATCTGCTGGATTATCTTCCTATGAATACTTATATTGAAAAAGGAATTCTTGCTGAACTTTCAGGGCTGCAGGAGGCATGGAAACCAGAGGAAAATATGTATGACAATATTTTAATGACCTTTGAAGATCAGAACAAACTATATGCAATACCTACCAGAGTATCAATTCCGGTCTTGGTCTGTAACGAGGATAGCTTAAGCCAGATCAATGATTTGGATAGTTTTGTTATGGAGGCGCTACATCAACACAGCATCAATCCTGATATTAGCATTATACAAGGGTGCAGTGAAGAAATAATTCTACGCTCTTTATTACAGTATGCCGGTACTGATTTTACAGAGGTATCGAATTTGGATCAGACGGTATTAACTACACTATTGACACAGGCTAAAACAATCTATGACATGGAATCTGAAACAATTCCGCAGGAAATCCTGGATTACTATGAGACACCAGATATACAGGATCTCTATGGACCTTCCGACATGGCATTATATGTACAGAATATTGGTGGTAAGGTATCAAATCTTGCAGTTGGTCAACAGATGTTTGCATTAGGAAGTATTGGAGGTGTTAGCTATACTTACGAGACCATTACTTCAGCCAATATGCAGAAGAATGGTGACCAGGGGATTGATTTTACCAATGGTATGGGGGGAGAGGAACAATTGTATCTACCCAGTGTGATTCTTGGAATGTCTGCAACGACAACGAATCAGGAACTGGCCTGCGAATTTATTAAGTCTTCGCTGTCATCTGAAACACAGAAAGTAGAGTTTGGCGAAGGATTGCCGGTAAACAGAGACGCAATGCTAATGATTTTTGACAAGGAAGAGGAACCGGGAGCCTCAATAGGCGGAATGATGTGGGATGGTGTGTCTGGAGAGGTTTTCTCTTTTGATATTTATTCACCCACAGAGGAAGAATTAAATGAACTGGATGGCATGCTGCTGGGACTGGATACACCGGTGATCATGGATGAGGTTACCAGGGTAACTATTCTGGAGCTTGCACCTGAATGCATGAGTGGTGCAAAGAGTGTAGAGGAGACTGCAGATGAAATTCTGGAAAAGATTCAGCTTCGTCTCTCAGAGTAAGGGGTTAACAAGAAGAACCATAACTTGGTTATGGTTCCTTCTTCCCAGCCTTCTGGGAGTCATGTTGTTTTACAAATTACCATTGAACAAAATCGCTGCGCGATGGCCTACCAAGGCTGTGGCGCAGTTTTTATTTTCTCTACAATAATTAAAAAAGGCAATGGAAATTCTTTCTGACATTTGATATCGTAAAGTTACCATACCCAACAACTCAATACAGAA
>JAKQFQ010000489.1 GCA_029558315.1 Bacillota bacterium
CGGTAAAGCCGGTGTGGCAGTGGATTCAATTCTGGATATGAAGATTCTCTTCGATCAGATTCCACTTGATCAGATGTCTGTCTCCATGACCATGAACGGTGCGGTAATTCCGATTCTGGCATTCTACATTGTCGCTGCTGAAGAGCAGGGTGTTAAATGGGAACAGCTGACCGGTACTATCCAAAATGATATTTTAAAAGAATATATGGTGAGAAATACTTATATTTACCCACCAGATCCATCCATGAGAATTATCTCTGACATCTTTGAATTTACTTCAAAGAATATGCCTAAATTCAACAGTATCTCCATTTCCGGTTATCACATGCAGGAAGCCGGTGCAACTGCAGATCTGGAAATGGCTTATACACTCGCTGACGGTGTGGAATTTATCCGTGCCGGTCTTAAGGCAGGAATTGATATTGATGCCTTTGCACCAAGACTCTCTTTCTTCTGGGCTGAAGGTATGAACTATTTCATGGAAGTATCAAAACTCCGTGCTGCCCGCCTTATCTGGGCAAAACTGGTTAAGCAGTTCAACCCTAAAAATCCTAAATCTATGGCACTCCGTACGCACTCTCAGACTTCAGGCTGGAGTTTAACCGAACAGGATCCGTTTAACAATGTAACCAGAACCTGTATCGAAGCATTGGCTGCTACTCTGGGTCATACACAATCTCTGCATACCAACTCTCTGGATGAAGCGATTGCATTACCTACTGATTTCTCTTCCCGTATTGCCCGTAATACCCAGTTATTCCTGCAACAGGAAACCGGTATCTGTAATGTGGTAGATCCATGGGCAGGCTCATGGTATGTGGAATCATTAACCAATTCTTTAATTGATCGCGCATGGGCTCATATCAACGAAGTGGAAGAACTTGGCGGTATGGCAAAAGCGATTGAAACCGGTCTGCCTAAGATGAGAATCGAAGAAGCTGCTGCCCGCAGACAGGCAAGAATTGATTCAGGAAAAGAATCTATCATTGGTGTGAATAAATACAGACTTGAAAAAGAAGATGCAATCGATATTCTCGAAGTGGATAATACCGCTGTACGCAATGCTCAGCTCAAACGTCTTGAACAATTAAAGAAAAACCGTGATCAGAAAGCAGTTGATGCGGCTTTAGAAGCGATCACCAAAGCTGCGGAAAACAAAGATGGCAATTTGCTTGAACTGGCAATCGTTGCTGCACGTGCCCGCGCATCATTAGGAGAGATTTCAGACGCTATGGAAAAAATATATGGTCGTCATCAGGCTGTGATTCGCTCTATTTCAGGTGTTTACAGTTCTGAATATGCGAAAAAAGATGAAGTCGATGAAGTTAGAAAAATGACTGATGACTTTGCTGAAAAAGA
>JAKQFQ010000192.1 GCA_029558315.1 Bacillota bacterium
TAATGAGTATTCGGTTATTAATCCATATCGAGTAGAGATTGATACCTATCCCGCAGATAATTATGAAAATGTTTCTGGATTCTTAATTGAACAAATTGAGAGAATTGCAGAAATACTACAGTTACGGGATGGTATTTTTCATTTACAATATATTATGGATGAAAGGACGCATAAACCTCAGATTATTGAAGTGATGCGAAGAATATTGGGAAATATGTATTCGATTCCTGCGAGCAAGCTCAATGGAATTGATTGGGATTATTGGGAAACCAGAGCAAAATGTGGTCTTTCCTGCAGCGATTTTCCGCAGAATGTTAGACAAGAAGGCTACTTTGCATATAAGACGATATTAGCCAGCGCCAACGGCGTGATTAAAGATATCATGATTCCGAAAGAATATCGGAAATATCTAACGGATCAGTTCATCTTGAAAAAAGCAGGAGACACTATAGAAAGATATGAAGCCGAACCAGTAGGCTTTTTATTCTTCATATTTGCTTCACAGGAAGAGATGAAAAAAGTTTTGATAGAGAACTACAGAAATGATTTAGTAACCATTTGAGAGGGTAAGGTGTCAAAATGAATGCAAAAAAAGAATTGTGTATTGGAATGGCTGGCGCAGGACGCGCTACCGAACTTCATATGAATGCCTTACAAAGATATAGCGAGGTGCCGGTTTGTTATAAACATATCATTGCAAGAAGATATGAACAGGTGGAAGAAGCGAAAAGACGTTATGGTTTCGTAAATGCATCCTTAAAATTTGAAGATCTTTTGAATGATCCGGAAATTGATGTAATTGATATCTGTACTCCGCCTTATGCACATCAGGAGATGATTATCAAGGCATTGAGAGCCGGAAAACATGTCATTTGCGAGAAGCCGTTATGTGGATATTTTGGAAAAGAAGGTGATGAGACACCGATTGGTAACAAGGTTTCCAAAGTAAAGATGTATGATGCGTTAATTAAGGATATCGATGAACTGAAGTATGAGATTGATCATTCAGATAAAATGTTTATGTATGCTGAGAACTTTGTCTATGCACCGGCAATTAATAAAGCGGCAGAGATTATTAGTAAGAAGAAGAGTAAAATATTATATGCCAAAGGAGAAGAAAGTCTGAAAGGCTCGAGTTCTCCAGTAGCTGGAGAGTGGAGCAAGACTGGCGGTGGAACATTTATCAGAACAGGAGCACATCCATTATCGGCGATTCTTTGGCTGAAGAAAATAGAGTCTGAATCGAGAAATGAAAATATTACGGTAAAGAGCGTTTTTGCAGATATGGGAAGAATAACACCAACACTATCACTATATGAGCACAGACATATTATGGCACAGCCCAATGATGTGGAAGATTGTGGTACTGTTATTCTGACTTTTTCTGATGATACAAAGGCAATTATTATTGCAACAGATACATTGCTG
>JAKQFQ010000216.1 GCA_029558315.1 Bacillota bacterium
ATAGTTCCTTTCCCCCTCATCAAGCAGAGGGCCCACAACGCCTAACTCAGGAGAATGACTAATGCATTCAAGAAGCTGTCTTAAACAATGTTCGCTGATTGTTGCATCGGAATTCAGCAGCATGATATAAGAAAATCCTCCCGCTAGTGCTTTTGAAATTCCTATGTTGTTTCCACCAGTATAGCCGCGGTTTCTCTCATTGATGATGAGTTGGAATCGAAATTTTGAATTCAGAAGCAATGACGCCTCTTCCGGCGATGAACCATTATCTACGACAATTATCTCTGCCTTTAGCTCATTCCATGAGGAAATCGTATGCACGCAATGGAGTACTTCTTGAGCCTTATTCCAGTTTATTATCACTATGGCCAATTGCGGATCCTTATTCATATTATCGCCAGATCATTAGAAAATTCCCTTTATTAAGACGAGAGTCTCTCTTGTTCGACAATGAAATAAAAGCCTTTCTATGGCTTGATATTGGTGGCGCATTCTAATTGATCGTCACCATTGCCACCAGCAACAATCCTGATAAATCAGGAGTGCTCCGTAATGGAACTCGCGATCCGGACTACACAGGCAACGGCCCATTGGGACAATGATTCAGGTGATGTGTCATTCTGGCTGGGAGCAAGCAAGTTTTTTTTTATTTTAAATAAATTTATATAGATAATATCCTCTGGTGGAATAGGTTAGCGGCTCAAGAGGAAGTGCTTTGGAGGTGATCAATAATACCTCCTCTTTTTCGCCCTCCAATCCAGATAGAAGATCATCATTAACGAGCACATATTCCGGACTCCTCTTCGCCCAAAACATGATCAGGTTTTGAAAAAACCAATCCTCTCCTGGAATCTCAGCATCCATTAAGATCTTGGAGTTCTGGCTCGAATTCTCATTAAGGTACATGCCAATTTGGTTCATTGCGTGATATCTATCAGATTGGTAGAGAAGATCTGCATAATAAGAGTATGCAGATATACAGGCGGAGAATGCTATGATAATCACGAAAAAGATTCTCCAGTTATATTTCAATTTTTTATATATATCAAGCAACAGGAAGAATCCTGCGGATAATGCAGGAAATACTATCCAATTGGGCGCTAGATTCCGCAAAGGATTGACATAAAGGATCGGAAACTCTTCTGCTTTTAAAATAGGAAAATTATAAAAAAATATTATTGAGAGCGCAATTCCGATAATGGCCAGCATCCTGATCTTTGGCTTCTCGGAAGCCTGATACATATGATAAAGCCCTATCAAGCCGAAGATAAAGA
>JAKQFQ010000492.1 GCA_029558315.1 Bacillota bacterium
TCACAGGTGCATTTCCACAAACACCTAAACAGGAAGTAAATTCAAGTGTGAATAAGCCGTCTTTCGTTGTTTCGCCAATATTGATGCCAAGCAGAACTTTCAGTTTCCGCAGCATATTGTCCGAGCCCTTAATATAACAGGGTGGTGATTCGCAAAGGCGGATAATATTTTTGCCTCTTGGTTTAGTGCTATACATAGTGTAAAATGTCAGCACACCATAAATATGATTAACAGGTATCTTAAGATACTCAGCTACAATATCTACTGCCTCAGGGATATATAGTGCTGAGGTTCTTGATCCTGAATTTCATGGAGAATCTGAATCAGATTATCCTTACGGGGAGCATATTTTTGACAAATTTCTTTTATCATAGCTCTTATCCTTTATTCTTCTTGATTTTGCTTTTGTAATTCCTCTGCTTCACGCATTGCTTTAACCTCAGGATGCATTCCCGGAATTTTGGAAATGGCTTTTACAGGGCATACATCCATACAGGTTCCGCACTTTATGCAGGGTAGTTGATTGATCGTATATTTTTCTTCCCGACTGCCGGAAATGCAACTTACAGGACATTTGCGCGCACATAAGGAACATCCTATGCATTTATCCTTGTCTATCTCAAAATGCATTAAATCGGGACAAACCTTATTGGCGCAACTTTTATCCCGAATATGAGCTTCATATTCATCGCGGAAATAACGAATTGTGGAAAGAACAGGATTGGGAGCTGTTTGTCCTAATCCACAAAGGGAAATCTTGGAAATGGTTTCTCCCAAGTGTTGAAGTTCTTCAATATCCCCTTCTTTGCCATATCCGCTGTCAATCCTCTTTAATATTTCCAGCATTTGTTTCAAGCCAATCTTGCAGGGAGAACATTTTCCACAGGATTCATCCACGCAGAATTCCATAAAGAACTTGGCAACATTCACCATACACTTTTCTTCGTTCATTACAATCACACCACCGGAACCCATCATCGCGCCACGTTCTTTTAAACTCTCATAATCAATTGGCACATCAAGATGTTGAGTTGTTAAACAGCCACCGCTGGGACCTCCCAATTGCACTGCCTTGAATTTATGGTCACCAATTATCCCTCCGCCAACATCAAATATCAGTTCTCTTAAGGTAATTC
>JAKQFQ010000235.1 GCA_029558315.1 Bacillota bacterium
ACGGTGCAACAATGAGTGCGAAAAAAGATGCGCTTGTGAATATTGGCGGGTTTCTTGCTTTGAATGATGATGAACTGGCAATGAATTGCCGGAATCTGCTGATTGTTACGGAAGGTTTCCCGACTTACGGAGGACTGGCGGGAAGAGACCTCGAGGCTATTGCTCAGGGTTTGGAGGAAATAGTAGATGAGCATTATCTTCAATACAGAATAAGGTCGGTTGAATATCTTGGTGAGAAACTAATTGCCGCCGGTGTTCCGATAATAGAACCGCCGGGGGGGCATGCAATATATCTGGATGCCAAGAGATTTCTCCCCAACATACCGCCTGAAGAGTTTCCGGCACAATCCATAGTCTGCGAACTCTACATTGAGGGGGGAATACGAGCGGTGGAAATAGGAAGTGTTATGTTCGGCAAGTATGACAAGGACGGGTATCTTATTCCACCGCCGATGGAATTGGTGCGGCTTGCAATACCCCGAAGAGTATATACGCAAAGCCATATTGATTATGTTGCGGAGGTGGTTATCGAAGTATATAACAGGAGGCAAACGTTACCGGGATATCTGTTAACCTATGAAGCTCCTATTCTGAGGCATTTTACTGCAAGATTTGAAAAACTTTGCAATCCTTAATGTTCTTTGGCTTAAGACCATATTACACTTATAATGCGGGGAATAAGATTTGGCGACTGTTACTCTCCGACTCGATGAAGTTACTAGTGGAAGAGAGGGACGAGAAGAAGAAAAATGTTGTTTTCAAACTGATTGATATAAAAGCCGGGAAAACAGTAATTGATGATATCAGGTTTGAGGAGAATCAGTGGCTGGGGGTTGATCAGTTAACAGACCAGTACATTTTCTTTCATACATATATTAAACCGGATTTGCCGCATCACACAGGAATTTTTCTTTATGACATTAATCAGGAGAAGCTGGTCTGGCGGGATGATGCAAAGATATTCGGATTTTTTTATAAGAACAGATTATACTATTCTTCAAAAGGGACATTCGAAAGAGATTATTTCATGCGTTTTTT
>JAKQFQ010000236.1 GCA_029558315.1 Bacillota bacterium
GTCTGGGACGAACATCTGATTTTATTTCGAAATAGCACCGCTGATAACTTTAATTGTTCCATCTTAAATAGGAGGTCGGGAGAAATTGTGAGAAATTTCATTCAAAATGGAGATGGACCATGCGAACTAAAAAAGAACTTGCATACTCGTATCATAATCGATGCAAATCAAGACCGTACAATCTATCTTAGTTGTTATTCATCGCGGTCTTTTAAAGGGGCCAGGTACGATCTTACGGGTGCTATTAATGGTAATGCTTTGGGATGTAGTGATGAAGTTACATTCAGAAATAACTATGTCTTAAGATTGTTCAACATCGATGATTATTGGATTGGACCTTCCATATCAGACAGCACCTTCATGGTGTTTAATTCCAGGGGCGAATTAATCAAAAAAACCGGAGTCTTGCCATTGTCCGGGAAAAAGGATGAATCATATAAGGAAACATTATCCTTTGCGTATCAGTTTGACATGGAGATCAACTCAACGTCCGATATGGTTGCTATCAGTGGGCATAATTCAGGGATTCTCCAAATCTATCAGTGGCAGCCGGAAATACCAGATCTCAGTCTGTTGGCCTCCAAAATCTATTTTGGTCCTGCCTTCTTAAGTACTCCTGAACACGGAAAATATTCAAATGAATATGAGCCCGAATCTACTCCTGGATTTCTGCATATGACTTCAGACCAGGATTACATTTACATTCTCTATTCCGGACGTAAGCGCTCCGATAAATTGAGGGAACCTTATTACAGCGAAGAGATACTCTGCTTTGATTGGAAAGCAAGAGAAATTAGAAAGATTTTGCTATCAGAGGAAGTCCGGATCATTGCCAAGGATCCGTCCAGTAATATTCTTTATGGAGTATCAAGGGAAAATAACAGTGACATTGATAAAATTCACGTTTTCAGATTGTGATTGATAATCAGCTCAAAATGACTAGGGTGCTCTCTTGCAGTTTTATCTTAATAGTTCTCTTTTTGGCACTGCACTTAAGGCCAAGCAAAGTTAGTTCATCCTCAATGTGTCCTTTCATTAAGGCTGGTGATTTGTACTACCAGTGTAGTAGGTGTCATCATTGCATACCAATATGTACATCCAACCTCGCATTTTAGTAGAACTAACTTTGGTTGCAATTGTTTCCCTGGACCGGAAGTAGCTCTGGGCTTCGACTGCCTCAGCCCTCCAATAAGAGCACAGCTTCTCATTTGGGTCCCCCAACACTCTTCGTGATCACCGAACCGGTGGCTGAGGCTCTCGAAGCCACCATTTAGTGCATGTATATCTCGATATGCCAATGCCAGCTTTGGTAACAAATCTCTTTTTCCATTTATCAATGCCTCCTTCCCCTGTCTCCTCCATCCCTGAACCTGTTTCTCCCTAAAAAAGCAT
>JAKQFQ010000286.1 GCA_029558315.1 Bacillota bacterium
ATCAAAAAAAAGGGGGGAGTGCTCTTTTTATTATAAACTCCCTGATAATCAAGGTTAAAACAATAAAATAGGTAGTGAAATTTGACACTACCGATAGGATAGGTGGAGGTTAAAAATGACTGTATTTGAAGAACTTAAAAGAAGAGGTCTGCTGGCACAGCTCACAGACGAAGAAGAAATTAAAGAACTGATTAATAATGGTAAGGCAGTTTTCTATATTGGTTTTGATCCGACAGCTGACAGCCTTCATGTTGGACATTTCATGGCATTGTGCCTGATGAAACGTCTTCAGATGGCAGGCAATAAGCCAATAGCACTTCTTGGTGGCGGCACCGGTATGATTGGTGATCCATCCGGTAAGACAGATATGCGAAAGATGCTTACAAAAGAAGATATCGAGCACAACTGTGAATGCTTTAAGAAGCAGATGAGCCGTTTTATTGATTTTTCTGAAGGTAAAGCATTGATGGTCAATAATGCAGATTGGCTTTTGGGATTAAATTATGTTGAAATGATTCGTGATATTGGAGCTCATTTCTCTGTTAACAATATGCTTCGTGCAGAATGCTACAAGCAGAGAATGGAGAAAGGTCTTACATTCCTTGAATTTAACTATATGATAATGCAAAGCTATGATTTCCTTGCATTATACCAGAAATATGGCTGTAATATGCAGTTTGGCGGTGACGATCAGTGGAGTAATATGTTAGGCGGTACAGAACTGATTCGTAAGAAACTGGGGAAAGATGCTTACGCAATGACCATTACTCTGTTGCTTAATTCAGAAGGCAAGAAGATGGGTAAGACAGAAAAAGGTGCGGTGTGGCTTGATCCGGAGAAAACTACTCCATTTGAATTTTTCCAATACTGGAGAAATGTTGCCGATGCTGATGTCTTGAAATGTATTAAGATGTTGACCTTCCTTCCGATTGAAGAGATTGAGAAGATGGAGGCCTGGGAAGGTAGCCAGTTAAATGAAGCGAAGGAGATTCTTGCCTGGGAATTAACCAATCTGGTACATGGCAAGGAGGAAGCGGATAAGGCCAAAGAAGCAAGTCATGCTTTATTTGCCGGTGGCGTCAGCAATGAGAATATGCCGACAACAGAACTGATCGGAGAGGATTTTACCGATGGTAATGTTGATTTACTCGCACTGTTAGTCAAAGCAAAAATCTGTACAACCAGATCAGATGCCAGAAGAAATGTTGAGCAGGGTGGTGTTTCTGTAAATGGTGAGAAAGTGACTGATGTGAAGAAGTCCTTTACAACAGAAGATTTTGCAGAAGAATTTGTCGTAAAAAAAGGCAAAAAGATTTTCATGAAATATATTGTAAAGTAATAAAAATAGAAGAGCCGGCATGTAGTGCCGGCTTTTTATTACGTTAGTTATTACGTTAAAGTAATTGCGCTGCAAGCTGCAATGACTGCTCAATTACAACATGCATATCAAGGTAACGGTAGGTTCCAAGACGTCCGCAGAAGAATACCTTAGGCTCTTTGGAAGCGAGTGCGGCATATTGTTCATAGAGTGCGGTATTCGTTGCATCATTAATCGGATAATAGGGTTCACAACCAGGCTGCCAGGGACTTGGATATTCCTTTGTAATTATGGTTTTGCCAGATGCAACAACGTGTGTGCTGTCAGAGACAAAATGTTTATGCTCAATGATTCTGGTGTAGGGGACAGAGGCATCTGTATAATTGATTACAGCATTGCCCTGATAATTATCCATAGCAAGAAGCTGGTGCTCAAATGAAAGGCTTCGATAGGCGAGAGGACCAAAGCAATGATCATAATACTGATCAATTCTTCCGGTGTAAATGATCTGATTGGCCTGATTACAATATTCTTCTTTATTTGCAAAGAAATCTGTTTCCAGTCGAACTTCGATGCCCTCTAACATGTTCTTGACAAGTTTCGTATATCCATTTACCGGGATTCCCTGAAAATCATCATTAAAATAATTATTGTTATAGGTATAACGAATGGGAAGACGACGAATGATAAAAGAAGGAAGCTTAGTGGCTTCGCAGCCCCATTGTTTCTCCGTATATCCCTTGATCAATTTTTCGTAGATTTCGGTTCCGACTAAGGAAATTGCCTGTTCCTCCAGATTGGTTGGTGTGGTGATTTTGGCACCTGCAATCTGCTTTTGTATGATATCCATAGCCTCCTTAGGCGTAATAATGCCCCAAAGCTCATGAAAGGTATTCATATTAAAAGGAAGGTGATAGAGCTCATCCTGATAGCGGGCAAGCGGCGAATTGGTAAAACGATTAAATGATGCAAACTGTTGGACATAGTCCCACACCTTGCGATTGGACGTATGAAAGATATGAGCACCATACTGGTGAACCTCGATACCTTCCATATTCTGTGTATATGCGTTGCCGGCAATGTGCGATCGCTTTTCGATTACCAGAACTTTGTGGCCTTTCTTGTGTGCTTCGTGAGCAAATACTGCGCCGAAGAGACCGGCGCCTACAATCAGGTAATCATAGGTCATGATCATTCCTTTCCGGATTAAATATCATCCTCAAAAACCCGAGCATTATATTGATCTACAATCTCATTGATTTTCGCTGTTGGTGTAATGACATTGGCAAGTGAGATGTCGTGATTGGAGAAATCAATAATGGAAGCCAGAAACATACTGGTATCCGCAATAAGTACATAGGAACGACTGGTTACTTCTTTGGGAAGATATGTAAGATTCGTGGTTATCACATAATCAAAATAACAATTCTCATGTGCTCGATCAAAGGATTCCATACCATTCGTGAATAGGCCAAAGGTACAACACAGAAAAACACGATGTGCGTTCATTTCCTTTAATTTCTTGGCAGTATCCAGAATACTTTCCCCCGAAGCAATCATATCATCGATGA
>JAKQFQ010000297.1 GCA_029558315.1 Bacillota bacterium
GATATCGGCAACCCTGCCTCTTTCAAGCGCTTGGATAGTTTCTTCTCCTCTCTTTTTTCTAGTTCATACTGCAGTAACATAGACGCTAGTTCGTGATAGCCGACCTGCCCCTGTTCTGCCTGCTGCATTATTTGCTCATAATCTTGTGATAATGAGGTGAGGTTTAGGCTCAGACATAATTGTTTTATTGATATATTTGGATTATTCATGACTTGTTATTTGTTAATTATGAAAGCATTTTGGTAATCGTCAATGCTGCTTCGATTGGGTATAGTCATAGCAATCAATGCGGCTTGGGAGCTCATGGTTTTAATTTCCGGCCTTATGTTTTCGTGTATGTCAGTTCTATGGTTGACTTTTAGGGTATTGTGAAAATCAGAAGCATTGATTATATTGTTGTCAATGCAATACTGCAATGCATATTCAACTTCTTCTACTGTAAAATAACTCACTGCTTTCCTTATTTCAGTCAATTGGTCTCTTTGATTGCGTGGGTATTTTATCAGGATTGCCCGGACAAGGTTCTGAGCATAAACCTTATTTCGGAATAAATTCACGGTACTCAATGCCAGCTCTTCTATATTTCTGCTGTTGTCCCTCTTATGATTGTTGTTGATGACCTTGATACCCTTGACTGCCGGTATTGTATGGGTCGCGATTACCTCATTGTTTAGATTGCTGATTAACAATGTGCCATCTTCCTCCCTGATAAGGACCTTACTCTTGTTGTCTTTATAAGTACCTGTCGGAAGGGAATAAATATTGCCCCTGTATCTTATTGTATTGTCTTTAAGGACACCGTGGTCCAACAAAGGATCCTGTGGGATGGAAAGGGGATAATATGGCTGTAGATGCTGTTTCTCAAGCAACCATTGATGATAGGGGATCTTCTTTGTAAATGTGTGTTCTATACCATTGCCTGTACGCATCAACCATCCGGCTGCCTGTTCATTTAGAACCATTATGTCTTCAAATAGCCTGTTGTGCAAAAAGTTCTGCTTGACATAACGGACTACGTTTTCAATTTTCCCTTTTGATTCAGGATCGTACTTGTGACAAAAAT
>JAKQFQ010000304.1 GCA_029558315.1 Bacillota bacterium
AGGGCAGAACTAAGAGAATATGCAGAACAGGTTGATTATCCATACATGAACCTCATTGAATGGGATTTTCCTTCTGTTTATAAAGGTTATATACGCTCATGGATTTTACGTAAGAATGTTTTTATAGAAGACATTCTGAAGAATTATAATCTGGATGGAGTGTACCCGCTTCAAGATTACCCCTTAAGGACCATTACAGATACAAGAATCGTAAGCTGGTATGCTGATCTGCAGCATAAATACTATCCTGAGTTTTTTACCTGGTTGAAAATTTTTGAAAGAAACAGCAGGATCAGGTGTATGTTAAGGAACTCGCAGCGCCTGGTTGTGTCAAGTCAATCTGTGGCAGATGATTTCAAGAAATTTTTCAGGTTGAGAGATAAAATGAAAGTACATGTCTTTCATTTTGTATCAGTAATAGAAGATATTGACAAACTTGATATTGAAGAAATCAGGAAGAAATATGGTCTTCCTGAGGACTATTACATGATCTCAAATCAATTTCACAAGCACAAAAATCACCGTGTCCTTTTACAGTCTATGGCTTTACTCAGACAGGAAGGTAAGGAAATACACATGGCTATGACTGGAAGATTACCTAATGCAACTCATTCATCTTATATGAGAGAATTGCATTCTATCATTGCTGATAACAATCTCAAACCACATATCAGCCTGTTGGGGGTCATTCCCCGGAATGAGCAGTTATTGCTGATGAAGCATTCAAGAGCGGTAATACAACCCAGTTTTTTTGAAGGTTGGAGTACTGTAATTGAAGATGCTATATCATTGCAGGTGCCTGTAATAGCTTCTTCACTTCCGGTAAATATTGAGCAACTTGGTTCGGATGGATACTTTTTTGAACCTGAAGACTATAAAGCTCTTGCCGGAATTCTTGCAACTTTCCCGGAACGTGAACCGGGAAAGATGCTCTACCAGGAGTATAATGAAAGAATCAGTTCTGCTGCCAGAACGTTCATTGACATATTTAAATCCTGAGTATAACTCTGAAAAGATGGCTCCCGCAAGGCGAATAGTCTTTATTAATCAGGCAACAGGTTATCTGACGATTGACATTGTGAATGCATTCGCTGGTTACTTTGACGAGGTTGTGCTGATTACCGGAAGTGTCAGGGTTCAGGATACTCCCCTTGACCATAGAATTAAACTTGAGAGTATTGTCCGCTATAACAGGGGGAGTAATTTCAAAAAGATGGTCTCATGGATGGTAGCATCAATTCAGGTATTTCGTCTGCTTAAATTCAGGTATAACAGCTATGATAAGTTTTTCTTCACAGTACCTCCCACGGCTTATCTTATGGCTCCATGGTTCAGAGGAAAATACTCAATCCTGGTTTTTGACCTTTATCCCGATGCCTTGAAGGCAAATGGATTCAGTGAGAAAGGATTGCTATGCCGGTGGTGGAGCAGACGCAACCAAAGAGTATTTATGCATGCTCACATGATTTATACACTGAGTGATGCCATGAGAACCGGAATCAACAGTTATGCGCCAGACAGTGCTATCACAGTGATTCCCAATTGGTCAGCCTTCTCACACCTGAAACCAATTCCAAAGGAAAAGAATAATATCTTAAAAAGGGACGGATTGCAGGATAAGTTTATAGTTCAGTACTCCGGGAATATTGGCGTAACACATAATGTGGAGACACTGTTGGATGTAGCTAATACCCTTCGTGAGGAGACTGATATTATATTTCAGATTATAGGCCGTGGAGAAAGAAGCAATGAGATATCTAGAAGAATTAAAACCGATGGACTTACTAACTGTCTGATGCTTCCTTTTAGAGATGATTCTGAATTGTATGAATCTCTTTGTGAGGCAGATATTGCTGTGATCATTCTTGACGATAAAACCCCTGATGTTAGTATCCCCAGCAAGATTTACAATATTATGGCTGCCGGACTGCCTGTTCTGGCTATTGCTTCACCTGATTCAGGTATCGGAGACCTGATCAGAAGTCACACAATTGGAGAAGTCTTCGAGAAAACCAATATCAATGATATGTGTCAATTCATCCGCAAACTCAAACATGACAGTAGGAAAAGGAGTTTATATTCCTCATGTTCACTAGAGGCATCAGGTTTATTTACAAGTAAAAACGCTGAGATTTATCTCGGTTCTTACATTGA
>JAKQFQ010000312.1 GCA_029558315.1 Bacillota bacterium
AACCAGAAAAGCTTATGATCGATGCTCAGTTGTATGTGCCGATAGTTCCTTTGATATCGTTATATGTGATGAGATATTGACAGCATTGCAGTGGAAACTTCTTTCAGAACAGGATATTATACAGCTGGTTAAAATAAAACATTATGAAACAGAATTAATTTTAACTGGTCGCGGACTTTCCAAAACATTATTCCCCTACTGTGATTTGATTACTGAGATGAAGGAGATAAAACATTATTATACTAATGGCGTTAAAGCTCGCCGGGGGATTGAATGGTAATGTTTTAGTGTTGAGTCAGTACTCCATGGGTTGCCTTCAGCGGAATGAGAAGCAATGTATTTCTAAGAAAAAAGGCTGCCAATTACCCGGCAGCCTTTTTAATTCTCTTCTATTGTAAATAATTCTTACTTGCCCTGCAATTTTTTTGCATCATTGATAAGTGTATCAACAACAGTTGGGTCAGCCAGCGTTGAAGTATCACCCATACCCGATTTTTCAAATTCGCCAGCAGCAATCTTCTTTAAGATTCGTCGCATAATCTTCCCTGAACGAGTTTTTGGCAAAACATCTGCCCATTGAATCATTTCAGGTGTTGCAATAGGTCCAATCTCTTTACGGACATGAGCAACAAGCTCCTTCTTAAGTTCGTCACTCTTTTCTACACCAGTATTTAACGTTACAAACGCATAAATTGACTGTCCCTTAATCTCATGAGGATATCCAACCACAGCAGCTTCAGCTACTTTGGGATGTGCAACAAGAGCAGATTCTATCTCAGCAGTGCCCATACGATGTCCAGATACGTTGATAACATCATCAACACGGCCTGTTATCTGATAGTATCCATCTTTGTCCCGTTTAGAGCCATCACCTGTAAAGTATTTGCCAGGGAACTGAGTAAAGTATGTATTAAAAAATCGTTCTGGATCTCCGTAAACTCCTCTCATTTGCCCTGGCCATGCTCTCTTTATACAAAGATTTCCAGTACATACACCTTCAAGCTCTGTACCATTATCATCAACAATACATGGCTCCACACCAAAGAATGGTACTGTTGCCATAGCCGGTTTAATATCAATTGCTCCTGGTAGCGGAGTAATCAAAATACCGCCGGTTTCTGTCTGCCACCATGTATCAACTATTGGACACTCACCCCTGCCTATCTTATGGTAATACCAGTTCCATGCCTCTGGATTAAGAGGTTCACCAACAGAACCTAATAGCTGAATGGAAGAAATATCATGTTTGTCAACCCAGCTATCACCTTCTTTTGCTAACGCACGGATAGCAGTTGGAGCTGTATAAAAGATATTTACTTTATATTTTTCAACAATTGCCCAGAATCTTCCAAAATCCGGATATGTTGGAACACCTTCAAACATAATGGTTGTTGCACCATTTGCCAGTGGTCCATATACAATATACGAGTGACCGGTTACCCAGCCAACATCTGCTGTACACCAATAGATATCACCATCATGATAATCAAAAATAATTTTGTGAGTGTAAGCAACATAGGTTAAATATCCACCGGTGGTGTGCATTACACCTTTTGGTTTTCCTGTTGAACCTGATGTATAAAGAATAAACATTGGATCTTCTGCATCCATCTGTTCTGCCGGGCAGTTAGCATCTGCTTTAGCCATCTCTTCTTCATACCACTTATCCATCTTATCATTCCAGTTGACCTGAATCTTGCTGCCAACCCTCTTCACAACAATGTGCAAACGAACTGTTGGGCACTCAGCAATCGCTTTATCAGCAGTATCTTTTTGGGGAACAGCTTTTGCTCCTCGGAAGGTACCATCACATGATATCAATACCTCAGATTTGCAGTCCTGAATTCGGTCACGCAGTGCTTCGGCAGAAAATCCGCCAAAAAC
>JAKQFQ010000315.1 GCA_029558315.1 Bacillota bacterium
TACAATCTAAGACAGCGAACTGACCATTTTTGAGTTTAGCGATCAGGGTACCGGCAGTCTGGGCCCCGGTACCACCTTCTGTTCCTGCCTTGTCCCAGTACCGAACGGCACGCTCTATTGGAGAAGGTAATTCGGTTACGATCTTCGCTCTATTTTCAAGGAATAAGTTACCTTCTGAACGTTTCGGACTCTGACCGAATTGTCCTGCATATGATAATCCGCCCAAATTAGCCATTGCTTCATCCAGGACATCTCTGTCCAGGCGCACTGGATCCAGTAATCCATTGGTATAGTATTTTTTGAGTTTTTCTGGTTTAACTTCGTAACCGTCCATATCGGCAGGTAAACAGATGTGCTTCAGTTTGATATTTTTCTTATCTAAAAGATGTTGTGTTAAATCCTCAAGTCCAAGTCTCTGCATAATAAGTAAGGTAACAGAAACCTTCTTGTCTATCTTTCTGGTACTAAATGTCTGATCATACCATTCCTTACATTCTTTAAGAGCGGCTTCTGAAATAGCACCTCTTGGATTGATAGGATCGTCAATGATTAAGAAGTGCCCGTGCATACCAGTGGCAGTACCAGATGTAGATGTAGAATAACGTCTCCCGCCCTCTGTATTGCCAAAGTACCCTTTGGAGTCTAAGTCCTGCCGAACCCTGATATCGGGAAATAATTCAGTAAATTTTTTCGTTTTCATTAAGTCGCGTGATTTAACAGAAAGGTCCAACGACAAATCCCCGGAATAAGAAGAACACAGTGATCTAATTACAGGATCCCGGACCCAGACCCAGATGGGAAACATAACAGAACAAATGGTCGATTTCGTAGAACCAGGGGGTACATTTATGATAAGATCGTATTTTTTAGGTTCTCTTGCAAAAACACGTTCAGCGACTTGCTGGAGTTCATGACAAATATATTTGATATGCCAATTCCAGACTGGTGCTTCCGGTATGGTGGATGCCCACATGGTTTGAACAAAGTAGAAGAAAGATCGCCGACAACGTTCTGCTTGTACCTTGTTCTCGAGAGTCATCAGATCCTCAGGACTTAATCCTGTAAACGAATCTGCATTAATCGTTGTCTCTGATACCATGCGTTTCTCTTATGGCTTCTTCAAGAAGGGCGAGTTTTTCATCAGAAAGTTTGGAAAGATCCATTTCGTTTTCAGGATCTTTTGCTGTTGCAGTTTCTATCTTTGAAGAGAATTTCCATTTACTCGGAACTCTATTCGTCAGATAAAAAATGATAGCCTTAACATCAGGTGGGACCTCTTTCAGAGTTTTCCGGATAATTTTTTTGCGACGGGTTCGTTCTACGTTTGTTTCCGTATATTTATACCCGATCGCTCTCTTATATAATGCATTCTCTACTTCACGGATGATCGGTTCCCTTGCTCGTTCCAGCAACAACGACAATTCAGGTTTGGTTCGCTTCCAATAAGCAAAGGTTGTTACATCCACGCCCAGGTTAATGGAGATCTGGACATCCGTAAGTCCTTCTCTTGCCCAGGCATCAATTAACGGTAACTTATCTGCTGAATACTTCATAAAATGGTCTCCTATTCAAAATTAAGTATAACACAGGTTTTGAAAAGAAGCAAGAGAACCATCAGGTATTCAGGTTGAACGGATGTTATATAGTATATATTAAAAAATATAAATGATTGGGCGAAGATGGTCTATATAGAAGAAGATGAAAGATAACGAGAAGATAGCCTATGGAGAAGATACCATCTTCTGGTTTCCAGAAGTCCACCATTCTGGTTTCCAGAAGTCCACCATTCTGGTTTCCAGAAGTCCACCATTCTGGTTTCCAGAAGTCCACCATTCTGGTTTCCAGAAGTCCACCATTCTGGTTTCCAGAA
>JAKQFQ010000322.1 GCA_029558315.1 Bacillota bacterium
TTTTTCCATAAAAAAAACCGCTTCCGTAACAGGGAGCGGCTTTTTTAAAACAATTAAATTCTCTCTCCTGTTATGAGATATCATGAGTTTAGTTAATATCTGCAAGATCATATACTTCATATCCTGCTTTGCAAATTTCATCCTTTCCTGCAATTTTTCTTCCGATAAGAGCACAGATGGTCTTTCGCTTTTCGTTTCTCCACCGTATCAGACGACTTTTCTCTTCCAGTTTTTCGAGTATTACTATTGACTCATTCTTCGTAAGATCTTTCCATTTGCATTCTACGCATAACATCAGATCTTCACTTTCAGAGATGCCAACAAGATCGATCTCATCCTCATTATGCCACCATCTTCCAAGATCGCTGATGGGAATATCCGGAAAGAAAATTCTTTCCCTGATGAGATGTTCAGTCAGAAGTTCAAAGATTGCTTCTGAAAATCTGGGAAAGTAATTCTGTACCCGCTCCAGAATCTGTGATGTCTGTCTTGCTTCAATTGCGTTCATCTCTGGATAGATAAACCTGAACCAGAAGGAGAGGTATGGATCTGAAATCTGATAACGCCGTTTCCTGGATCCCGGAATTGCAGTAACTGGCAATTCCTCACGTACAAAATGGAGTTTTGTCAAAACTGAAAGGTATTTTGAGATCATACTCCGGTCAAGACCGGACTGCTGAATTATCTCGGCAAGTGAGGTATGACGTTCTGCTATTGCCTTAAGAATAGTCAAATAATTTGCAGGTTCTCTGAATTCATACTTTAGGAGTAATTCTGCCTCCATCGTGAGGTATGCACCTTTGGTAAGAAATAGTCTGGAAATGTTTGACCAGAAGTCTGTGTTAGGATCAAATAGTGCAAGGTATGCTGGGATTCCTCCTGTTGTAAACCATACGTGTGCTAAATCAATAACGGACCATGGCAGAAATTCTTTCAGGTGGAGAAAAGACAATGGTTCTACCTGCCATTGTCCAGTCCTTCTCCCATATAAGGGGCTTTTATACCCAAGAACTTCCTGTTCCATAATGCTGATGCTGGAACCGGAGAGGATGAGCATCACCGGACTATCCCGCATATGCAGATCC
>JAKQFQ010000352.1 GCA_029558315.1 Bacillota bacterium
ACCAGGGCATCTGCTGGTCATTGCTTCCTCTATTGCTTGGGCTAATTCAGGAAGTGCTTTTATTAGATTTCCGCTTTCGTATTGCAATTCTGCTTTTGCAAGTGGTGCATAACCTGGATAGATTCCAATCAGCTTCCTATAGTCAGACAACAAAGAAGAGAACCCATCTGGGTTTTCATTCAACAATCTCATTACGTAATAATACATAGACCGATACATACTGATATCATACAAATTAAAGTCTACATACTTAATTTTCATCGAATTGCCAAGACCATAGGATGCAGCTTCCGAAATGGCTGCCATTGAGCTTTTTGTATCGCCATTAAGCAAATGAAAATTAGCTTCCACCAACAAATATGATGTGTATAAGTCAGGAGTAGCCTCTCTACTTTTCTTCACAAGCAGTGATAACTTTCGACTATACTCCTTTGCGCTGTGATAATCACTCAAACCCGCAAAACAAAAGGATTTAAAACTTAAAAGGAGGGGGCTTTGTTCTGTATAATTACTTGGAAGCCTGTCTATCCATGACATAACGGTAATATACTCTCCATGTACTAGTTGAAGTCTCCCATATTCCTCGATAATTTGCACAGCAGAATTATAAAAGCCGCCCCTTAAGAAATATTCGATAGCCTCATCTGGATAACCGTTTGACTCAAGCCATGTTCCTGCCTTTCGGTAAAGCTCGCAGATAGATGCTGAATCTCTCTCTTTTAATCTTTTTCTTAAAAAGTCCAAAAAAAGACGGTGGTATCGAAGCCATATATTGTCATTATCTTGGAATGAAAGGAATGTATTCTTTTGGTATAGTTCCTGTAACATTGAGCTTGCATTATACCCAGTTATAGCTTCGCACAGAGGTGCGCAGATTCTATCTAGCACAGAGGTACTTTCCATAAAGTCTTGCTGCCCTTCCGACCACATATGGAAAATTTCTTCTGAGATATAGTTTTCAATCTCAAGATTGCAATGTTCAAATCTTCTTATGGAATCCCTTACAGATATCCCATCCATAAGGTACATATTAAAAGCGACTAACGCAGTCACCCATCCCTCTGTACAGCTTTCAATCGCGTCCAGGTCGTCATCTTGCAGGTAATATCCTTTTTCTCCAAAGTATTGTGAAATTTCCTCTTTTGAAAACCGGAGATTCTTTGAATTTATTCTTGTGAGC
>JAKQFQ010000376.1 GCA_029558315.1 Bacillota bacterium
TTGGATTTTTAGTCGAGGACATTATATCAAAAAAAAGGGGGGAGTGCTCTTTTTATTATAAACTCCCTGATAATCAAGGTTAAAACAATAAAATAGGTAGTGAAATTTGACACTACCGTGAGAAAATCAGAGGTGCAAAAATGTTTCCATCATTGATCGAATTAAAAAAATATAGTAAGAAAGATATGTCAAATCTACAGGAATATCGGATGGTGCTACTGGGGGATTGTGCCACACAGCATCTGGCACAGGCGATTCGTGGATATGGCTATGTAAACAAACTTAAGATTTCACTCCTGGACACTGACTATGATCAGATTATTGCACAGGTTATGGATCTTACATCTGAGCTATATCAATATCATGCAGATGCAACGATTCTCTGTATGTGTGTGGAAAAACTTTACGAGCGGTATTGCAAAACTGCTGTGGAGTTAAGAAATCAGTTTGGTAAGACCGAGTATGAAAAAATTGCTCGGATCTGGGAAACACTTCGAAGAAACCAGAGCGGAAAAATCCTCCAGTTTAACTTTCCTGAGGCCGATGATCGTTGTTTTGGTAATTTTGGAAATAAAATGAATATTTCTTTTATTCGACAGTTAAGAGAACTCAATCTTCTGCTGATGGATGGAGCAGCACAACATAAGGATACGTATATTATTGATATCTCTTTCCTGCAGAATCTCTACGGAAGAAAAACACTTCATGATGAAACACTTTATTATGTTGCAAAAATGCCTTTTTCCATGGAAGTTTTACCTGCAATCGCACATGAAATTGTGACGGTTGCTTCAGTATTTCGGTCAAGATTTGCTAAGTGTATCGTGTTGGATTTGGATAACACTTTATGGGGGGGCGTTATTGGTGATGATGGTCTGGAAGGAATTCAGATTGGAGAATTGGGATTGGGGCATGCTTTCTATTCTTTTCAATTGTGGTTGAAGGAATTAAGCAGAAGAGGAATCGTGCTTGCTGTTTGCAGTAAAAATGATGAGGAGAAAGCCAAGGAACCGTTCTTAAAACATCCGGAGATGGTGCTTCGTCTGGACGATATTGCAATGTTTGTTGCCAATTGGGAGGATAAAGCAAGTAACATCAGAAAGATTCAGAAAACATTGAATCTGGGAATGGATAGTTTTGTTTTTCTTGATGATAATCCATTTGAAAGAAATCTTGTAAAATCTATGATTCCGGAGATTACAGTACCAGAATTGCCGGAAGATCCGGCTGAGTATGTTACATTTCTTCAGGAACAGAATTTGTTTGAGACAATTAATTTTAGTGAAGCTGATGCAGAACGAACCAGGCAATATCGGGAGGAAGCTCAACGAATCAGTATGCAGGAGAATTATCTGTCATATGAAGAATATTTGAATAATCTCAAAATGGAAGGCATGGCCAAGGCTTTTGACAAGTTTCATATACCGAGAATTGCGCAGCTTACCCAGCGCTCGAACCAGTTTAACCTGCGTACGATTCGTTACAGTGAGGAGCAAATTGCAGAAATTGCATCAAACAGTGATTACCAGACTCTTTACTTTACATTGCGGGATCAATTTGGCGATCATGGTCTGGTTAGTGTTGTTATCATGAAGCGGGAAGAAAATAACTATTTTGTAGATACATGGCTTATGAGCTGTCGGGTTCTAAAACGCGGTATGGAAGAGTTTGTTATGAATTGCATGGTTTTGGAGGCTGGAAAACAAGGCGCAGAGTGTTTAATCGGAGAGTACAAAAAGACATCAAAGAATGCCATGGTGGAACATTTGTATGAAGAAATGGGATTTGAAACGATGCCAGATGAGCGATTCCGACTGAGACTAAAGGATTATGTACCCAAACAGGTATCTATTTTAAGGGTGGAAAGCTAATTATTTGGCGAAAGATATGTTTTATGATAGAATAGAAAAATGCAGGTTGAATGTAACACTGTAAGATGTATATCAGGGAGGTTATTATGACAAGAGCAGAAATCCTTAGTAAGGTAAACGATATTTTTCATGATGTATTTGATGATGATACAATCGAGGTTTTTGAGACAACAACATCAGATGATGTTGAAGATTGGGATAGTCTTATGCATATTACACTTATTTCGGAAGTGGAAGCTGAATTTAACTTTAAATTTCAGATGAAGGATGTTGTGGGCATGAAGAATGTTGGAGAAATGCTTGATATTATTGAAAAGAGTATGAAATAGCATGAATCATTATGTGTTTAGTGAAATACAGATTGGTACAACTGAATCCTTTGAAGTAACCGTGACACCGAAGCTGCAGGAAGAATTTACGGCGATGTCAGGCGACATCAATCCGATGCATCTGACCGATGAATATGCGAAGAAGCATGGATATGATCACAGATTGGTATATGGAATGCTGACGGCATCTTTCTATTCCACTTTGGTAGGAGTATATCTTCCGGGAGAACATTGTGTTTTTCATGAAATCAATACGACATTTAATGCACCAGTATATGAAGGCGACAGACTGAAAGTGACTGGTACGGTTATGGAGTTACACGAAGGATTTAAAAGGATTAAAATAAAAGCTTATATTACCAACCAGATGGGGAAAAAAGTATCAAGAGCAACGCTGGTGGTTGGTTGTACAGAGTAAGAGCGAAAAGAGTAAAGAAAGGCAGGGGGGAATAGAATGAGAATAGATGAGAGAGAAGTCTATTTAGTGATAGGGGCATCTTCGGATGTAGCACTGGCATATATCAGACATATTGCCACAAAATACAGAAAGAACTGTAAATATCCACCATTGGTTCTTGCACATTATTTTTCAAATCGAGAGATTCTGACTTCACTGGCAGCAGAATTGCCCAGTATTGAACTGATTCCCATACAGGCGGATCTGCGCGATGAAAATCAGGCATTAAAACTGGTTCTTCAGGTTGAGAAGTATGTAAAGTATCCTCATTATATTTTGCATTTTCCGGCGATGAAGTTTGATTATATGAGATACCGGGAATTGAACACGGATTACCTCAGATTGGAATTAAATGTTCAGCTATATGCATTTTTGGTAGTAACAAGAGCCTTCCTTCCGTTGATGCATAAGGATTATGGAAATCGGGTATTGGTGATGTTATCCTCTTATGTGGAAGATGATATACCACCCAAGTTTATGCCGGATTATATCATTGCAAAGTATGCATTGCTTGGAGCTATGAAGTCTGCAGCGGCAGAATATGGCGGAAAGAATCTTAAAATAAATGCAATATCGCCGATTATGATGGATACCAAGTTCCTTGAGAAAATGGATCCTCATATTAAGGAGTTAACCGTAATGAAGAGTTCTATTGGCAGAATCCCTCGACCGGAGGAACTTGTTCCTTACATTGACGAGATGCTGGATAGTGCATATATGAAAAATGGGTTTAATCAATTGATAGATGAAACCTGCTTTGAATCGGAGGAATCAGAGAATGATTAAGGTTGCGCTTCTTCTGGAAGACCAGGGGTTTGCAAACATGAATCTTTCGCGACCGGAGGAAGGTAATCCGGGTGTTGGCGGAACCGCATATTGTTTTTTGCTGTTGGGAAGATATCTGGCAGAAGAGAAAGATACAATTGAGATTACCTTTTATCATTTTAATGAGAACAATCTTATGAAATGCAAGCAACGTCGTGTAAAATCAATTGATGATGCTCTTGCACAGATGAAGAAGGATGGTATTGATATTGTCATCCTGAAGAATCTGCAATCCGACAAGACTTATGATATGATTGAAGCTGCTGGGATTAAGACAATAATCTGGGCACACAATTTTCTGACATTTTCTGAAATGAAATTATTTGCCCGCTGTGAGACAATCAAGCGGGTAATCTGCGTTGGCCGGCAAATGTATGACTACTATCTGGATGAGCCGGTAATTCAAAAGATGGATTATGTTTTTAACATATTTCTACCGCCACAAAAAGAGATTCCACGAACAATTCCATATGAAAAGAACGTCACCTATATCGGAAGTCTGGTCTATGAAAAGAATTTTCATGTTTTGGCGCAGGCATGGAAAGAAATCGTGGCAGCAGTTCCTGAGGCAAAACTACAGGTCATCGGCTCTGGTCAGCTCTATAGCAGAGAATCCAGTCTGGGACAGTATGGAATTGCGCAAAAAGAATATGAAGATCTCTTCATGCCGTATATATGTACACAGAACGGGGAGTTGATGCCCTCTGTTGTATTTCATGGATTGCTGGGAGATGAAAAATACCAGGTGTTTGCCAACACAGCGGTTGGTGTTGTCAATCCGATGGCTGCGACAGAGACATTTTGCTTGTGTGCAGTAGAGCTGGAGTCCTGTGGTATCCCTGTGGTTACACGAAGAAAAAATGGGTTGTTGGATACCGTGATTCATCGAAAGACAGGCCTGTTATATCGTGACGCTAAGGATTTAGCACGAAATGTGATTCGACTCTTGAAGGATCAGGAACTGAACCAACGACTGGGATTGCAGGCTATGACATTTGCTCATCAGGAATTTGTGCCAACGAAGTGTATTTCACGATGGCGGACGGTGCTAAATGATGTGTATGAGGAAAGACCTGCGATGTATCATGCACCGCAGAATCATTATTGCAATAACGGAAAATGGATTCGCCGCATGGTACATGGGTTACATTCAATAAAATTACTGGCTGCGATTCCATCCATTCATGATATTCAGAAAAAATAGAAACGAACGCAGAAAAACCAAAAGGAGAGAGTAGATGAAGGTTAGTGTGCTGATTACAACCTACAATCTTGAACAGTATATAGAGCATACACTAAAGACCGTATTGTCTCAGCGGCTTAAGGCAGAGTTGGAGATTCTGATTGGAGATGACGGATCAGAGGATAATACCTGGTCTATTCTGCAGGAGTATCAGAAGAAGTATCCCATGCTGATACAAATTTTCCAAATGCCGCGAGATCTGCATGAACAGTATAATCGTGTGGAACGTTCTGCGAATAACCGTCTGCATCTGCTTAAAATGGCAACAGGAGATTATTGTACTTATCTGGATGGGGATGATTACTATCTGTCAGAGGAGAAATTACAGAAACAGTTAGAGTGTTTGGAGAATAAGGATAATCAGGATTGTGTTGTGTGTGGGCATAATCTTTATCTGACCTATGAGGATGGTACCAAAGTGCCGCTTAGTCGTGCAAGGAAAGAGAGAAAATATACGAAGCAGCAGTACTGGAAATGGATGTTTCTGCAGGCTAATGCAATGTTATTTCGCAATATTTCCAAGGAACATTGGCCAAATGGCTTAACGGCAAAGTACTTTGACGATAACAATATCACCTATTGGCTGCTGCAGTATGGTAAGCTTTATTATCTGCCAGAGTGTATGGGCGCATACAGACAGGTAACAGGTTCCTCCTGGAATGCCATTGATCGATTACAAAAAGCAAGCTCGAATATGATTGGATATAGCGTTGAATTGGAACTGGCACCAGAAAACCGTATGATTAGTGATATTCGTCATTTCCCGGATTATGCCTATCTTTATCGACATCGAAAGGAAATCAATCGCGAAAGCTGTGCGCCTTTTTACGAGACGGCAGAGAAGAATCATTTAACAGAAGCAATGCGTGTATATCAAATGAACCAGGGGAATGCTTCTGAAAAGTGCAGGATGTGGTTCCGATACGTAAGAAGTGCCATTCATTATGCAATAGTAAAGGGACAACGCGCATTATTAAAGGGAATAGGACAATTTTAGTAAGGAGAAAGCCGGATGCATTTTTATATTTTTACAGGAGGAGAAAGAAATCCATTATATGACATTCTTTTTAGTGATTTGAAGAGTCTTTATAATGTAACTCTGATTTCATCTTTACCGGCGATTCCCAAGAATAAAGAAAAATTATGGAAGTTACATCATTCCAAAAGTATGAACCAGATTTTCGAATTACCTTTTCGCGCTGCATGGAACAGATATTCCATGATGGAAGATATCATTTCAAATGTAGATGAGAATTGCTGCTTTGTTTTTAGTAATGTTGCAATGGAGTATTATGAACCTTCGTTATTACGAATATATCAGAAAAAGTATGGTGTAAAAATGGTGTTATATTTACTCGATACTTTTGATTCCTATTATTCATCAGGCGCAAGGCTGGCTTGTAATAGAGTCTCCTTTGATGCTATTTATACTTATCACAGACCCGATGCTATACGTTATGGTTTCCGTTTTTTTGATACGTACTATTCCAGATTGTCAGTTACTAAGCAAGAGGTAAGTAGTGATGTTTTCTTTTGGGGATCAGAAAAGGGGCGCGGGCAGCAGATTCGTAAAATATACACATTCTTAAAGGACAATGGTTTTTGCCCACGTTTTGGAGTTTGTTATGCAAATGTCTCAGAATATAAAGGACTTGACATAGAATGCAATCAGGAATTGACATACCAAAGTATAGTTAATGCTATCAATTCTACGCAATGTATTGTTGATCTGACAGGAGAATCCAGCAAAGGTATTTCTCTTAGAGTATTTGAAGCAGTGGTTTATGGGAAGAAGATACTGACAGACAATAGCGAGGTTCAATCTATGAGAGGAATCGATCCTAAGAACGTAAAATATTTCTCTGATTGGGAGACATTTAGCAAAGATTTTACAAAGGAATGGTTGAACAAAAAAAGTGGACAGAAAGCAATATATCAAGATGAGTACTCACCAATTCATTTTGTAAAGCAGATGGAAAAGGACTTGAGGTTGTAAAACAATGGAAAACAGGCAAGAAAACGAGCTGAGACAGGAATTAATTAGTGTAATAATACCAATTTATAATGTTGAAAAATATTTAGAACAATGCTTGAATTCTGTGCGGTCACAGACATATTCACTTCTGGAAATTATTCTGGTGGACGATGGAACATTAGATCAGAGCGGTGTGATTTGTGATTCTTTTGCTGAAAGAGATACACGAATTAGAGTCATCCATAAGAAAAATGGAGGTCTGTCTGATGCAAGGAATGCCGGTATTGACGTGGCTACCGGTGAATGGATTGTTTTTGTAGATGCAGATGATTTTATTCATCCACAGATGATAGAGCTTTTGTATCGCAGTGTTTTGAAATCAAAGTCACAACTGGCATGGTGTAAGATTAAAGAAGTTCCAGAGGACGGTTGTATTGCGGATTTGCAATGTTCTCCTGAACATTATTGGGCTCCGGAAAAAATAGATATATGTGTGTATGAGAAACAAGAGGCTGAGCGACAGTTTTATACTGTGGCAGGAATGCAGGAGTGCATGGTTACCTGGAATAAGATTTATCAGAGACAATTATTCAAAGCCACAGATGGGCTAATTCGATTTCCCAAGGGAAAGATTTATGAAGATGGATATACGACATACCGATTAATCTATCAGGCTAAAACGATAGCAGTGATATCGTCTGCATTATACTATTACCGACAAAGAAGCGGTAGTATTATGAATCGGAACTCTCATCGTACTTATGAGGCGGCATTGGAATCGGGCATGGAGAGAATGGATTTTTATCAGAATAAGAAAGAGAAAGAACTCTACAGATTAGAACTTAACTTGACCATTTATTCTGTCATTCGATTCTATGAACATAATGAGAGCAAACAAGATAAGCAAAAGCTAAAGATGTGGTATCGTTTGCTTTATTATGACTATTTCGTTAAGGAAAAATGGCCATTAGCCAAACGCATTCGAATGAAGTCTTTCCTGATCGGATACCCATGTTACCGGTTTATCAGCAGTTTTGAAAAGGTATATAACAAATTGACCGGTAAATCCTGGTAAGAGAGGTAAGAGGAAAAATGATTATTGTAAGAACAATGAATGCGGGTATGTGTAATCAATTATTTACTTATGCATATGCCAGATTCCTTGCAGAGAAAAAAGAACAGGAGATTCTGCTGGATTATAGTCATACAAATGCTGCGGATATGAAACATCATGCGATGTATGAGGATGCATTAAGTCATTTTGATTTAAAATGTGGTAACATTATTACCGACCCATCAGAATATCGAATTCTGGCCGGCAGAAGCGGAGTAGGGCTCGAACGATTATTACAACCGATTCTGGTAAGAAGAAAAAACAGAACGTCTTATGCGATTAATCAGGAAGCGAGAAAGGGAGAACGCCTTTGGAAAGAGGGGATAGGACTCAATCTTCTTGCTGAAAACTGTCCGGAATATTTTACACAGCAACTAGTCCCCAATGTGGTCTTATTTGGATATTGGCAGACACCACAATATGCAAGGCAACTAGAAAGTATTCTTAGAGAAGAATTAATAGCACCTGTAGAGAAAGAGGGTGCGATTGCTGTAATGCGAAAACGTATGAAACAGGAAGAGTCTGTGTGTGTACACATAAGACGAGGTGATTATATCGGCAACGGGATGCATGAAGTATGTAATGATAAATACTATCATAGTGCAATGGAACAATACAGGCAGGAGTTACAGAATCCACATTTTTATATCTTCTCGGATGATAAGAATTATGTGAAAGAACATTATCAGAGTGGAAACGATGATGTGACGGTAATGGCAGAGAAAACGAAGGATTATGAAGAACTGATTCTAATGAGTGGATGCAGACATTTTATTATTTCAAACAGTTCATTTTCCTGGTGGGCGCAGTTCCTGAGTGGAAGTAAAGATGTCATTGCACCAGCCAAATGGTATCATGATGCTAACAAAAAGAGTCTCCTATATGAAGATTTTTGGGAGCTGTTACCTGTCGAAGAGGAACAATAGAAAGAGGAGATTCACATATGGTACATGTTTCAATATGCATACCGGCTTATAATAATACTGTATCATTAGAACGATTATTGCAATCCATCAGCATGCAGACGTATCACGATTATGAAGTGATTATTACGGATGATTCTACCAATGATGAGGTGAAGGAACTGGTGGAGAATTACGATGGTTTATCGATACTCTATGAGAAAAATGTGAAATCATTAGGCCCCACGGCTAATACAAATGCAGCAATGAAGAAGGCAAACGGAGAACTGATAAAAGTTATGCATCATGATGATTCCTTTGCACATCCGCTAAGCCTCAAGAACTTTGTTGATATGATGGATCATCATCCGAAGGCAGTGCTGGCATTTAGCGGAACGAATGAACAGGTATACCTGAAAAGTGGCGAGATCGATGTTGAGAAGTCATATACAAGATGTATTTCAGACTTAGAAATGGCGCAGTTAAATGATGATTACCGGAATCTGTTTCTGGTGAACATGATTGGAGCCCCCAGTGCAACCATCTTTCGCAATCAGAAAGAACTATTTGATGAACATTTGAAATGGTTGGTAGATGTGGATTTTTATATGCATATTCTATCGAACAGTATGAACTATGAATATTCGAAAGAAACTCTGGTCAATATAGGAATCAGTCAGACACAGGTGACGAGAAGCTGCCTGGATGATCAGCAGTTAATTTTTGATGAGAATAGATATGTATTTTTAAAATTTAAGTTATATGAATCGAAGGTTTATCGTAAAAGCTTGATAAGAATGAGTATCCAGATGCATCAGGGATTTTCAATGTTACGAGAATGTCATATTCCAAGACGGGAATATCAGAACCATTGGATGCGAATGAAAATAAGAGCGATATTGCGATAGCAATCTTCCTATAGTATAATAAAGTGTTATGAATATTGATAAAGGCATGGACAAATGAACAGTATTTATCGAAAAAGCAGAGTTGTAAAAACGTATAGTCTGATGATGATTGAATTTATTGCAGTAGTGGCATCCTATCTGGTGGCACTCTTATTGCGGTTTGGCAATTTTTATGTGGATAATCATCAGCAGATGTATATGCTCTATGGAGTATTCTTACTTGCAATCTCTTTGATGTATACCATTGTTACGGATTGGAACCGGGACTTTTTTGAACGCGGTTTTTACAAAGAGTTACTGGCAATCGGCAAATATGCAATAACGATTACAATGTTTAGCAGTTTATTCCTTTTCCTTACGAAAAATGCGTTGGACTTTTCACGACTGGTTTATGGATATTTCGGTATTATTGATTTTGCACTGACATATCTTTTCCATCTGGGATTCAAAGAGTACATGCTCAAGCATTACAAGAAGAGTAATAGTAGTGATAAACTTATGATTATCACTCAGGCAGCAGATGTACAGGGAATTGTGAAACGAATTCTGGAGAAGAAGCACTGGAATTATGAACTGACCTGTATTGCGGTATTGGATGAAGACATGAGTGGTCAGGAAATCATGGGAATTCCCGTTGTGGCAAGCGGAGAGAATCTGATAGAAGTAGCCACACAGAATATTTTGGACCGAGTTTTTATCTCGCTTCCCAGAGTTCAGATTGAGCAAGTCAGAGATATGATTCTGGAGTTTGAAGCGATGGGGATTCTGTGTCATTATAACATTGAAATGGAAGAGCTGAACCTGGATGGGAAGGAAGCCGGTACATTTGCAGGTTTCTCTGTTATCTCATTTTCCATTCAGAATATGGATTACCGGCGATTGATGATTAAACGTACGATGGACGTTATAGGTAGTCTCTTTGGAATACTGATTACGATTATTGTCTTTCCGTTTGTAGCATTGGCAATCAAATTAGAATCACGAGGACCTGTTATTTTTAAACAGGAGAGAATTGGTAAGAATGGAAGACATTTTACCATGTACAAATTCCGCTCTATGTATCCTGACGCGGAAAAACGGTTAGCAGACCTGATGGCAGAGAATGAAGTAAAGGGCCTGATGTTTAAAATGGAAAAAGACCCCAGAGTAACCAGAGTAGGCAGATTTCTTCGAAAGACAAGTATTGATGAATTGCCACAGTTTTGGAATATCCTAAAGGGAGATATGAGCCTTGTGGGAACAAGGCCGCCGACAATAAATGAATTTGAACAGTACAATGCGCATTATCGCAGACGACTGAGTATTACCCCTGGTCTAACCGGTATGTGGCAGGTGAGCGGGCGGAGTGATATCAAAGATTTTGATGAGGTAGTGAGGCTTGATTTGGAATATATCGATCAATGGTCGCTGCGATTGGATTTTAAATTGCTGTTACAGACTATTGGCGTAGTTCTTTTTGGGAGAGGATCTAAATAATGGAAAAACTGCAATTGCATACTCCGGTCACTTTCATTTTTTTTAACAGACCGGATACTACCATTCAGGTATTTGAAGAAATCAGAAAGGCACAGCCTCAGAAGCTATATCTCGTTGCAGATGGACCACGTGAAGGGAATTCTTCAGATCTGGAGAAAAATACTAAGATAAAGGAATGGCTGGAAACGCATATCGATTGGGACTGTAAAGT